>JBGTCG010000100.1:0-2712 GCA_041748915.1 Methylococcales bacterium
ACTTGTTGACGCATACAATTCAGCGACCGTGTAGCGGAGCGCTTCTCTATCCGCCGCTAGCTCATGACGGTCGGAAAGTTGCCCATCGCGCTCCGCCATCGTTTGATTCAGGTTGGTAAGTTGTCCGTCCCGCTCCGCTACGGCTTGATGCAGGTTGGCGATTTGCCCATCGCGTTCCGCTACGGCTTGATTCAGGTTGGCGATCTGCCCATCGCGTTCCGCTACCGCTTGATGCAGGTTGGCAATTTGCCCGTCCCGTTCCGCTACCACCTGGTTGAGGGTGGCAATCTGCCCATCGCACTCCGCTACGGTTTTGCGCAGGTTTATCAATTCATATCGTTCAATTTGCCGTGCGCCAAGTGCTGCAAAATAATTCTTTAACCCCTGTTGTTCGGCTGTACCCGATGCAAGCCACGGCAACTGTCCCTCTGACTTGCCATTGCTGAACTGAAGCATTCCCAGGCCATGAGAATGCACGAATTCCATATTTAACGGGTATTGCGCTTGAAGTTCCCCCCACAGCTTCCAAACGCCGAAGCCTCGTTCTCGCACGTTCGTGTCATGAAACAGCACGACTGCCCCCGGCGCCAATTTGGGTAGCCAGGTTTCAAAATCGTGCTTTACTGCATCGTAGCTATGCAATCCATCGATGTGGAGCAGATCAATCGTGCCGTCTTCAAAATATGAAACAGCATCATCAAAGGTCATGCGCAGCAAACGCGAGAATCCAGCGAAGTATTCTTGATGATGTGCGTTTACGTTTTGGAAAACTTCCTCACCATATTTCCCGGCGTGTTTATCACCCCGCCAGGTATCTACCGCATAGCACTTGGTGGGGAGATTTGCCTCTACAACGGCCTGGCAGAATGAGAAGTACGAATTTCCCGAGTGCGTGCCCAACTCAACGAAAATTTTTGGGGATATCCGCTGGATTAACCACACGGCAAATGGTATGTGTCCTATCCATGCATCCGGAAATCGAAGTGAATTCGGTGAAAAAGACGCTGTTCTGAGCAAGTCAAGCGGGTTCATCGTATTCGGCGTTCGCAGTTGCTTGCTACTATCGCTCGGTGAACAAACGTCCTCGGAATATACGGACCCATCCAATAACCGACTTGGACTCACGCTAGCATTCTCATCGTAAGAACCCAGTGCTGCAGCCGACGCTTCAAATTGCTTTTCATATTCCACCGAAATCCGTGATCGGGTTTACGACAAACCAGAACCGAATCATGCCACCAGTCGCTGCCATCCGCATAGCCCTCGTCCTGCCACTGAGTCGTCACCTCGTGTACTTCGAGCTGCGCAAAATCGGCCAAAGCCCTCATTCCGTCCGGATAAAAACGCCAGCAATCCACAGGGTGACGGCGCTCGGGCCCCGCCGATGGCGCGATGATGCACGCTAATCCGCCCGGTTTAAGCGCGCGAGCCAGTTCCAGCGCGGTTAGCCAGAAAAACTCTATGGGCTCGAACGCTTGTCCTGATATTACGACATCAACCGAGGCACCGCGTACAGGTCGCCAATCCGCCAGCATCGCGGAACCATATCCCTCGCCACTCGCAATATCCAGCACCACCTTCCCGGAAACAAACTCTCTTGCAAGCAGATAGCGGTGCAAATGGTCCAGTTCGATATTGCCGTGAGTTTCTGGAAAAAATTTTTCGCCTGTAAATTCCATATCTTGCACTTTTCAGGTCTATTTAGTTGATAGTTTTAAATCGATGTCCAGCATTGGGATCCCGATTAGCCCGGTACAAACGCTACTGCTCTCTGATTTAAACAAGACGGCATCATGTATCCAATGATGCTGCACATGATTTTCCTGAGTGCCATTGGCGATAGCCACATTAATGCTGTAATTACCCGGCGGCAAGATGGGCATCAGAAATGTAAAACCCGCTTGAACATCGGATTCCGGCTCGCAAAATACCGGAATATCCCTGTGACTCAGATAAGTATTATCACCAAACAGGGCTTGCCCCAAACGATCCTTGACAAAAAAGCCAATAATGGGCGCATCAAGGCTCTCGTGGGCTCTTAAAATAACACGCAAAGTTACCTGTTCTCCCCCCACCACCCAAGCCAGCGGCGAGCCTGCCTTATCGAGCAGCTCGACACTGATGATTTGCGCGCCTCCTTTTCCAAAGCACGCCGCCTCGGGATCGAATTCGAAAATCTGGAGGTCGTTGCGTAAATTGCTGGTGTTTAAGAATTCCAATCGTTGGTCTTTCAGGGGACGGTTGGCATCATGATTCTTAATGACTTTAAGCTTTGTCGTACTGCTCTTGCCTTGCTCAGCCTCATAGAACGCCTCCAAATACAGCTCGCAAACCTCTTTGGGTGACCCCTCCTGTAAAACCTGCCCTTTTTCCAGCCAAATGGCATGATTACAGAGATTCTTGACACTGCTAGTATCGTGGCTGACAAAAAGCACCGTCCCGGTCTTCATGAAGCTTCGCAAAAACCGCATGCACTTTTGTACAAAAAAGGCGTCGCCCACAGACAGGGCTTCGTCAATGACCAACACATCCGCATCCACGTGGGCAATTACTGCAAAGGCGAGCCGTATTACCATACCGCTGGAATAAGTCTTGACCGGTTGCTCAAGAAACTGGCCAAGATCGGCAAAGGCGGCTATGTCATCAAAGCGCGCATTCACCTCTTCCCCACTCAAACCGAGCACGGCGGCGTTCATGTACACATTCTCCCGC
>JBGTCG010000101.1:0-4094 GCA_041748915.1 Methylococcales bacterium
CGCGCGCATCAAACGGTTGGTGTTTGGCGCGGCCGATCCGGTCCGCGGCGCGGTATGCAGCGCAATCTCGTTGCCGGACCGTTCTTTTTTTAATCACCGGATTGAATGGGATGCCGGGGTTCTCGCGGACCGTTGCTCGGACCTGCTCACGAATTTTTTTCTTCGGAAGCGAAATTCATAAGGCGGGAACCGGCAAATTTAGCCTGATCGACCCGCGGTGCCCCATTGCCGCTCGCTGAGATACGGTCCCCATTTTCTCCACGGAACATTCTGCGCCCGAGTCTCTTCAAGCCGGTGGTGCACCGCAGTTATCGGTTATCTCCCGTTGATAGTTGTTAATGCAACGCAACTTGGGAGTATCCTATGAGTTGTTCAAATGGCAGGGCCGTTGAACTCGGACCACGCCCAGAGAGCATGGTTTCCTGTTTAGTCAATGAAATTTGAACTCTAAGGAACAACATGAACCCAGTGAATGATCAGGCGACACAAGAACACCTGATTGCCGTCCTGAGGCGCCTCCCTTGGGCCAATGAGCTGAGTGAAGAGGCGGTTATCGACCTGTCCAAAGTTGGCAATTACGTTCAGTTCCAAGAAGGGGATGTAGTACATCGTGCCGACGAAAAACTGACAGCAATTGTCTTCATGGTCAGCGGTCGTCTACGTATCACCGTGCTGGATCTGTTCGGTAAAGAGATCCTCGACAGACCGTTAATCAGGGGCTCGGTATTCGGTCTGCTTTCAATGGCGCATCGCGAGCATACGAATACCGGAGTGGTCGCCACCGAGCCTTCCACGGTAATCCGAGTGGGCATCGAACAGCTATTTGAACTGATGGCAAAGCACTCGGACTTACAAACAAATCTGTATCATCTTGCTGGGAAACTGGTTAGACAAATTGTAATGGTTGACCGCACGAAAAGTCAGCCGTCTGTGGTGGGTGTCGTGCATCATTCGGCGTTTACCCGTTCGTTAACAACACGGTTGGTGCGGCGCTTGGCACAGATTGAAACCACGCCCTGCGTCGCGAGCGACGATCGCAATTGGCAACCAATTGAAGGGGTGCCATTCCAATTACTGTTCAAAGATGGAACGTTCCTTCCTGATCAGCAACGACGAGCGAAGCTGAAGGAATGGGCCAAGTATGGACGAATGTTTATCGACCTTGATGCCAATCATGAACTGGATCATCTTGTTCTTCTAATGAGTACCTCTGATGCGATTTTTTGGTGTATTCGCCCCAATGGTGTAGGTGACGCGATTGAAAAACTACAAGCACTAAAAAGCAAGGTCACGGGATGGCGTGACAAAATTCACTTGGTTTGGTTGCTCGACCGCGAAACCCCCATCGCGCCGTATCTGCCGGAGTACTCCAGCTTTGTTGAACGCAGTTTTAAAATCTCTTTTTCCGAAACTGCGCGGAACCAAGGAAATCTCCTGCAGTTAGGATTAGAGCGGATAATTCATTATCTTCGTGGGGTCCAGATTGGAATCGCGCTCGGCGGTGGCGCCGCGCGCGGCATGGCTCACTTGGGAGTGCTGAAAGTGCTGGAAGCAAACGGAATAGTTGTTGACATGATAGCGGGCACCAGTGCCGGCGCCATGACCGGAACCCTTTACGCGTCGGGCATGAATATCGATCATACAATAGATTGCTTCAAGAATGACCTTCGATTGCCTTGGTTATTTCGCCACTTGCCTGGCGGTAGTTACTGGTATCTATTGTACAAATACCGGGGAAAACAATTTGAACCAATGCTTCGAAAGTATTTGGGTGATTCTAGATTGGAGCAACTGGCGATTCCGATGTTAACGGTGACAGTCGACCTGGTTAGCGCTGATCCAGTGGTCAGAGAAACAGGCGATGCGACTCACGGCATTCTGGAGAGCATTAACTTGCCGGGACTCTCGTCGCCGATCATCGGCAACGGTACGGCATTGGTCGATGGAGGCCTGATCAATAATATTCCCGCGGACGTGTTAGCCCGGAAAGGTTGTAATTTCGTGCTGGCATCCACTGTGACAGCCAAGTTAGAACAAGAATTCTGTGGAATTAGAGCGGATCAACCAACCAAAAAGCATGGATCGCCGTCATTCCTGAAAGTCATCATGCGGGGGCAACTGGTGCAGAGCTTCAACATGAATTCTGTGGGAGTTCAGCCCGCTGATTTTGTGATCGAACCCGATGTAACGGCATTCGATCTTTCCGCGTTCGAACAAACTGACGAATTGGCTGCCGTTGGCGAACGAACAACTAAAGAAGTTATTGAAAACATCAAACAACTGCTATTTAAGTTGGATCCAAAATTGTTTCCTCTTAGGTAGATTTCGTTCACCTGGTACAGCGGCTAAGCATCGTTGCGCACCGCAATCGCTTAATGTCTGGTAGGTGCGAGTATATCCGCATACGCAATAGCCTGCGCATTATGGTTAAAATCGTCACCAGTTTCGCTACCGAGATCGGGGCTAAGCCCTGACCTCGGCAGAGGTCCACCACCAAATTAACCGCCAACTGTCAGATATTGTACAAACTATTACAGTTGACTTTGCTTACCCGGCGGCTTCTATATCCGAATTGTCCTTGTTCAGCCAGGCAATGAACAGTTCATAACCCAGAGCCAAAATGATCGCGCCCACGAACAGTCCGAGAATGCCCGAAAGCATCATTCCACCGATAGCACCGACCAAAATGACCAGAGTCGGGGTCTGCATACCGCGGCCTAGTAAAAGGGGTTTCAAGAAACCGTCGCTGAGACCGACAGCAATGCTCCAGATCGTGAATACAATCGCCGGAGCCGGCTCCGACACGGAGAACACGTATGCGATGATCGGCGCCAACACCAATAACAAAGGAAGCTGGGCCACTGCACAAACCATAATCACAACGGTCCAGATGCCCCAGCCCGGAATTGCCATCCAATAAAAACCGATCGCGAGCAGGACCGACTGGATAATCGCGATGCCAAGTACTCCCTGGGCGACGCTGCGAATCGTCGATCGAGCCAGATTGGTGAACAGAAGTCCGTTTTTTTCGCCACTCAGCCGTTGAAAAAATCGGAGTGTAAACCGGTACGACTCAGCCGATTTGACCACCAACACACCGGAAATAATAATCGCGATGATAAATTGCAGGATGTCGCCGGCCAGTCCGCGTGCCGTGCTAAACAACATTCTGGCGACCGATCTGACCTGTGGCGAATACTCCTTCAAAGTTCCTTCCAAATTCATGGACGCCTGTTTCCAGGTAGCATAAACTTTTTCACCGATCAGCGGCCAATCCCTGACATTGCTGCCGGGCGGGGGCACCGAAAGCGAGCCTTGTTTCAGTTCGTGAACAAGATATTGCGTGGTTTCGATAAATGACCCGGATATCATCACGGCCGGGGTAATCAGAAGCGCGAGTGCCAATAACGTATACAGCGTGGCGGTCAGCTTATACCGCCCGCCGAGCAGTTTCTGAAGCCAGTCATAAACCGGGAAAATGGCAACCGCGATAATGACCCCCCAGATCGTCGGTACGACAAACGGCAGTACAATTTTGAAACACCAGATCAAAAGCAGAGCAATCAGACCAACCCGAATAACCGCTTCGAGGGTCCTGGACGTAAACTCTTTTTCACTGATTAACTCGGAAGGCATGGTCATATCTATGTACTTGTTAACGTGAGCTATTGTTTCCGCGATAAACAAACCGTGATTGATCGGATTCGGAATCGCAATGGTTCTACTTTCCTCAGCCCAACGCCAGACATCGTTCCGAAATCATCCCGGACTTAGTGGTCAACGTCAATCAACCAACCAACAAAGGAACTCGACGCGCCACCTTGGTGACCGCCCGCTGTTCCGGAGGAGCATACTGTACCGGCATATTGTCCGAAAGTAGCCTCTAAACAATTGACAACCGGAGCAGGCCGTACGGGCTGAAACAAGTAGCCCACCTGCGAAGGCAGGGTGTTACTAGGCTGTCGAAATACCCCCTTTATCCCGCTTGGAAAGTTCCCGGATTTTGGATATTACCCAAAAAAGCCTGACGCTTTTTTCGCACGGTATAAGGAATGTTTTTTTGTTCCCATTCTTCCAAATCGTTGTGACCGGCT
>JBGTCG010000102.1:0-4276 GCA_041748915.1 Methylococcales bacterium
AATATGAGACGGACAGAATGGCTACAGGAGACTCGGAAGAAGAGGTTTGAAGAAGCGTACAGAGGCCGGCAATCGAGCCGGCTGACGCAGGAGGAAGCGGCGAGGCTAATTTCCAAACAGTTTCTAAAGGCTTCGACGAGTTGTCCGTAGCGGCGTGGACCGGATCGGGTGAACTTCACGAACATCCCGTTACGATAGCATGTTCTAATGTTTCGTGTAATGGCCGCAGAACCATGACGTGCTACTACATATATATAACCAGCCGTGGGACATCGAAGGCCTCGTAAATCAGGACCGACAAGCACTCCGGACATAATAATCGGATTTTCTATCCTGAACGTGGGAGGACCGATTGCGATGAAAATAACCCCTGCGATACGCAGTGTGCACATCGGTCAAGTTCCCCGGAATGGGCGGTCATTATGAGCGGAATGCGCAGACAGCGCGGCGAAAAACCAAACGCAATCAGTTAGGAAATATTTCGCGTGACGACAACATAGAACAAAGCCGATTCCGTTCGACAATTTCGCCGTTCCGAAATACAATCCCCTTTAAATGGCGTGCTCCAGCGATGGTTAAGTCGACCGAACATTTATCCTTGATGCTGCGTACGAGGGATAAGGAGTTATTAAAGAACTACTATAACAATCGAATCGTAGATGATATATTGTCGGCATGACAATTGACGACGACATTGATCCGATACGTACCCGATTCGAGAAGCTTGAGTGGACTTTGGATGAACGCATGAGGCACCTGTTTGCGGCGCGGAGGCGGCGGTATTGGGTCGTGCGGCATCACTAGGGTTGCACGGGCTACCGGAGTGTCTCGACACGCGATTCATGTTGGACTGGAAGAACTGGCGGCTGCGGAAGTGCGCGTCGAAAGTCAGCCCAAGCGGATTCGCAAGGCGGGCGCGGGCAGAAAATCGGTGGTCATGGTCGATTCCGGGTTGATGGCGGCGCTGGAGAAGTTGGTCGAACCGACGACACGAGGTGATCCCGAATCACCGCTACGCTGGACCTGTAAAAGCCTGCGTACGATCGCCGCTGAGTTGACTCGGAACGGCCGTTCGGTGAGCTATCCGATCGTGGGTGATTTGTTACGGAAGGATCGGATCATCCGGACCGCAACGCCCAATTCGAGTTTATCAACGCGCAGACCGAACTTCGACTCCTTGCAGGCAATCCAGTCATTTCGGTTGATACCAAGAAAAAAGAACTGGTTGGCGCATTCAAGAACAACGGCACGACTTGGTGTCCTGAAGGGAAGCCGGAATTCGTCAAGGTGCATGACTTCGTTGATGAGGAACTTGGACGTGCGAATCCTTATGGTGTCTACAACCTGGCCAGTAACACTGGCTGGGTCAGTGTCGGAATGCATCACGACACGGCCAGTTTCGCGGTGGAAACCATTCGCCGCTGGTGGAATGCGATGGGCGAGCAGCGCTATCCTGTGGCATCGGAATTGATGATCACGGCCGATGGACGACGCAGCAACGGCAGCCGAATACGGCTTTGGAAATTGGAATTGCAACGATTGGCCGACGAAATCAAGATCCCGATTCAGATCGTTCACCTGCCTCCAGGCTCCAGCAAGTGGAACAAAATTGAGCATCGTCTATTTTCTTACATCAGCATGAATTGGCGCCGTCAGCCCTTGATTAGTCACCAGGTAATCGTCAATCTCATTGCCGCGACTACCACTCGGAAGGGACTGAAAGTTACATGCCGAACTGGATGACTCTTCGTATCCATCCGGCATCCGAGTGAGTGACGCGGAGTTTGAAAAAATCCGCGTCACTCGGAGTACATTTCATGGCGAATGGAACTATAGGATCGATCCGCAGTTCAGTTAGATTTGTTACAGTTATTTATTAACAGTTCCGAAGTTAAAATATTATTATTTTGATGGGGGGATTCCATGAAGAACCAAAATAACTGGCGACCAAGTAAGTTTGCCTACAGTAATGGAAGGCTCATGGCCTCAAGAAACATAAAAGATGTTGGTGCCGGGTCGAGACTAATCACAGACATTATTGCTGATTTCTATGAAAAAAATATTAAGAAGTATGCGAAAGGTAAATTACTGGATTTAGGCTGCGGTAATGTCCCTTTTTACCAGGCATACAAGGAAAATGTTACGGATAATATCTGTGTCGATTGGGAAAATACACTACACAGGAACGAATATCTTGATTTTGAGTGTGATCTAACCAAGCCTCTACCGTTTGATAAGGGAGAATTTGACACAATTATTCTTTCGGATGTTCTTGAGCATATACCGAATCCTGACCATCTTTGGAACGAGATGTCTAGGGTCCTTGCACAAGGAGGGAAAATTATTATAAGTGTTCCTTTCTATTATTGGCTTCATGAGCGACCGAATGATTATTACAGGTATACCGAATTTGCTTTGCGGCGGTTTGTTGAAAATTCCGGCTTGACGTTAATCCAGCTTGAGCCTATTGGGGGAACCCCAGAGATTATCGCAGATATTTTTGCCAAGCACGTTCAGGTCGTTCCCATAATCGGAAAGGGTCTTGCGATCGGAATTCAATACATAACATGGCTTTTTATACGAACAGGTTTGGGTAAGAAAATATCGAAAACGACAAGCCAAGTGTTCCCATTTGGATACTTCCTGATCGTGGAGAAAGTAAATTGACATCACTCGATATATGGCCTTTCCCCGATTTGCAAGACAAATGTTATGATTCGATGTTGAAATAATGGGCGCCTAAATTCCGGATTTTGGCGTTTAAAATTGCCACCACACGAAGGATTCGAGGCGAGTTCTTGTTGGTGGGGTGCAACGTCGATTCCCGGAAAGGGTTTTCTTGGGGAGAGGACCCGGTGATTTTGGATGCGACGGAGGGTTTCCAGACAACGAACCGGCGAGAGGACGGTAGGGCGCTTGAAGTCGTTGGCCCAGAGTCGATACAGAACCAATACGAGAAAGCGAGACGGATGGGCGCGGATCCGGTCGGGCAAACGATGGTGCCTCGGAGCAATTTCGACCTCGCTTTTACTCGGAATCCGCGTTCAATATCGGCAAGCGCCTTATCCTTATAACGATCCATATAACGATCCATGATGGCATTGATAACGATCCCGGTGGGATCCTGACGTTGGTCACCCACGAGTTTGCCGTCAAAGAGTTCTGCGCGCGCCTTGACGTCGCTATCAATTTCATAGGCGAAGAGCGGTGCATCGAGGTCAAGACGCACGATCTGGGACAGGCCGGCTTCGACCACGGCGAGGTGGAACTGGAGCGCGGCTTCCGTAATCGGTCGGGCGTCGGCCCTTGAAGCATTCACCCTAATCCTGGCGGTCGCGTTTTTTCACCCAGTCCTCGCCTTGGGCGAGCAACTCGGCCAGAAGGGTTTGCCGTTCGGCGACTTGGCGAGCGGCGGTCAAAGGATCGTGGGCAACGATCCGCCGCCGGCCTTGCCAGCGGATCTCGCGAATCCAGTCGCCTTCGGCCGGGTCCTCCGCGGTTGCCGTAAAATCCAACCTCGACACGGTGTCCGCCGATTCGCTGTAGCGCCGCGCGGGTACGGCGACGATATACTGCACCGTCGTGCGGCGACGGAGATTCCCTCCAGTGCGGTCGACTAGTCGAGCGACAATAAGCCGCAATCAACCAGCAAGACCACCCGCGCCGGATCGGATAACGTTGGAGTAACCGTATCAGGAGCGGCAGCAAGGTCGGGGATATTCGCGCTGTTGCCGGAAAACACTTGGTAGGCGATGGGAAGCCCTTCCGCGCATGCTTATCCGGTTAGTTGACAAACTCCCGATCTAACGCAGTCACTTCCGTTCTCTACAACGCTGCCTATATGCCGACGTACCGCAAAATTCAACGCAATTATTCGGCCGCCCGGTGCTGTTTCCCGGCGCATCCCGCACTGTGTTGGGGTCAGTTCGAATAGAGTATTGATGAAGCAAGCGTAGATTGGGTTAGGCGCTCCTTGGGGACTACCTAGACCTAACTTTGACACCCTAAAATAGCCGAAACCGAGAACTGACGGGCGTTTCGGCTATTTTTTTGGCTGATGATGTACCCATGTATATTGTTGTTTGTATCATTGCATTAATAGATTATTTGGTGTATATAATAACCCTGTACATCGAACGCTGCCAGCCATGGAGAGCGAACGCGAGGGCTGGTAGTCCCCGGTAGGCGTAGGTAATTTTGGATACCCGTCGTGCGCTAGCGCCAGAGGGGATCCAAAATTACATCCGAAACGCCGTCCAGCCATTTGTGGGAGCGG
>JBGTCG010000103.1:0-17388 GCA_041748915.1 Methylococcales bacterium
CGATCTACTCTGGGATCCTGGATCGATGAAAAATGATGAATAATTGAGGCTGTCGGTGTAGCTATCATAGGAATCAAAAAGATATGCCTAATACCTCATCTTGTTTCTATTTGCAAGCGTTTTTAAGCCCGATTGCCCTGCGGGCCGGTCGCTGAAGTCTGGTCTGGCGGGACGCAATCCGGTACTATGGTCGGTTGAAGAGTCGGCTCGACAGTCGCTGCCGATTGTGCTCAGCGCAACGGTAGAGGAAAGTCCGGGCTCCAAAGGGCAGGGTGCCAGGTAACGCCTGGGAGGTGTGAACCTACGGAAAGTGCCACAGAAAATATACCGCCGCGGGCATGGTGAGTTATTCCACGCACGCGGTAAGGGTGAAATGGTACGGTAAGAGCGTACCGCGCTTCTGGTAACAGAAGTGGCAGGGTAAACCCCACCCGGAGCAAGATCAAATAGGGGGATAAGGCTTTCGGGCCAACGTGTTGCCCGCACGATCCCCGGGTAGATCGCTAGAGGCGCACGGCGACGTGCGTCCCAGATGAATGACTGTCCACGACAGAACCCGGCTTACAGGCCGACTCTTTCCCATTGCGGGTTTGCAACCATAACTTATGCGGAGAGGATTCGAAGGTTGCAATCGCTTTCGTCTGAACTGCCAGCCCACTCCGTCTGCCGAGTAAACCGGGATGGATTTATCAGCGTTTGCTCAGGAGGTCTCTACCCGGTTGCGGCCTTTATCCTTGGCGCGGTAAAGCGCCTGGTCGGCCAGGTGTAGAAGGTGTTCTACATCGCGTCCCTGCGGATAGGCCGCCAGCCCGATACTGACCGTAACTGGACGCCTTATTGCGAGATCTTTCGGTTGCCGGGATGCAAGCGACTCGCGCAATCGTTCGGCCAATGTCGATGCAGCGGCAAGATCGGCGTTGGGTACAATCGCGAGGAACTCCTCGCCACCCCAGCGGCACAGAATATCCGTAGCACGCAGGGCTTCTTGCATGACGCTGGCGCCATGTTTGAGCACCTCATCTCCGGCGGCATGCCCCAAAGTGTCGTTGACCGATTTGAAATGATCCAAATCGAGGATCATTACGCTCAGGGGACGGCCGTACCGATGTGCCTGTGCGAACTCCTGCTCGAGGCGGCGCAGGCCATAGCGCCGGTTTGGCAGGCCGGTCAGCAGATCGGTGTTGGCGACCTGTTGCAGCTTCCGGTTGGCAAGCGCCAATGCTTTGGCTTGCTGTTCCAGTTCGGCACGCTCCCCGGTCAGCTCGGTTTGCAGGGCGCAGATTCGCTGGCCGGCACGGATACGCGCCTGCAGGACCTTAAAGTTGATCGGTTTGGTGATGTAATCGTCTATTCCAGCTTCGAACGCCTTGATCAAGTCATTCTCTTGTTCATGGGCAGTCAGCATGATCAAATATAAATCCCTGCCGATCGCTGATTGGCGCAAGGTCCAGCATAACTCGAGGCCGTCCATGGGTTGCATGGACCAGTCGGTCAAAACCAATTGCGGGACGTTGAGTAAAATTTCTTTGAGCGCGTCCTGGCCGCTGCGGCAGGTGCGCAACCGGTGGCCGGAGGCGGAAAGCTTTTTTGTGAGTCGGGCCAGGAGTAACGGGTCATCGTCCACCAGCACGATGTCCAATCCCGGCAATTGGCTGCCTCGCGACGCAGGAGAGGTTTGGACCGGCAAGCCAGACACGACCATTTTGATATCGATCAATTTGCCCCAGGCATGCCAGGAGTTTTCAATTTCCTCCAAAACTCCGGGAAGCTGATCCCGGGTAATATGGTGCTCGCCAATTTGTAACTCCAAAGCAGGAAGAAGCGCCTCCCGCTCCGCGGACAGGCACCAATCCGCGACATTACGAGCGAGTGTGAGCTGGCGGGCTAACGCACCCGTACGGCGATCGGTTGCGGCGCCAGGACGGTTTTCGTGGGCCAGCGCATCGGAAAAAATTTCCGGCAATCCCCAATCGGCCAACAACAATCGGGTAAGTTCGCGTTGGTCGAGATTAAATTGATTCCGCTCCGCGGCGATCAGGTCGCCCGGCGCCGCATACTCAATGACTTGGGAATACTGTTCCGGCCAGGCCGTGGCCAGGGCGAGCTGTCCGATGTCGGCAAGCAGCCCAAAGGTGAACGCCTCTTCCGACGCAACGATCCGCTGCCGGGCGGACAAACACCCGAGTGCTGCCCCGACCGCAAGCGATCTGACCCAGTAGCGCGGGTAATCGAACGCCCGACAGGAACCCTCGCCGTACTTTCCGATCAGCGAGAGCCCGAGCACCAGATTGCGCACGGTCGTTAAGCCGATGCGGATCACCGCATCGAGGATAGCGCAGATCGGCCGCCGCGGTGCAAGCAACGGCGAGTTGGCAAACTTCAGGATCTTCGCACTCAAGGCCTGATCGGCCTGGATCAGCTGGGCTAAATTTTCAAGGGAAGCGTCGACTTGGCCGGCCAACTCGAGCACTTTGACAGCGATGCCATCCGGGGATGGAAGACGTTCAATCGACTTGAGTTCCAAATATTGTGCTTCAGACATAGGCGACGCTCGCCTGCAACTCCGCCATCAATTCACGCACTGCGGCCGCCAGTGCGGTCGGATCGCCGCGCGCGTCCGGACCGTCGCATCTGGCGTCGTGTTCGACACGGGCGGCAAGTTCGCGGCACCTTGCCGCATGGAAGTGCGCAACCATGCCTTTGAGTGCGTGAGCCGCGTCGGCCAGCGCAGCGGCGTCGCGATTTGCCTGCGCGCGCCGCAAGACTTCCAGTCGGATAGGGGCATCGTCGAGGAACAGTCGGATCATGTCTTCCAGGAGTTCCCTGTCCCCGTCCAGGGTTTCGATTGCGGCCTCGAGATCACAAACCGGCTTCTGATCATTCGAGCGGTCAGGGCTATTGGTCGCATCGGCCCGGAAGTGACGGTTCAGGAGTTCAATCAGCGCCTGCTTGGTCACCGGCTTGGTAAGGTAATCGTCCATGCCGGCGCTTAGACACTTTTCCCGTTCACCGTCGCCGGCATACGCGGTCAGCGCAATCACCCTGGTGCGCGGCAGGATTTCACTCTGCTCCCGCATGCGCAAGGTTCTGGTGGCCTGATATCCGTCCATAACCGGCATTTGGCAATCCATCAGGACCAGATCAAAGCGTCGCTCTGCCAATTTTGCGAGCGCCTCGGCGCCGTTTGCGACCAACTCGACGGCCAGGCCGAATTTACTCAAATGACTGGTAACGACTTTTTGATTGACCGGATTGTCTTCGGCCACCAACACTTGCCGGCCTTGCCAGTTCGGATCGGCGACCGTCTGGGCCGGTGCGGCCAAAGGCATGGGATCGGCCTGCAAAGTCTCGAGCAAGACCCTGCGCAGCCCGTCGCGCCGGATCGGTTTGAGCAGGCAGGTCAGAATACCGACTTTCCGCCGGCTTTCCGCGGAAAGCTGCGCTCCAGAAGAGAGTAAAACACGCGGAATCGCGGTCAGTCGTCGATCGGCGTGCATCGCTTCGGCCAGCTGCACACCGTCCATTCCAGGCATATGGTAGTCGAGGATTACCAGGTCAAAAGCCGGATCTTTCCGCAATCGTGCGAGCGCCTCGAAGCCGCCCTGGTTTTCCGCTACAATCAGGCCCAGTTGGGTCAGATGGGAATTCAGGATGCGGCGATTGGTCGCGTTATCGTCCACGATCAACACCCTTTTTCCGGATAGCGCGACGGTTGATTTATCCGGCTGGTCATCAAGCGCCGGCAATGGCAGCTCGAAGCGGAAGGTGGCGCCGTGACCCGGGTTGCTGTCCACCGTGATCCAGCCACTCATGCGCTCGACCAGGTGTTTGCTGATCACGAGTCCGAGGCCAGTACCGCCGAATTGGCGGGTAGTGGAAACATCGGCTTGAGTAAACGGCTGAAATAATCGGGCCTGAACTTCCGGAGCAATGCCGATCCCGGTGTCCCGGATTTTAAAAATGACGCGTTGTTCCCGAGCGCGAAGAGTCGCCGTCACTTCGCCGGTTTCGGTAAATTTGACCGCGTTGCCGATCAGGTTGGTCAGCACCTGGCGGATACGGGTCGGATCGCCGAGCCGATTTGCAGTAAGGCCGGATTGGAGGTCCAGATTTAATTCGATGCCCTTGGCATGCGCCTGAGTAGCCAGCACGGTGCAGGTTTCTTCGACCAGTTCGACCAGATCGAATGGCACGGCTTCGATCTCGACCTTGCGGGCTTCCAGTTTGGAAAAATCAAGGATGTCATTCAGAATACCGAGAAGCGCCTCGGCAGAGCCGGAAGCGGTTTCCACCAACTCGCGCTGCTCCGCAGTAAGGGACGTATCGCCGAGGATTTCGAGCATTCCGAGCACCCCGTTCATCGGCGTGCGGATCTCGTGACTCATATTGGCCAGAAAAGCGGCTTTCGCGTCTGCGGCCTGAAGCGCCTGGTTACGCGCGTCGGTGAGCGCCGCCTGCGCTTCTTCGCGGAGCAAAGCCATCGCGATCAGTTCACCCACTTGCTTGAGAAGCGCGAGGCGGGGCGCATCGCGGCTTGGATAAGGATCGGCGTCAAGCGCAAGAACGCCCAGCGTTTCTCCGTTATGCCGCAAAGGGATAACGTAATGGCCATGAGACCGCACTCCTGGTAACTCGCGCTCCTGGCAAAGGTCACCACTGCAATCATCCGAGATTACGACTTCATCGGCATCGGCAGCCCGGGCGCACAATCCATTACTGGCAGCGACGAATCGTTCCTGCCCGCAAAACGCTTCGGAAAATGATCCATGCAGCACGATCGGGCGCCAGCCGTCGCCGTTTCGCTGAAACAGACAACCTTTGCGCAGGGAGAGCCCATCCAATTCAAACAGGATGTCCAGCACCTGATTCAATCGAGCTTCGAGCGCGGTCGGTTCGGCCAATTGCCGGGCGATTTGCAGGCGGGCTTGGGCGTCGGCCGCTTCTTGAATCCGGCTATTTTCCGCCGCGATATCCGCGCTGATATCGCGCTGAATCTGGACGTACCCTAACAGGGTATCGTCGAAACCGTGAATCGGTGAAACGGTCACCTCCGCCCAGTATTGATCCAAATTGACGGCAGATTGGTGGCTTTCGCCGGACGCGGAATTCGCTGGGGTGTTATTGCGTCGCAACAGCACCCTGCCGTTCCAGGAATTGCCCACCTTCAGGGAGGCCGACATCCGCGATCTGGTATCCCAACCCGCATCTGGACTGTCCAGCATCCTGATGGGATGGCCGAGCAGTTCTTCTTTGGTATAGCCGCTGGTCGTGCACAAGGGTGGATTGGCATGCAGAATCTGACCATCCGGGTCGCAGATCAAGATCATTTCCGCGCAGGCGTCCAAAATCTGGCGCAATTCCAATTCGAGGAGAGAATTTATCATCGTTTATCCCTATCCACTTGATTCCCAAAGTATAGACGGCGACGGGCGCGAGTCAAGCCAATACTGGTTATCTCCGGCGTAATGGAGCACTTGAAATGCAAGCGAAAGCGTTGAGGGATCGTATTTTCCATGTGCGCACCGCGCACTATACGCTTGCTATTATCGCGTGATTAGATTCCTTTGCGGCCGACCAGATAGCCGCCGACCGCGCCTAGAATGGCGCTGATCGTTCCCAGCGCCCACTTTCTTTCATCGGTGCTGGCTGAGGGCCGGAAGAACATCAGATAAATTGAAGCACCCAAGGCAACCACGATCACCAAAACCGCGAGAATGAAACCGGCGACCTCCTTGAATCGGCGAACCCGGGCGTCATCCTCCGATTCACGGGTGCTAATATTGACATGGACATCGCCACGTTCGATGAGTTTTCCGACATCGACTGTCGGATGTCCGCCGGGGTCAGATCCCGACAATTTCTTTTTCCAAATGCTCTTCCTTATCGAACACGCCGAGTTTTTTGTGGGCTTTCTTCGCGTCCGCCGCGACAATCATCAGACCCAAGGCCTTGCGCAGCACATCGCTTTTGGTGGCGTGGGAATCGATCGCAAGCGATTCGAGCTGCTCGTATAGATCTTTGGACAATTGCAGGCTTAAACGAACTTTTTCATTGACGCTCATCAGTTGGACCCGTTGTTGAACACAGATGCAATTATTGCGTAATATTTACGTATAACGCCACTGTTTGTCAATTCGATTTTGTTACCTGCCGCGGAGCGATCCGTCAAAATTACCCCGAAGTTTTCCGAACCGCCACAAGCGGTCCGCGTGTTGTGCAAACCAATGCTGAACGATCCTTCACTCTTGTGGCTCTTGCGGCCGGTTCTGCAGTCCGCCTTATGGCTTGCCGCTCAGCGCCGGGATTTTGGCGTGCACCGCTAGTGCGGCACATCGAGCCATGCTGGAATCCCGCCGTGTCGATCGGAATGTTGTCTAATATTTTGATATTTCGATAGGTCTAATACTGGCAAGATAATTGCTGCCGTCAGTGCAGCGTAACCGGAGACGACGGGATGGCCGACGACGACCTCAGCATTGATCAAAAAAAATCTTCCAGGATGTTCTGGATTACTATCATTATCGGTGGTGTTTTATTCCTGGTTCTGGTGATCCTCGGAACATTGTATGCGATGGACAGGATCGGCGGGCCCAACCAGCCATCGCAGAATCCGGAAGCCGCGGATGCTTCAAAATCCGATCACGGAAGCGACGCCATCTATTATCCGTTGACTGCGTTCACCGTAAATTTCCGGCCGGGAGAGGGCGCGCGATTCATGCAAGTTAACATGACCGCCCTGGCCAGGTCGAAGGAAGTGGTCAGCGCGATGGAAAAGCACGATCCGGTAATTCGAAACAATTTGCTGCTGCTCTTGGCCGGGCAGATCCCTGCCGGTTTACAGACGCGTGACGGCAAAGAAGAACTGCGGAAGCTTGTGCTGAAGGAAATGCAGACGATTCTTGAACAGCGAACCGGCAACAAGGGAGTCGAAGAAGTATTCTTCACCGGCTTTGTAATGCAATAACCATGGCCGGAAACGATTTACTTTCACAGGACGAGATTGATGCGCTGTTGCATGGAGTCGACGATGGCTCGATCGAGACCGAATTGGATCAGCCGCCGAAAGGGCAACCGGTCAGGTACGATTTTGCGAATCAGGACCGGATCGTCCGCGGAAGGATGCCGACCCTGGAAATGATCAACGAGCGTTTCGTCCGTTATTTCCGGATCAGTCTCTTCAATTTCCTGCGCCGCTCGGCGGAGATCGCCGTATCCGGCATCCAGGTCCTCAAGTTTTCGGATTACATTCGCGGCCTGTTTGTTCCGACCAATCTAAACCTGATTCGGTTTAACCCGTTACGGGGCAGGGCGTTGTTCGTGTTCGAGCCGAATCTGGTATTTAACACCGTGGACAATTTTTTTGGCGGCAGCGGCAAATTCCATAACAAGGTCGAAGGCCGGGAATTTACACCGACCGAAATGCGGGTCATTCATCTGTTGCTCGACCTGGTATTCAAAGACCTTCAGGAGGCCTGGAAACCGGTCCTGAACGTCGATTTCGAATATCTTAATTCAGAAGTTAATCCGCAGTTTGCGAATATCGTAAGCCCGAGTGAGATCGTCGTTGTATCGACCATCCATGTCGAGTTGGATGGGGGCGGCGGAGATATTCACATTACGCTGCCTTACGCGATGATCGAACCAATCCGGGAGTTGCTCGATGCAGGAATCCAGAGCGACCGCGGAGAAGTCGACAGCCGCTGGGAATTAGCCTTGCGCACCGATCTGGTGTCGGCTGAAATCAATTTACAGAGCACCTTGATCGAAAAAACGCTTCGGGTCCGGGATGTGTTGACTATGAAGGCCGGAGATGTAATTCCGGTCGAAATGCCGGAATTCGTGCAGCTGACCGCCGAGGGAGTCCCTGTTTTCAAGGGGCGTGTCGGAGTCTCGGAATCGCACTACGCAATTCAGGTTACCAAAAAATTAGTCGCGGATCCAAACGGGCGTAGATCCGCAACGCTGGTCCGCTCGCAATCCGTGCGCAGACCATGACCAGGCAGGTTAACCCACAGGAGTCGAACGACGATGTCGTTGATAACCCAGCAAAGACCGCCAGCCAGGGCCGGAGGAACGAAAACATGAACATGGGAGCTCCGCCGATCGCGGATTTCGAGCCGGATGAACTGTGTCCGGCGACGTTTCAGAGACTTACGGGCGCCGTCGAGGAACCCTCGGCATCGACCGTAGAAGACTTGAACCTGGACGTGATCCTCGATGTGCCCGTAACCATTTCCATGGAGATCGGCCGCACCCGGATCAATATCCGGAATCTGCTTCAACTCAATCAGGGCTCGGTCGTCGAACTGGACCGGCTCGCCGGAGAGCCCATGGATGTTCTGGTCAATGGAACGCTGATCGCGCATGGCGAGGTGGTCGTGGTCAACGACAAATTCGGTATCCGGCTGACCGATGTGATCAGCGCGGCCGAACGGGTGAAAAAACTGCAATGACAAAATCCGGCGCCGGCCTGGCCCTTGTACTGATTACCGGTCGTCTCGAGGCCGCGGCGTTGAGTCCGGATTCCGGGACTGCGCCGATTCTGTCGCAGTCGGATCTCGTCCAGTGGACGATGGGACTGGCGCTGGTGATCGTTTTGATCCTGGTCTCGGCCTGGACGCTGCGCCGGCTCAACCAGTTCTCGGCTGCACACGGAAACCGTCTCAGGATCCTTGGCGGCCTGTCGGTCGGAACCCGTGAACGGGTGGTCCTGCTTCAGGTCGGCGAACGACAGTTGTTGCTGGGGGTCGCGCCCGGCCGGGTCGAAACTCTGCACGTGCTTCAGCCCGGCGAGTTATTGGGCGCGGAAAGCCACCAACCGGGTATTCCGGCGAGCCCCGGATTCGCGGCCCGGATCAAACCGGCAATGACGGATTCAGGCAATGAATAGAACCGATCGTGCATTCCGGGTCGTGTTGCCGGTGCTGCTGATGTTTCTGATGGCGCCCGGGGCGCACGCGGCTCCCGGAATCGACGCCCTGACCGTGACCAGCAATCCGGCGGGCGGCCAAACCTATACCGTCACGATCCAGATCCTGGCTCTGATGACTCTGCTCACGATTCTGCCCGCGATGCTGTTTACGATGACGGCCTTCACCCGCGTAATGATCGTTCTGGCGCTGCTGCGCCAGGCCTTGGGCACGGCGCAGACCCCGAGCAACCAGATCTTGCTGGGATTATCGCTGTTCCTCACGATATTTATCATGCTGCCGGTCTTCGACCGGGTCAACGATGAAGCCCTGCAGCCGTATTTGAACCAGGAGATCGAGGCGAAAGCCGCACTCGAGAAGGCGTCCCGGCCTTTTCGAACGTTCATGATGCGGCAGACCCGTGAAACCGACCTCGAACTTTTTCTGCGGATTGCCGGACACGAGGACATCGACACGCCGGAAGCGATTCCTTTCTCATTGTTGCTTCCGGCCTTTGTGACCAGCGAATTAAAGACCGCATTCCAGATCGGCTTCCTGATTTTCCTGCCGTTTCTGGTGATCGACCTGGTCGTGGCCAGCGTGCTGATGTCGATGGGCATGATGATGCTGTCACCGGTGATTATTTCGCTACCGTTCAAACTGATGCTCTTCGTATTGGCCGACGGCTGGAGCCTGATCATCGAAATGCTGGCCGCAAGTTTTTATCTATGATCCGGATTCCGGCGATCCAGTCCCGCGGGGCTCGAGATCCGCTTCGAACCGGCGGGAGAAACCAATGACTCCGGGAACCGTGATGACCGTCGGTCAGGAAACCATGCTCGTCGCGGTCAAATTGACCGCGCCGATTTTATTGACTTCGCTCTTGGTCGGATTGCTGATCTCGATGTTTCAGGCGGCGACGCAGATCAACGAGATGACGCTGACCTTCGTGCCGAAACTGATCACGATCGGCGTCGTATTACTGTTTGCAGGTCCCTGGATGATCGGCGTGATGGTGGAGTACATGCAGGAGCTGGTTCGCAGCATTCCGTTGTTGATCGGCTAGGCCATCACCGGCGGCGAGCGTTCGGGATTCAACCCATGTTGACGTTTGGCGAAGAGCAGATTCTGCGCTGGGTTGCGCTGTTTGTCTGGCCATTGTTGCGCATTGGCGCCCTGTTTGTTTCGATCCCGGTGTTCAGCGGCCAGCCGGTTCCGCCGCGGGTTCGCCTGCTGCTGGCGCTTGCGCTGACCTGGGTCGTGATGCCGTTGCTGCCCCCTCCCCCGCCTTTCGAACTGTTGACCTATCCGGGCGTGATGATCGCGGTTCATCAGATCTTTATCGGGATTCTGAGCGGGTTTTTCCTGCGTATGGTATTCGCTGCGGCCATCTTCGGCGGCCAGGCGATCGCCTACAGCATGGGCCTCGGCTTTGCGTCGATGGTGGATCCGCAGACCGGGGTTCAGGTTCCGGTGGTCTCGCAGTTTTATGTGCTATTGACCACGTTGCTGTTTTTGGCCACGGATGGCCACCTGCTGTTGATCGAGATTCTGCTGGACAGCTTCCGGACCATCCCGATTTCCATTACCGGGATTTCCCGGTCGGGAATCTGGGCGCTTTTGGCCTGGAGCGCCCGGATATTCGCCGATGGTTTATTGATGGCCTTGCCGGTGATAATCGGCCTTTTATTGGTCAACATCGGATTTGGCGTTGCGACGCGCACGGCGCCGCAATTGAATGTCTTCGCGGTGGGTTTCGTGGTGACCATCCTGCTCGGCTTGTGGTTTATCCGGCTCACGGTGCCGGTTTTGTTGAACCGGTTTTCCGGACTGCTCGGCGACGGCTTCCAGGCGCTGGGCGGAATCCTCGGGATCCAGCACTGATGGCGGAAGACAGCGGCCAGGAGCGCAGCGAGGAGCCAACCAGCAAACGGTTGGCCGATGCGCGTGAAAAAGGGCAGATCGCGAGGTCGCGCGAGCTGAATACCTGCGTCGTGCTGGTCGCCGGATCGGCGCTGCTGTTGCTGGAGGGCGCGAAGGCCGCGTCGGCGCTCGCGGCGCTGATGCGCGCCGAATTTCGGATTTCCCGCGCCGAACTCTTTGATGACCAGATCCTGTTGAACCACTTCGGCAACGTGATGCTGCAAGCCGCGGACATACTCGCTCCCTTCCTCGGCCTCATGGTGCTTGCGGTCTTCGCCGGCCCCCTCGGATTGGGCGGCTGGGCGTTCAGTCTGGAATCCCTGGCGCCGAAATGGGAAAAAATGGATCCGTTGCAGGGGTTCGCCCGCGTTTTCGGGCTCCACGGCTTGATCGAGTTGATCAAATCGCTGCTCAAGTTCTTTCTGATCTCCGGCGTAACGGCCGGGCTTTTCCTGCTTTATCTCGGCGAATTCGTCGGTCTTGCGGACGAACCCATCGTCTCGGCGATTGCGCACGGAACCAGGCTGATCGGATTCGCTTTTTTGCTGTTGGGCGCGGCGGTCGGGCTGGTGGCCGCGATCGATGTTCCGTTCCAACTCTGGCAACACAACCGAAAGCTGAAAATGACATTGCAGGAAATCAAGGATGAAATGAAGGAATCCGACGGCCGGCCCGAAGTGAAGCGAAGGATTCGAAGTCTGCAGTTGGAAATGGCGAAAGGCCGCATGATGGAGGAAGTTCCGAAAGCCGACGTGATCGTGACCAACCCGACGCACTATGCGGTAGCGTTGAAATACGAGCAGCGGCAAGCGAAAGCCCCGCGAGTGGTCGCGAAGGGCAGGGATCTGGTCGCCGCATACATCCGCAATCTTGCGTTGGGCGCCAAGGTGCCGGTCGTCTCGGCGCCGCCGCTCGCGCGGGCTTTACATCGTTCGACCGAGATCGGCGAAGAAATTCCGGAAGGACTGTTCCTGGCCGTCGCGCAGATTCTGGCTTATGTCTATCAGCTCAAAACCGCGGAGTCGGGGAATGGGCGGATTCCGGTTTTGCCGACCGAATTTCCGATTCCCGATGAATATCGGGACAGGATCTGACGCAACGGCCGCGCTTTTCCACTATTTTGTAGAAATTCATCCAGGTAGATCACATGAACAGCGATTTTATGGTCGGCAAATTGAAGTTGATACTGCGCAGCGGGCTCGGGGCGCCGCTCCTGATCATGCTGCTGCTGACCATGCTGGTCCTGCCCTTGCCAGCTTTCGTCCTGGACCTGTTGTTTACGTTCAATATCACCCTGTCGCTGATCATTTTGCTGGTCGTGGTCTATACCGCGAAACCGCTGGATTTTGCTATCTTTCCGACGGTGATCCTGGTAGCAACCCTGTTGCGGCTCGGGTTGAACGTCGCTTCCACGCGCGTCGTTCTGCTTCGCGGCCACGAGGGCGGCGATGCCGCGGGCAAGGTGATCGAGGCCTTCGGTGAATTCGTGATCGGCGGTAACTTCGCGGTCGGACTCGTCGTGTTTTCGATCCTGGTCATCATCAACTTCGTCGTGGTTACGAAGGGCGCGGGACGGGTTTCTGAAGTCAGCGCCAGGTTTACGCTGGATGCGATGCCTGGCAAACAGATGGCCATCGACGCGGACTTGAATTCCGGATTGATACCTCAAAGTGAAGCCCGCGAGCGACGCGCCGAAATCTCGCAGGAAGCCGATTTTTACGGCTCCATGGACGGCGCGAGCAAATTCGTGCGCGGCGATGCAGTCGCCGGCATTCTGATTCTGTTTATTAACATCATCGGCGGCCTGATCATCGGAGTGAGCCAGCACCAGCTCTCGCTGGCCGGCGCCGCGCATAATTACATACTGTTGACGATCGGCGACGGACTGGTCGCCCAGATCCCGGCTCTGCTGCTGTCGACCGCATCCGCGGTGATTGTGACCCGGGTTACGAGCAGTTCCCTGGATATGGGACAACAATTCAGCGCCCAGTTGCTGAATAATCCGAAGCCGCTCGCGATCACGGCCGGCGCCGTCGGTCTGCTGGGTCTGATTCCCGGCATGCCGAACCTCCCTTTTCTGCTGCTTTCGGCCGGACTCGCGGCCGCGGCCTACTCGATCCACAAACGTCATGTGGCGCTGGAGAATCTCGAAGCGGAACAGATGGCTCCACCGGTTTCGCGGGAACCGGCCGAACTGAGCTGGGACGATGTCGTGCCGGTCGATATGATCGGGCTCGAAGTCGGCTATCGGCTGATCCCGCTGGTCGACAAAGGACAGGGCGGACAACTGATGTCCAGAATCAAGGGGATTCGCAAGAAGCTTTCCCAGGAGTTTGGATTCCTGGTGCCGTCGGTGCACATCCGGGACAATCTCGATCTGGCGTCGAATAGCTACCAGATTTCGCTGATGGGCGTGACCGTCGGAGCCGCGGAGATTCATCCCGACCGGGAGATGGCAATTAATCCGGGTCAGGTTTTTGGCGCCTTGCACGGAATCGCCGGCAAAGATCCGGCGTTTGGCCTGGACGCGGTATGGATCGCCGCCGATCAGAAGGATTATGCGCAGACTCTGGGCTATACGGTGGTCGACGCCAGCACCGTGATTGCAACGCATATGAGCCATATTATCCAGAGCCATTCGGACGAACTATTCGGCCACGAGGAAGCTCAGCACCTTCTGGATAGCCTGGCCAGATCCGCGCCGAAGCTGGCCGACGGGCTCGTGCCGAAAATCGTGCCGCTGCCGGTTTTTGTGAAGGTCATGCAAAATCTGTTGAAAGAACAGATTCCGATCCGGGATATCCGCACGATCGCCGAAACTTTGGCGGAATACGGCCCGAGGAGTCAAGACCCTGCCGCTCTGACCGCGGCGGTCAGAATAGGTTTGGGCAGGCTGATTACTCAGAAAATCAATGGAATGACCTCCCAGCTGGAAGTCATTACTTTGGATTCTGAACTGGAACGCCTGTTGCATAAGGCGTTGGAAGGCGCTGGCGACAAAGCGGCGGGAATTGAACCCGGATTGGCCGAACAGATGCACAAATCAATCGAAGCCAGCAGCCAGCAACTGGAAGCGCGGGGAAATCCCGCGATATTGCTGGTTTCTTCGCTGCTCAGGCCGTGGATGGCGCGCTTTGTCCGGCCGACAATTCGTGCCCTGCATGTGCTGGCCTACAACGAAGTGCCGGAAAATTGTCAGATCAAGATTGTTTCCACCGTCGGCCAGCGCGCAGCCTAAGTCTTTGAGGTAGAACTATGCAAATCAGACGTTTTTGTGCTCCCGATATCCGGCAGGCCATGCGCTTGGTTCGAGAGGAACTTGGCGCGGAAGCGGTGATCCTGTCCAACCGGAATATCGACGAAGGCGTCGAAATCGTGGCGGCCATGGATTTCGACCAGGCCTTATTTCAGAGTCCGGCCAAGCAGCCTTTGCCCCAGGAAGAGACGAATCCGGTTATTCGCGTGCCGGACCCTACGAATCCTCCAGCCAGCGGACCGAAGTCGAGACCGCCGGCCGACAAACTCGAGGCGCCGCCGGAAAATGCAAAATCGGCCGATCTTCCGGATATCAGCCAATTCCTGCGCGATGCAGGCGCCGTTCAGAAGCCCGCCGCGGTCATCGTCAGGGAACCAACATCGGCGCGGCCAGAGCCTTCGTCCGGCTTCTGTCCGCCTGCCGCGGCAACCATCGATCCGGTGCTGGAAGAATTGCGCAAAGAATTTGGTCACATGCGCGAACTTTTGAATTCCCAACTTTCCGAAATCTCCTGGACGGAGTCGGTCCGGCTCGACCCGGTTTGCCGGGAGGTGATGCGTCAGCTCAATGTACTCGGATTTTCCGAGAATATCGGCCGCACGATCACCAGGCAGATCGTCAGACAGTCCGATCACTCGCGCGATTTTCCAGTCGTTTGGGAAAAGGTCAAGCGGAATATTTCCCAACATCTCACGGTGCTCGACGATAATCTTTTGAATTACGGGGGAATCGTCGCGCTGGTCGGCCCCACCGGAGTCGGGAAAACGACAACCATAGCGAAACTCGCGGCAAGGTTTTGCCTGAAATACGGCGCCCGGAATATTGCGTTGATTACCGCGGACAACTACCGGATCGCGGCGTACGAGCAGCTCAATACCTACGGGCGCATTCTGGATATCCCGGTGCGCGCCGCCCATGACAACGCCGAACTGGAGAAGGTTCTCCAGGAATTGATCGGCAAACGGTTGATTTTGATCGATACGGCAGGCATGAGCCAGCGGGATATGCGCCTGGCGGAGCAATTTCCGGTGTTGCGCGCCAAGGAACTGCCGATTCGCTGCTATCTGGTAATGTCCGCGGCGACGCAATACGCAATCATGAAAGAAACCATCGAGGCTTTCAATGTTTTCGAACCCTATGCCGGTATTCTGACTAAATTGGACGAAACAGTCTCGGCCGGGGCAGCCGTCTCGGCGCTGATCGAAAATAGATTGCCTTTATCCTTTATCAGTGACGGACAGAAAGTTCCCGAAAATTTAAGACCGGCTACGGAATATGGTCTGGCCGGAAAGATTTTCGCGGCAAGTTCCGCGAAAGCTTTTCCGCTCCAGCAATCGAATAATTTGCTGCACGAGCCACGAACTCAGGCGTACGGATAACCGGCCCTTCGGCGCCGGGGAAAAGACCCATACAACCGGATCTATAGGAGAAACTTATGTCAAGGCTTACTGTTCATACTGGGGCCGTAAGGTTTTCGGCTGTTCACTTCATCGGCATTCAAAACGATTCGCCTACGGCCGCAAGCGTCAAACCCTATGCAATCTAAGCGTCCGGTCCGCGTCATTGCGGTCACCAGTGGAAAAGGCGGCGTCGGAAAAACCAACGTATCGGTCAATCTGGGTATAGCCCTGGCTGAATTCGGTCACTCGGTCGCGCTGTTTGACGCGGATATGGGGCTGGCCAATATCGATGTTTTGCTGGGCCTTTCCCCGCGTTATAGTTTTTTGCATGTACTCGACGGAGAAAAAACCCTGGACGAGATCATTGTGACCGGGCCATCCGGATTGATGGTCATACCAGGAGCGTCCGGGATCCAGAAAATGGCCGAACTTTCTCCTAACGAACAAGCGGCTGTGATTCGCTCGTTCAGCGAATTCAATAAGGAAATCGATACTCTGATCGTCGATACGGCAGCAGGGATTTCCAGCAGCGTTGTGAACTTTGCCAAAGCCTGTCAGGAGATTATCGTGGTTGTATGTGACGAGCCGACCTCGCTAACCGATGCGTACGCGTTCATTAAATTGCTGAATCGCGACCATGGATTGAGCCGTTTTCACGTGCTGACCAATATGACGTCCAGCGCCGAGCAGGGACAGAATCTTTTCGTCAAGCTCGGTAAGGTGGCGGATCAGTTTCTGCAGGTGAATCTCAATTATTTAGGAGCCGTTCCCGACGACGATTATCTGCGCAAGTCGGTTCAAAAGCAGACACCGGTCGTTAAATCCTATGCGCAAAGTCCATCCGCGCAGGCTTTTCGGAATCTCGCGCGCAAAATCGAAAACTGGCCATTGACCAGCCTGGCTTGCGGAAACCTGGAATTCTTTGTGGAACGACTGATCGGCGCGGACGCCATGGAGAACGAAGTTTCGTTATGACCGGCATCGCGAGCTACCGGGACACGGAAGCCTCGGATCTCAGTTCCCTGGTCGCCGAGCACGCCCCACTGGTCAAGCGAATCGCGTATCATCTCGGCGGCCGGATGCCTGCCAGCGTAAACAAGGAAGACCTGATTCAGGCCGGCATGGTCGGTTTGCTGGAAGCAATTCGCAGCTACGATTCCAGTCAGGGAGCCAGTTTCAAAACCTATGCCGGAATTCGTATCCGCGGCGCCATGCTCGACGAAATCCGCCGTACCGATTGGACGCCGCGTTCCGTCCACAAAAAGGCGCGGCTGGTCGCCCAGGCGATCCGCGAGATCGAAAGCGAATCGGGTCGTGATGCGCGTGCCGCGGAAGTCGCGGAACGCCTGCATCTAAGCATCGATGAGTACCACCAGATTCTGCAGGATTCGTTGAATTGCCGTATTTTCAGCATCGAAGAATTAACCTTGAGTGGAGCCGACGCGCTGGAGGAGTACGGCGAGTTCGAAAATGCTCCGATCGAAGGACTTACCCAGGCCGGCTTCAAATCCGCGTTGACCGATGCGATCGCCGGCTTACCGGAACGTGAGCGGCTGGTGATATCGCTGTATTATGACGACGAATTGAATCTGCGCGAAATCGGCGAAGCGATGGGTATCAGCGAATCCCGAGTCTGTCAGATCAACAGCCAGGCAATGCTGCGACTGCGCGCCCGGATGAGCGATTGGGTGGATGACGCCGCGCGATAGGTTAGCCGATTCGTTTCAAAGTGCCACGGAAATGTCAATTGACAAGGAAGACCCAAAATCCGCGGCTGGAATTTGGCTGAAGCGCCCGGCTGCCATTTTCGGGCATTTTTTAGCGCCGGCGTCGCACGTTTGGCCTACTGGCGTGGGCGGGGTGGCGCGGATTCCTGGTTTTTCGGCTGGCTAACGCCTTG
>JBGTCG010000104.1:0-17650 GCA_041748915.1 Methylococcales bacterium
CTGATAAATCGCGCGTTCCTTGACGTCTCCATGGGCTGAATGGCTGAAATAAAAATCCAGGGTCTTGCTCAGCGCGTAGGTCGACGCCGCGGTCATGACCGATGCCGCCGCGGCGCCGTAGGCCGGAATCAGTTTCAGCAGTTGGCGTTTACCGAGGTTGGAAAGAAAGCCGCTGGCGATCGCGCTGCCGATATCCTGGAGCCGTTTCCGGCTCAATGACTGCTGGTAGGCCGAAGCGATCGTCTGGAACAGCTTTAACTGAATCGCGGCGACCAGCGGCATATCGACGAAAGGCAGCGGGAATGCACCCGCCGCGCTGTCCTGAATCTCGTCGATTTGACCTACCTGGCGGTAAATCTCGGCGGTGCCGATGCGCGCCCCGCCCGGATTCAGAACTTTGTCCGACCGGCCGTCAATAATGACGCCGCCCGATTCGGTGATCTCCGCGAAATCGCCATGGCGCCACACATTCGGGAACCGGTCGAAATAAGAAATGTAAGTCGGGTTAGGCGAAGCAACAACCCGACGTTTGGCGGCATCCGCTCTTGATTTCTATGTGATGTTGTTGGCGTAAGCCCACGCTTCGACAGGCTCAGCACGCTATGCCTGCTTTTTTCGTAGGTTAGGTTGTGGCTGTCGGCGGGAAGCTGGATAATAGCCTTTATCGTCCTGGACGCAACCGGAAGCCAGCTATGTCGACGCCTGCCGCTCGTGAAGCCACCTACGAAGATCTTTGTAAGGTCCCGGAGCATTTGGTTGCGCAAATCATCCACGGCCGGCTGGTCACTCTGCCGCGACCGGCACCCCGGCATGCGCGCGCATCTTCGATCGTAGGGGGCAAACTGGTACCTACCTATGATGAGGGTAATGGCGGTCCCGGTGGCTGGTGGATATTGGACGAACCGGAACTCCACCTGGGCCGGGACATCCTGGTTCCTGATCTTGCCGGCTGGCGGCGCGACCGCTTACCTGCGTTACCTGAGACCGCATTCTTCGAAATGGTCCCTGATTGGGTGTGCGAGGTGTTGTCGCCCTCCACGGCACAGATGGATCGAATCGATAAGCTCGGCATCTACGCGGCCCACGGCATGGCTCATGCTTGGCTAATCGATCCGGATGCCAGAACCCTCGAAGTGTTTTCGTTGCTTGAGGGTCACTGGCGCCTCGAATGCGCCTTCAAGGAGTCCGACGAAGTCCGCGCGATACCGTTCGACGCAATCGCTTTCAGCCTCGCCGCCCTCTGGGCTTAAAACGTACAGTTCCGTAGGTTCGATCAGACTATCTTCGGCTTCAAAATGGCAGTTTTACACTCTATCGAGCTAATCGGGCCTGCGATACTTCGCGGCGTCTCCCCATTCAGACGATAAGATTTTCAAAGTTTTGGTGGGCTCGGTTTCGCTCTTTCCGAAAACCGGCGCCTCGAAATGTAAGGGATACGCAGCCCGATATCGGTTGCGTGAATTGATCCGCCGCAGGGGCACGGCATGACGTGCCCCTGCGAACCCCATCCGATTATCAGAGCTCAGCAAGATTCCCCTTCGTTTCCAGCCAGACTCTGCGGTCCGCCGAGCGCTTTTTGGCCAAGAGTAGATCGAGGCTATCGTGGGTATCCTCGGCTGATTCGAGGAAAAGCTGCACCAAGCGCCGGGTATCGGGATTCATGGTGGTTTCGCGAAGCTGGGCCGGGTTCATTTCCCCTAAGCCCTTAAAGCGTTGCACATTCATCTTGCCCTTAAGTTTTTCGGCATCGATACGATCGAGAATTCCGCGTTTTTCGGCGTCGTCCAATGCATAAAAAACCTGCTTGCCGACATCGATGCGGTATAAGGGCGGCATCGCCACGTACACATGACCGGCTGCGACCAGGGCCGGAAAATGTCGCACGAACAACGCGCATAGCAGGGTCGCGATGTGATTGCCGTCCGAATCGGCATCGGCCAATATGCATACTTTATCGTAGCGCAGCGAGTCAAGCGAATCGGACCCGGGTTCGATGCCGATCGCGAGCGAGATATCATGGACTTCGCGGGAGGCCATCACCTCGCCCCGATCGACTTCCCAGGTATTCAGAATCTTGCCGCGCAAGGGCATGACCGCTTGAAAGTCTTTGTCCCGCGCCTGTTTTGCGGAGCCGCCGGCCGAATCCCCTTCGACCAGAAAAATCTCGGTCCGCCCCGATTCCTGGCTTGCGCAATCCGCGAGTTTGCCGGGCAAGGCCGGCCCGCTGCTGACTCGTTTGCGGACCACTTTCTTACCCGACCGCAACCGGTTTTGTGCATTCCGGATCGCGAAATCGGCGATATTTTCGCCGATTTGCGGATGCTGGTTCAGCCAGAGACTGAAGGAATCCTTGATGATGCCGGAAACAAAAGCCGCGCATTCGCGCGAACTCAGTCTTTCCTTGGTCTGTCCGGAAAATTGCGGATCGGCGAGTTTCACTGAAAGAACATAATTGCAGCGTTCCCAGACATCTTCCGGCGTCAGTTTGATCCCCCGAGGCAAAAGGTTGCGGAATTCGCAGAATTCCCGAATCGCTTCGGTCAGACCGGCGCGCATGCCGTTCACATGGGTACCGCCCTGCGTGGTTGGAACCAGGTTCACATAACTCTCGGCTATATTTTCCCGGCTCTCCGGAACCCAGAGGACTGCCCAGTCCGCGGCCTCTCTTCGGGCTTCCAGCGAACCTGTAAACGGAGTTTCCGGCAAGGTGTCGAGATCTGCGTCGATTGCGCCCAGCAAATATTGCTTCAAACCGTCCGTATAACACCAGCTTTCCCGGATATCGTTCTGTTCGTCGATCAATTCGATCTGCAATCCGGGACAAAGCACGGCCTTGGCCTTCAGCACGTGCAGCAATTTGGGCATCGATAAGGCCGGACTGTCGAAATATTTCGGGTCCGGCCAGAATCGAATCGTGGTTCCGGTATTGTTCCTGCCGACCTGGCCGGTTTCCTGAAGCTCGCCGGTTTTTTCTCCGCCCGCGAAGGTCATCCGGTATTGCTTTCCATCCCGCTTGACCTCAGCTTCGAGTCGGCTCGACAATGCATTGACCACGGAAACCCCCACTCCGTGCAAGCCGCCGGAAAATCGATAGTGATTATTGGAAAATTTTCCCCCGGAATGGAGCCTGGTCAGAACCACCTCGATTCCGGGAACCCCTTGTTCGGGGTGAATATCCACCGGCATGCCGCGGCCATTGTCGATGACCGATATTGCACCGTTGTTTTCAAGCACAACCCGGATGCTGGTGGCATACCCCGCGAGCGCTTCGTCGACGCTGTTATCGATCACCTCCTGAACGAGATGGTTGGGCCGGCTGGTATCGGTGTACATGCCCGGCCTCTTGCGTACGGGATCGAGGCCGGATAATACTTCTATCGAGGATGCGTTGTAATTCTGGCTCATATTGTTCCGAATGTTCTCTGCCCTTTGACATCTTCCTGCATAACCGTTTATCGTACCATCAAATATAAAAAGGAGCCTGGAATCGGGACGCATGGCGCAACCGGCTGTCGATCCCGGACCACCTGGTCGCTGAATAATTGGTTTTCATCGGCGACAAACTAAACCATTAAGGCTATGGGCGAGCCGGCATTTTCGATGGCGAAAAGCCCTTGAAAATGCCAGGAATATAACGTTACATCTTCTGGATAACCACTAAAATCAGGATCCGGGCAGCGCAGTACATCTGTAAAGACCCTAAAATCATGGCAAAGAAAAACACGCCGGTTCCTTTCGAACAATCACTGAAAGAGCTTGAGGAGCTGGTCGAGCAGTTGGAGAAGGGCGATATTCCGCTGGAACAGTCGCTGCAATTTTTCGAGCGCGGCATCCAATTGACCCGCGCCTGCCAAAAGGCGCTCAAGGAAGCAGAACAAAAGGTCGAAATTCTCTTGACAGAAAATGGCGTTGATAAACTGAAACCTTTTAGCAATGAGTCCTGAAGAACAACTCAAGAATTTCATGGCGGCCGGTCGGGAACGCGTCGACAATGCACTGCATGAATGGCTTCCGCCGACCAGCCGCGTTCCCTATCGATTGCATGAAGCGATGCGTTATTCGGTGCTGAACGGCGGTAAAAGAATACGGCCGATCTTGACTTATGGTGCCGGGCAGGCCTTGGGTACCGATCTCGATCATCTGAACGGCCCGGCCTGTGCGGTGGAGTTGATTCATGCCTACTCATTGGTCCATGATGATCTTCCCGCGATGGATAATGACGACCTCAGACGCGGCAAGCCCACCTGCCATGTCGCCTTTGACGAAGCCACGGCGATCCTGGTCGGCGATGGCTTGCAGACCCTGGCTTTCCAAGTTCTCGCGAGCGACCCCTCGCTCCCGGCATGCGCCGGCACACGGGTCGAAATGATTGATATTCTGGCCCAGGCCAGTGGTTCGCACGGCATGGTCGGCGGTCAGGCGATCGATCTGAGTTCGGTCGGCATAGAACTTGACCTGCCGAGCCTGGAAAACATGCATATCCATAAGACCGGTGCGCTGATCCGCGCCAGCGTGCGGCTTGCGGGCTGCGTTGCGGAAGGCGTGGACGAAGACCAGATCACCAGGCTCGATCATTACGCGAAGTGTATTGGCTTATCCTTCCAGATTCAGGACGATATTCTTGACGAGGAAAGCGATACCCGGACCCTCGGCAAGACCCAGGGAAAAGATCGAAACCATCATAAACCGACCTATCCTGGCTTGTTGGGGATGTCCGGCGCCAAGCAAAAAGCCCGGGATCTGCATGCGGAAGCGCTGGATAGTCTGGCAACATTCGGGGACGATGCGGAGATACTCCGCTCGATTTCTCTGTATATCATTCAGCGGCGCAATTAGTCATTGGGTGTCCTCGGCAATTTCGCACGGAACTATTGGCGGGCGCCATAACTATTAGGTGTTGCGTCAAAATTTGTAAAAAAGCGACATCAATACATTACACTGTTACTCGGAAATGATATAACATAGGGCTTTCTTCGTTTAAATAATTACTATTAATGTTGCACATGCGCAACAGATTAGCCGAATCCTCATTGATCCATGGAATTATCGACTGATTATCCGCTTCTTAGTGATATCGATTCACCGGAAGACGTGCGCCGCCTTCCCGAGAACAAGATTTTGGCTCTCAACGAGGAACTGCGCCGTTACCTGCTGAACAGTGTCAGCAAATCGGGCGGTCATCTTGCCGCGGGCCTCGGAACCATTGAATTGACGATTGCATTGCATTACGTTTTCAATACGCCGCAAGATCAATTGGTATGGGATGTCGGGCATCAGGCTTATCCGCACAAAATTCTGACCGGGCGGCGCGATGCCATTCATACGATCCGCAAAAGAAACGGACTTTCGCCGTTTCCGAAGCGCAAGGAGAGCTGCTATGACAGCTTCGGCGTGGGTCATTCCAGCACTTCGATCAGCGCGGCCCTCGGCATGGCGGTCGCCGCGGCGCTGGATAAACGCGACGACCGCATGGTCGCGATCATCGGCGATGGCGGCATTACCGGAGGCATGGCCTTTGAAGCTTTGAATCATGCGGGGGATCTGGGCGCGAACCTGTTGGTGATTCTGAATGATAACGAAATGTCGATCTCCCCGAACGTCGGGGCGTTGAACAAGTATCTCGCGAAGTTACTTTCGAGCAAATTTTATTCAACGGTCCGCGAGGAAAGCAAAAAGGCTTTGAGCCTGATGCCGAGTGTCTGGGAGCTCGCGCGCCGGACCGAAGAGCATATGAAGGGTATGGTCGCGCCCGGCACACTATTCGAGGAACTGGGATTCAACTATATCGGCCCGATCGACGGTCATGACCTTCCGGTGCTGATCGACACCCTGCGCAACCTTCGCAACCTGCCGGGACCGCGGTTTCTCCATGTGGTGACGCGCAAAGGCAAGGGTTATCTGCCGGCGGAGAAAGATCCGGTTGCGTACCACGGAGTGTCGTCTTTCGATCCGGAACTGGATTATTTGCCGAAAAGCAAGTCTTCGCAGCCGACTTATACCGAGGTGTTTGCCGACTGGCTCTGCGACATGGCGAAGAAGGATCGGCGCCTTCTGGCGCTGACTCCGGCCATGCGCGAAGGTTCGGGACTGGTCCGCTTTTCCGAGGCATTTCCGGACCGTTATTTCGATGTCGCGATCGCCGAACAGCACTGTGTTACGCTCGCCGCGGGGATGGCCTGTGAGGGCTATAAGCCGGTCGTCGCGATTTATTCGACTTTTCTGCAGCGCGGTTATGACCAGTTGGTCCATGATGTCGCGGTTCAGAATCTGCCGGTGCTGTTTGCGCTCGACCGCGCCGGGCTCGTGGGGCCGGATGGGCCGACCCACGCGGGCAGTTTCGACTTTTCCTTTATGCGATGCCTTCCGAACCTGCTGATCATGGCCCCGGCCGATGAAAATGAATGCCGCCAAATGCTGTATACCGGCTTCCTGCATGAAGGGCCGGCATCGGTTCGTTATCCCAGAGGCAAGGGTCCCGGAGTGGCCGTTGAGAAAAAAATGCAGGCGCTGCCGATTGGAAAGGCTCAAATCAGACGGGAAGGGAAGCGGGTCGCGGTGCTTGGATTTGGCAGCCTGGTTCAGGAGGCCCTTCAAATCGCCGAACGCCTGGACGCCACGGTGGTGAATATGCGCTTCGTCAAACCTCTGGATGAAGCGATGCTCATACGCATGGCCGATAGCCATGAAATCTTTGTGACTCTGGAGGATAATGCGATCGCGGGCGGCGCGGGTAGCGCTGTCAATGAATTTCTACAATCCCGCCAAGTCATGATTCCGACTCTGAACCTCGGTCTACCGGATCGTTTTGTCGATCATGGTTCCCGTGAGGAATGCCTCAGTGACGCCGGACTCGACGCGGAAGGCATCTACAGCAGCATCAAGGTTTATCTTAGGAGCCGCGAATCGATGGACCAGCAGAAGGCAATGTGAGTTTCTGCGGGCGGATACTTCACTAATTCTTATTGAATCCGGCGAAGCGCTGTGATCAGTCGGATCGAGCGCCCGCCAATTCGCATGCCGTGGAAACCCTCGACCTGTTCGCATTGCCGGCTTTTTTATAACCTTTCCGCTTTCGCCGATAAATTCAGTCGCATAAAAGCCGTTGTTCGCCGCTAAGGGAATTCTGATTAAATCAGAACTTCCTGTAGTACAGGGATGCACTGCCAAAATACGATGCTGTAAGCGTCTGATTTTGTGAGGCAACTCCAAATCACATTGTCAGGGTTGCCGAGCGCTGAGAAATCCAGGACGGATTTATTCAGCGTTCCCTAAGGAATTCGCAGTTTTTGGCCAGGCGAAATCCGATCCGGGTTGTTCAATAAATCGCGGTTCGCATCGAAAATTCGCTGCCATTGATTGGCTTCGCCATAGAATAGTTTAGAAATTTTCGATAGCGTGTCGCCGCTGACTACGGTGTAGGTTCGATCGGCGGATGTTGCGGCTGCGGCTGCGCCGGTATTCCCAGGCGCCGGGACCGGGTTTGATGGCTCGGACCCAGCGGAGGGCGGCTTTTCCCCGCCCTTCTTGCCGCCGAAATAAGAGGCTGCGGCCGCCGCCGCGACCGCGACGCCAGCCCCGCCTAAAAGCGCTTTTCCCAAGGTCCCGAGACTGCTGGTTTCGGGCGCCTTTCCATCGGGAGTCAATTTATCGACCATAGCCGGTAAAACTTGCGAAAGCACCGACGCGCCCTGGTCTTCCGGTATACCCGCTTGTTGGGTCAAAGCTGCGATCCGGTCCTTTCCCAGGACCTGAGCTAATTGTTCGGGCAGGATGCTTTTGTTGTCACCGGCGCCGACCCAGGATTCCGCAAGATCGCCCATCCCTGACTGTTGAAATTTCTTAACCAACCCATCGACGCCACCCATTGATTCGAGCATACTCAAAGCGCCGCTCAATAAATTTTGGGTTTGCGTTTCCGCTTGGCCGGGCGCCGGGTTCGTCCCCACGACGGATTTGAGCATTTCTGTAAACAGACTCATGAGGCGCCTCCTCGTAGCATGAAATCGATTTTGACGGGAAACAGCAACGGACTTCCGAATGGGAAAGTACGCGACACCTCCTGTGTTGTCAATTTTAATAATAGATCGGTGTCGGCCCGAAGCACTAACGCCCCTTTGTTCAAAGCTGAAATATGCCGATTTGGCCTATGCGGGTCGGGATGATTTCCGCTCGTTTCCGAACCCAGGTCTAACCGACGAAATCCTGGAAATTGAATGTTCCTATCCACTTCGTAAGATCTGCGGCTTTCAATGGATGGGCGATCAGGAAGCCCTGAACGATATCACAATCCAGATTTCGAAGAACCTTGGCTTGCCCCAATATTTTCGACTCCTTCGGCAACGACTCGCTTATCCAGGGTTCGGCCAAGCGCGATGATCGCTTTGACGATGGCGGTGTCGTCCTGTTGATCGACTATGCCGCGGATAAAGCTTCGGTCGATTTTCAGCTCATCCACCGGGATGCGCTTCAGATAGCCGAGCGAGGAGAAGCCGGTGCCGAAATCGTCCAGGGCTAGATACGTGCCGCCCCGATGGATTTCCTCCAGGGTGTCGCGAATTGTGTCCAGCTTTTCCATTAATGTATGTTCGGTGATTTCGATGCCGAGACGCTTCGGGCTGACCCGGTGCGAAGCAAGGGTTCGCCGGATGTCCTCGGCAATCCGGTTGTTACGCATATGCCGGGCTGAAATGTTGACGGAAACATGTGGAATGGCGAGGCCCTCCTGATCCCAGCTTACAGGCCCGCGACAAAGGCCTCGCCCTGAATACCGATAGCCCTGAAAAATTACTGGTTTATTCGGATCGTAAGCGGGTGTTTCAATGCCTGATCAATCTTTTCAATAACGCCATTAAGTACACCGAACAGGGACGCGTTGTTATATCGGTTCGCGCAAGCGAAAACGACGTGATCGTTGACGTCCAGGATACCGGAATAGGGATCGAGCCGGAGCAATTACAGCGCTCGTTCATCCCGTTTGAACGTTTGGATTCCAATTTACACTTAAGGACGTCGGGAACCGGTTTGGGTTTATATCTTACCCGGAAAATTGCCGTGGATCTTTTAGGCGGAAACGTTAGCGTAGTCAGTGAACCTGGTATTGGCAGCATTTTTACTCTGCAATTTGCACGACGTTTAAACCCGGTTTGAAATTCCCGATCTTTGCTTCGTCGCTGGAATGGCGCAATTGGCATGCTCTCGAACCGGCTGGACGCCCGCCGGAGATGGATCCACGATCCACCTCCGCCACGGCTGCCGATAGTTCACCAGATCACTCGGTGGCTTCGAGCCTTATATTTGCCTTGATTACCCTCGAAATCACGGGCGATTCCTCGTATTCCGGTCGAATTTCCGGAACCATCGGACCCGAAGTCTTGGGACCTCGGATCGAGGTATAAAGCGCCTTAAGGGGGTGACTTAACATGTCTTCCACGGCGGTTGGTTCGTAACCGCAATGCGCCATGCAATTCGCGCATTTCGGATTTTTGGACGATCCATAGCTGTCCCACGCGGTATCCGCCATGAGTTCCTGGAAGCTCGATGCATATCCCTCGTCAACCAACAGGTAACACGGTTTTTGCCAGCCAAAAACATTTCGGGTTGGGTTTCCCCAAGGAGTGCAGTTATAGTTCTGGTTTCCGGCCAGGAAATCCAAATACAAGGTCGAATGGTTAAATTTCCATTTTCTGCCCCTGCCGAGCCGAAAAATTCCGCGAAATAATTCCTTGACCGGCTTGCCCTTGATGAATACATCCTGTCGGGGAGCGCGTTCGTAACTGAAACCCGGCGAAATGGTTACGCCTTCTACGCCTAATTCCGAGACGTAATCGAGAAACTCCGCGACCTCGGCCGATTTTTCGCCGTCAAAAAGAGTGCAATTGATAGTCACCCGGAAACCCCTGCCGAGAGCGAGCGTGATAGCCTCCACGGCGCGATCGTAGACTCCTTCCTGGCATACCGATTCGTCATGACGCTCGCGATTGCCGTCCAGGTGGACCGAAAACGTGAGGTAAGGCGAAGGCGTATAGTCGTCGATACGCTTTTTCAATAGAAGGGCGTTCGTACACAGGTACACAAACTTTTTCTTTTTTACGATTCCCTCGACAATTTGCGGCATTTCCTTGTGGAGTAAAGGCTCGCCTCCGGGAATCGAAACGATCGGCGCGCCGCATTCATCGACTGCCGCCAGACACTCCTCCAAGCTCAGGCGCTTTCGTAGAATCTCTTTCGGGTAATCGATTTTTCCGCAACCCGCGCAAGCAAGGTTACATTGGAACAAAGGCTCCAGCATCAACACTAGAGGATAACGTTTGACACCGAGTATCTTTTGTTTGAGAAGATATCGTGCCACGCTAACCTGCTGCCTGATAGGTACACTCATTTAGCTCCTCCCCTCTGAAGCGAGTTCACCAGATTTTTCTGCGTTTCGACTCAACTTATTCGCCAAACCCGCAGGCAACCGGAAAGTTACCCGCTCGGGTTCGGCATCCATTTCAACAACGTTATCGACCCCGAGTTCGCCGAGTTTCTGGAGCACTTCCTGAACCAGAATTTCCGGCGTAGAGGCCCCCGCGGTGATGCCGATCCTGAGGTCCGACGTAAACCAGGAAAGGTCAAGATCATTCGCATCTTCCACCAAAAAGGAGTTCACGCCCATATGTTCTCCTACTTCCCGCAACCGGTTCGAATTCGAACTGTTGCGCGCCCCGACCACAATCAGCAGATCCACGCGGTTAGCCAGTTTTCGAACGGCGCTCTGCCGGTTCTGGGTCGCATAGCAGATATCGTCCCGGCGCGGTTCGTTAATTTCGGGAAAGCGCTTTTTAAGGGCGGTGACTATGATCTTGGTGTCATCGACGGATAAGGTTGTCTGGGTCACGTAAGTCAATCGTGACGGATTTCTAACGTGCAGCGCCTCCACATCTTTTTCATCCTGGACCAGATAAATCTCGCCGCCGAAACTGCGGTCGAAATGTCCAAGCGTGCCATTGACCTCCGGATGCCCGGCGTGGCCGATGAGCACGACTTCATTGCCCGCTTTTGCGTTGCGTACGACTTCGAGATGAACTTTTGTGACCAGCGGACAGGTCGCGTTAATCACCTCCAGACCGCGGTCTTCGGCATTCTTGATCATCCTTTCGGAAACGCCATGGGCGCTAAAAACCGTCACCGCGTCGGCGGGAACCTCATCGAGCGTTTCAACGAATACAGCGCCGCGGGACCTCAAGTCTTCCACAACCCGCTGATTGTGTACGATTTCATGGACAACATAAACGGGAGTCCCGTAAATTTCCAATGCGGATTCGACAATTTCGATGGCACGGACAACACCTGCACAAAATCCGCGCGGTTGAGTCATCACAACATCCATAAACAACCTCATTTATGTTGGAGCAATTCTAAAATCACCGTTTCTGCTGGTTCAAGATCCGGAATAATGTGTAGCGATTTAACAACATTCCGGTCGTTCTTGCGAGTATCCTTAGCCGCTGAGGTCCTCCGCTTGTCTCCTGCATTCCTGGTGATGTCTTGCATTGATATTTTTGAATAATACAATAACAAATAGGGTGACCATTCTACTCAGCTTTAGCGGATTTAGCTACAAATTCGGCAAATAAATTTGCCAAATTTGTAAAAATGATCTCATTTTTTGTAAAAATTACAACAATTATAGTAGATAAAATTCTTCAGGTTTCGAATTCTTAATGGATTCATCTTGACTCAATATCTTTTTTCTATAAAATTCATTAAACTATTTCGGACTCTTTGGGGTATAGGATATCCGGACACGGCGGAAATGCTCAAGTGTTCTGTTGCATTTTACCAATTCGTAGTCGAATCTTCGGACCCTGGAGTGAAATTACGGTGCCGCCAGTCATACCGGAACCGCCCCTCACATGAATATATTTTAATCGAAAATACAATATGTTGTCGAATTTTGACAAAAACGCATAAAATGAAAATCAATACTGTTTAATTTTCACAACAGCAATGAACTCATCCGTCAAACCTTACCATCCATGACTGAGTTTGCATCGAGAAAAGCAATCGATCCCGGTCTTGGGATCTTGTCCGATTTCGAGATGCAGTCTGTCTTGCTCGAAGGCGTATCAAGAACCTTCGCTCTGACCATTCCTCAGCTCCCGGCCGAATTGTATCCGGTTGTCGCAAATGCTTACTTACTCTGCCGCATCGTCGATACCATCGAAGATGAAATCAGCCTTTCTCCCCAACTCAAACGTGACTTTTGCTGCCGGTTCATCGACGTGGTCAAGAACAAGGAAAACGTTGAAAACTTTGCGACCGAACTGGTCCCGCTGCTGTCTGCTCAGACGATTCCAGCTGAACATGAATTGATCCGCAATATTCCGCGCGTGGTCAGGATCACCCATAGTTTTTCAGAAGCGCAACAAAATGCACTAGCGATCTGCGTGGAAACCATGGCCGGCGGTATGCCCCAATTTCAGACTCTGGTTCTCCAGAACGGTTTGAAAACACTAAAGGACATGGACCGCTATTGCTATATTGTAGCCGGATGCGTTGGAGAAATGTTGACCCGGCTATTTTGTACGTATTCCGCCGATATCGCCAGGAACGAAAAACAGCTAATGAAACTTTCGGTTTCGTTCGGCCAAGGGCTGCAAATGACCAATATTCTAAAGGATATCTGGGACGACCATAAACGTTCTGTCTGCTGGCTGCCCCAGGAAATATTCACCGAAACCGGGTTTGATCTGAGTCAGTTGTCGTCGGGCAGCAATAACCGGGAGTTCGGTGAAGGTCTTGAAATATTGATCAGCATTGCACATTCGCACCTTAAGAATGGGCTGGAATACACCTTACTGGTTCCGAAACGCGAAATCGGAATCCGCTATTTTTGCCTGTGGGCGCTTGGCATGGCGGTGTTGAATTTGGGAAAAATCAAGTCCAACCTTTATTTTTCCAGTTCGGACCAGGTCAAAATTTCACGAAATGCCGTTAAAGCGACGATCCTTGCGACGCGGGTCGCCGGCCGCAGTGATGTCGCGCTTGAAGCCTTGTTCAGGCTCGCCTCCTTGGGACTTGGCGAATATAGCCAGGCCGATCACATCAATAATGAACATCTGAAATCTACTTGAATCACGCTACCGCAAAGGATCCGATATGCTAGAACAATCCGCAGCAAACAATTTCCAAGTCGAAGCCATTGGTTGGGACCTTGCCAATCTAGCCGATACCGGTGAAATGACTCTGGATCTTGCGATTGCGAAGGCGCAGTCAGCGCTGGGTGAACTCCAGCATTCCGAGGGATACTGGGTTTTTGAATTGGAAGCCGACTGTACGATCCCAGCAGAATACATCGCGATGATGCATTTCGTGGGAGATGTGGACGAATTGCTGCAAGCCAAAATCGCCAATTTTTTGCGCGCAAAACAGAATGAAGACGGTAGCTATTCGCTGTTTATCGGTGGCCCCGGCGATACCAGTTGCACGACTAAAGTCTACTATGCGCTGAAATTGGCCGGCGATTCGCCGGAACGCGCGCACATGAAACGAGCCAGACAATTTATTCTGGACCAGGGCGGCGCCGCGAAATGTAATGTATTCACCCGGATACTGCTCGCGATGTTTGACCAGGTGCCATGGCGGGCCGTGCCTTATATACCGGCCGAGATCATGTTGCTGCCGCGGTGGTTTCCGTTTCATTTGAACAAGGTTTCTTATTGGTCGCGCACGGTGATGGTCCCGCTGTTCGTTTTGTGTTCGCTCAAAGCGAAGGCGGCCAATCCGCGCAAGGTTGAAATCCGGGAACTTTTTGTTACTGATCCCGATCTTGAAGAACATTATTTTCCAAAGCGCGGCCTGTTGAACAAGGTGTTTCTGGGCCTCGATTTTCTCGGCCGCACAATCGATCCTTTGATTCCGGCCCGGATGCGCGACAAAGCGCTGCGTGAAGCGAAAAACTGGTTTTGCGAACGTCTCAACGGGGAAGACGGTCTCGGGGGAATTTTCCCGGCCATGGTCGCCGCTTATGAGGCCATGCTGTTGTTGGGAATGCCGACAGATCATCCTGATGTGGTTACCGCGAAAAAAGCGCTTGAAAAGCTGCTTGTCATCAATGATCGGGATGCCTATTGCCAACCCTGCCTGTCACCGGTGTGGGACACCGGGCTCGCGATTCTCGCATTGCAAGAAGCCGATCCGGTGAAGAACGATCATGAGATCAAGTGTGGTCTGGATTGGCTGATTGCGAAGCAGCTCGGAAATGAACTTGGCGATTGGCGGGTCGCCCGACCCGACTATATAGGTGGTGGCGGCTGGGCATTTGAATTCGAAAACCCGTACTATCCAGACGTGGACGATACAGCGGTTGTCGCCTATGCGATGACGCTGACATCGGGAGCGCGATTCCGCGAATCCGCGGAACGGGCTGCTCGCTGGATTAAGGTAATGCAATCCAAAAATGGAGGTTTCGGCGCATTTGATGTCGACAATACTTGTTACTATCTGAACGAAATCCCTTTCGCCGACCATGGTGCGTTGTTGGACCCTCCGACGGCCGATGTGAGCGCGCGCTGCGCGATGTTCCTGGCGCGGATGGTCAAAAATCATCCGGAATATCAGACTACGCTGGGAGGTTGCATAGAATACCTGCGAAGTGAACAGGAAAGCGATGGGTCCTGGTTCGGCCGGTGGGGTACCAACTATATTTACGGCACCTGGTCGGTACTGGTTGCATTGGAGCAAGCCGGGATCTCGCGCGCGGATCCGATGATCAAGAATGCGGTTTCCTGGTTGAAGAGCAAACAGAACAGCGACGGTGGCTGGGGTGAGAACAACTGGAGCTATCATGATTGCGCGATCGCTGGAAAGAATGCGTTCAGTACGGCGTTCCAGACTGCCTGGGGGATTCTCGGACTTCTCGCAGCGGGCGAAGCCGATTCGGTCGAAGTGGAGGCCGGTATTCGTTATCTGCTGAATAACCAGGCTGTCGACGGATTCTGGCGGGATGACTGCTTTACGGCCCCCGGTTTTCCACGGGTCTTCTATTTAAAATACCACGGCTACAGCAAATTTTTTCCGCTTTGGGCGCTGGCCAAATACCGCTCAATTCAAAGGCTGAAGTGACATCGGTTGGTTTGATTGTCGCCCTTCCCGGCGAAAAGCAAACATTGACAAACGCCCGGATCCAAACCGGGCATTTTTCTCGTTTAAACGAAAATACGCTTCTTTGTGTGTCCGGAATCGGCCCCGAGAAGGCCGCTGCGGGAGCGGTGAGCCTGATTCGGGAAGGCTGCAATGCCCTTCTCAGCTGGGGATGCGCTGCTGCAATCGGGCCGGAACTGAAAGCTGGCGACGTGGTTGTTCCCGAACACGTAGTCGGCGCGGCCGGAAATATTTTTGCTGTCGATCCAAGTTGGCGCGGCAAACTTCTAGACCGCCTTGCTGATCATCCGACTGTCCATACCGGATCGATCGCGGAATCTTCGACGATTGTTGCGACCGCCGCTGGCAAGCAGGCATTGCAAAACCGGACCGGAGCCGTCGCGCTGGATATGGAAAGCGCGGGGATCGCGAGAATCGCCTCCCGGCATCATCTTCCTTTTGTTATCATTCGCGCCATCGCCGATCCGGCAAGCATGGACCTGCCTAAACCTGTGGCGATCGCGGTGAATCGAAATGGTGATGTCCGGTTGCCGGTGTTGTTGGCCCTGATCGTGCGCTATCCGAATTCGATACCCGACCTGATCCGGCTCGGGATTTGTTTTCGGGCGGCTCAACGCGGTCTTCAAATTACCGCCCGGCTACTTGAATACGATTTTTTTCCGGACACGGGGCGTTCCTGATGCGTTTTCAAATAATAGTGGATGCTCCGCCGGATAAAATTTCCTACACGTGCGGCTTTTTGCGGTGATCCGCGCCCATCGTTGTATTGTTATAGGCCTAGTGATGTCGGTCAGTCGGGATCGCATTAACGTTTGCGGCGCAGATCGCTTTGGCAGCGCCCGCGGTGCGGGCAATCTCATTTACGAATTTATGGAGCCCTATTTCGAGGTCCTTAATGTCTGATTCAATTCGCGAATCGCTGGCGTCTCGTGCCGGTGAAAATTTTTCGCTCCACGAAACCTATCTGAACTCGCAGATGGTGCGGGTTCTAAAGGCCATCGGCTATGACCGGGTATACACCAAAGCCAAAGGCCAATATTTGTATGACGAGGACGGCAAAGAATATCTGGATCTCTTAAGCGGCTTTGGCGTATTCGCGGTCGGCCGGAATCATCCGACCGTCATCCGGGCGCTTCAGGATGTTCTGGTCGAAGAACTTCCGGATATGGTGCAAATGGACGTTTCGCTGCTGAGTGGTTTACTTGCCGAAAAGCTGATTCGGCTTTGTCCTTCCGGGATGAACCGCATGTTTTTCTGCAACTCCGGCGCTGAAGCCGTGGAAGCTGCGATCAAATTTGCGCGGTATACCACGGGGCGGCCCAATATACTGCACTGTGAGCACAGTTTTCATGGTTTGACCCTCGGCGCTCTCTCTCTGATGGGAGAAGAAATATTCCGCGAAGGTTTTGGCCCGCTGTTGCCAGGCTGTAATGCAGTTCCGTTCAATGACCTGGACGCTTTGGAGCGGGCTTTGTCCCGAAAAGACAGCGCTGCTTTTTTCGTTGAACCCATTCAAGGCAAGGGCGTCAATCTGCCGAATGACAGTTTTCTACGCGACGCTCAACGCCTGTGCGCGAAATACGGGACTCTGTTCGTCGCGGATGAAATTCAGACCGGAATCGGACGTACCGGAAAATTCTGGGCCGTCGAACACTGGGGCGTCGAACCGGATATGATCTTGATGGCCAAGGCGTTGTCCGGCGGATTTATTCCGATCGGCGCCGTGGCCATGAAACAGTTCATCATGGACAAAGTATTCAACCGCATGGACCGCGCTGTCGTGCACGGTTCGACGTTCTCCAAAAATAACATGGCCATGGCCGCGGGCCTCGCGACGATTCAAGTGATTGAAGAAAATGATCTGGTGAATAACGCGGCGAAACTTGGGGACTCGATCATTTCCGAGCTAAGCAAGATGACCGGTTGCTACGAATTCCTCAAGGAAGTCCGTGGCAAAGGGCTCATGATTGCAATTGAATTTGGCGCGCCGCAGAGTTTTTCGTTGAAAACCGCGTGGAGCCTCTTAGAAACCGCGAATAAGGGGCTATTCTGCCAGATGGTCACCATACCCCTGTTTTCGCGCCACAGAATCCTGACCCAAGTGGCCGGCCACGGGATGAATGTCGTCAAATTACTCGCGCCGTTGGTCATCACGGAGAAAGACCGGGATTTGATCGTGCAGTCATTTGACAGTGTGATTTCCGATTGCCATCGGGTGCCCGGTTCGATCTGGGATCTCGGCAGAACCCTGGCGGGATACGCCATTAAGAAGTAAACATTGATCACCGATCGAAATTGGACGTATGTTTTCCATTGGTTCATGCTTGGTTCCGGGTCGGCCAAACAAGCCAGTAAAGTGACGTAACCCCAAGATCCGCGACTGTATACTTTAAACAAGAAAAAACCTCGCTGAATGAGTAAAATAGCGTTGTTCAATGCGCTTTTCTTATCACCCAGGAGGTTTTTTTGAGTATGTTGTCACAGACGGTTCTGCCGTTCAAGTTGG
>JBGTCG010000105.1:0-6048 GCA_041748915.1 Methylococcales bacterium
GCGCAACAACGACCCGCCGCCCGGTCATCAACTGCTTTGGCAAGGGTACACCGAATTCCAGTTCATGTGTTTGGGCTTTGCTCTGTCGGCGGAGACCTGAATTGCTCCATATCAACTTGTGGGTAAAGGGCAGGGCTAGCCTTACCTAGGATGAACAATCCAGATCAGGGCCGACAGACTCCTAGGGATTCGAAATCCGACTTAACTGATCGATCAGCGCGCGGAAATCGATTTTCTTTCCAGTCTCGATGGGTACTGAATCCCGTATTTCCGGTTGGCCAAGCGGATCGAAATGTTTCTGCTGATGCTCCAGGACCATGAGGTCGGCGTCGGACGGATCGGTATTCGTGAGCAGACGCTCGGTGATTCGTTCTCGAAGGACTTCTAAAGAAGCCCGCATGTCCAGAATCACGAATCCAACGCCAAACTGTTCCGCCAACCGGCGAAACTGATCCCGCCAACATCGCCGCAAAAAGGTTGCATCGACAATCACCGAAGAACCGGAATCGAGCAATCCGGACGCGGTTTTCGCAAGGTGGTTGTAGGTGTTGCGGGTGGTTTCTTCGCTGTACGTCGCGTCCTTCAAACCATCGTCCGGCGCGACGAGTCTTTTTCTCTCGACATCGGACCGCAATTGGATTGCGGGCAGTTTTGCTGCGATTCCGGCGGCAACCGTTGATTTTCCGCTACCGGAAAAACCGTGGGTGATCATCAATAAAGCCGGTGGCCGGATTGTATAGGCATGAGCCATCGCAAGGTAGTCGCGGTATTTGGTTTCCAAGGCCTGGTTGTGGTCTCGATCGCCAGCGGCATTGAGGTTTAACAGAGCGACTTTTGCGCGGACGATCGCCCGATAAACCCGGTAAAAATCCAGCAAAGCCAATGCCGGATAATCACCTGTAATTCGCAGATAGCGGTTAAGTAACCGGTAGCCAGCCTCCGGATAACGATGGGCATCGAGGTCCATCACGACAAACGCGACTTCATCGATGATGTCGATCCAGCGCATTTTCTCACTGAATTCGATGCAATCGAAAGGAACCGGTTGGCCGTCAATTACCACGATATTGGCAAGATGAAGATCGCCATGGCATTCGCGTATAAAACCGGATTGCACCCTGTCGTGCATAAAAGGCCCGCAGTCGCGAATTTTTTGGATCGTCCATTCCTGCAATTGCGCGAGCCGGCCTCGCTGCCCTTCTGGTTTGGAATGCGCTTTTAATTCGTTGAAATTGCCCAGCGCAGCCGCTTGAAGTCGATCGCATTTTCCGGAGACAGAAGCATCGGTTAATTTCGCGGCGCCGAGGTGGAATTCCGCGATGGTATCGGCAAGGCGATCGATGTGAATCGGATCCAGCCGCCCATCCAGCGCGAGCCGGTCAAGTCCCGCCCCGCGATCAAACTGACGCATTTTAACCGCGTATTCGATCGCGGCTCCCGATCCGCCAAAGGTTGGTCTATCCGGTGTTCCCCCGATCGCGACGACTTCCAAATACATTTGCGGAGCAAAACGCCGGTTCAGACGAAGCTCTTCGTCGCAAAAATGCCGGCGCAACGCCAAAGTAGTAAAATCCAGGAATTCAAAGCGAACCGGCTTTTTGATCTTATATACGTAACTCCCGGTTAACAGTACCCACGAAATATGGGTTTCCACGAGTCGGATCGATCGTGAGCCGTCCGGATAGATCTCCGGATGCAGCAACGCCTGAATCAGACCGGGCAGCGGCATAGGACGAAAAATCCTGGATCTGTCCGATGTAGAACGTACATGAGCCGCCGAACCAGCTAGGAGGCTCGGTCAGTGCGCTGATCCGTGTTTCCGGATTCGAAGCGAAGTCCACCGTCCCTGATCGACAACATCGTTTCACCTTCCAAAATCGAAAGCAATTTATCCCCGACCATTGCTTTTCGCCAGCCGTGGAGCAACTTGTTCTCAAGGTTTCCCGATACCAGCAATTCCAGTTCTTTCTTAGGCGCCAGAGTCGTGGCGTTTAACGAATTTTCGAGCGCGATGTGATGAACGACCCCGACCAGTACATTGATCAAAACCTCGTGTTGCGTGGATTTCCTTACCGTTCTGGATTGGATATCCGGGACCAGCGGAGGACTTTTCCGGGCCTTTTCGACGAGTTCGAGAATCTGGTTTCCGTAGCGCTTTAAAGTACGCTCGTGCACCCCCCTGAGCGTTTTCAGTTCAACTTCATGGGATGGATTCATGCGGGCGATACTCAACAGAGCATCATCTTTGATGATCCAATTTCGCGGTAAATTACTGCGTCGAGCGACCTTCTCTCTCCAATCGGCCAGACTCTGCAAAATCGACACGGATTGCGGATTTAAAGTCTGTGACCCGCGGATCCGTCGCCAGGCATCCTCGGGCGGATTTTGATAGTTTTCCGGATTGAGTAACGCGGCAAAATCGTCGGCAAGCCATTCGATCCGTCCCAGACTGGACAATTGCGCGCGCATCTTCAAAAAGACTTGTGCCAGATAAAACACATCGTCACCCGCATAGTTCAACTGGGCCGGAGATAACGGTCGTCTACTCCAGTCGGTTCGCGTATGCGCTTTGACCAAATCCACACCGAGAACTTCGGAGACCAATGCGCCATAGCTGATTTGATCGACATATCCGAGCAGCGGAGCGGCCAACTGGGTGTCAAAAACCGGGCCCGGCGGATAACCGCGGATGTTGAAAAGTATTTCCAGATCCTGTCTTCCGGAATGCAAGACCTTCGTGCTCCCCGGGTGATACAGGACTTCGAACAGGCGGCTCAAATCCTGGATGGCCAGGGGATCGATACAAGCCACCTGATCGGTATTTGCAATTTGGAGTAAGCAGAATTTCGGAAAATATGTACTTTCGCGTAAGAATTCGGTATCGATCGCGAGCCATTCGCTGCCCTCGATCTGCTTACAAAAGGATTCCAGCCGGGAGGGTGTTTCGATGAAGTCAATCTCGATTGTATTGTCAATGGGATACAAAGCGATTACCGTTGCTTCGAGAATACATAAAAATCAATATACCATATCTATCCAAATCGATACTTTTGATCCTGGCTCCTTGTACCGGTTTTCGAGACATGCCGGACAAATATTGTCGCCGAACCGGAAGACAGTTCGGAAGTTTTGGGAGGAAATCCATCAATTTTTCGCCAATTTCACGATCGTATCGATTTTTTTTGTGCATGTTTGCGGGGCTCTTTTCGAAAGCTCGCGGCATAATGAAAGCTGATTCGATCGATGATAACCGGTTACAAGAATTCAAGGAGTACAGCTTCGATTACTGAACTCGGAAAGAACCGCGACTAACGCAACCTGTGTAAAACGAGGTGTCGAGGCTGCCGGTGGCGCAGCGGTTGAGCCAACATTTCGGATTCAACGGGTCTGTCTGGGTGCCGACCAAGGCATGGTCAGCCGCGCGACAATCGAAGAGTTGGCAAAGCAGAACTGGCCGTACATCCCTCGGAACCCGACGGCGCCGCCAGAAAGAGGGTCCAAACCGATGCTCGGGCGGGCCGCGCGCTATCGCGTGGTCATAGTGCAGCGAATTTTTCTTTACTCCAACAGTCCGGCCGTTGCGCTCCAGAGGTCCAACATCGTCTTGACAGGCGTTTGTTACCGCAACTGCTGGCGTCGCGTTTGGCTTCCGCTCGTAACGGAATAATTACTGACGGCGCTCCACCTTCATTGCGAACGCAACCGAGTTTGAATGCGCACCCCCGTGGATCCAGACTTTAGAAAGCCGGCGAACTATAACCGGCGCAGAGCGGTCGATTCTTCGTACGTTCCACACGCAATTCATTTCTTTCGAGCGACGAGGACTCCGTCCCGAGTCGGATTGATCCATGCATCGAATCCGGGATCTTCGAAAATCAAATGATTGTGTTCAAGAATTGCTTCGGTCCAGCCGGGTACAATGTCAATTACCGGGGGATCCATGACGACGCGGCCGTGCCATAGAACGTTATCGGCAATATAAAGACCGCCCGGATTGATACGGTCGCGCGTTATTCGCCAGATTTCGGGATAATCTCCCTTGTCGGCATCGTTATAACAGATATCGAAAGTTCCCTCGATGGCCCGGAATATATCCTGGGCGAATCCGACGTGAAATTCGATATTGTCCCAAAGGCCGGCCTGGGTCAAAAAACGTTCGGCCAAATCCCTGTTCGACGCCTTCCCATCGCTACAAATGATTTTCGCCCCGGCCCCGGCGCCCCGCGCGAACCAATAAGCCGAATAACCGTAGCCACTGCCAAATTCGAAAATCCGGCGTGGCTTGTGCAGTTTCGTCAGTGTTTCGAGGAATACCCCGCAGAGGCGGCCGACGATCGGAAATCCCTGATTATCCGCGAGTCGCTCCATTTCCAATAAAGCCGGTTGATCCGTATTCCGCGCCAAACCGCGCATATAACCCTCGATCCTGGGATCGACCGGAGGAATCGTTATCGGCTGATCGGATGACTTACTATCGCCCATCTGGATATCTCGAACTCGGAATCGAGCGTCTATAATACATGTTTCTCAACCCGAACAAGTGGCATTTATTGGGAAAAAACGCGAATGAATCATGGACACCATCAAAAAGAAATCCGCGGGCCGGCGGCACGGCCCGCGGATAACCAGACTGTATCGAGAATGCGACCACTGCGGCGCTGCGTGCCGCTGGTCACAGCGGTATTGTAACCGCTGTTTCGAATGGATTCGGGTAATCGGCATGATCGATCGAGGCTATCAGATCTTGCGGCGGCTGGCCGGTTCCACGGAGGAAGCACCATGACTGGTGAGCTTACACACAATCCTGGGGGCAGCACCTTGGAGATAGCGTCAACCCTCCTGGAGCGGGGCCTGGTGCCGCTGCCGACCGCCAGAAACAGCAAGCGGCCAATCCTTTGCGGCCGGCCCACCGCGCCCGAACCAACCGCGGACGCATTGCGGAGCTGGTTCGGGCGCGGCGCTCATCAGCATAACCTTGGGATTCGCACCGGAAAGATATCGGGAATCCTGGTCCTCGATGTAGACCCGCGGCATACCGGCGACCAATCATTGGACCAGCTGGTACAGAAGCACGGGCCGCTACCCGAAACGGTCCTAAGCCTCACCCCCTCCGGCGGCCAGCATTATTACTTCCAGATCCCCAAGGGCGTCAAGATCGGCAATTCGAACGGCACACTAGGCCCAGGCCTGGATATCCGTAGCGAGGGCGGGCAGGTGTTGTGTTTTCCGAGCACGATTGACGGGCGGGAATACCAATTCGCCGGCGGCGCGCTGCCGCGGCGGGAGGATATCGCACCGTGCCCGCAATGGCTGCTGGCTCTGCTCCAATCGCCCGCGCCACCCAAAAGCCGCGGCAATGGCGCCGCGGGCGGAGTGCTGGTCGAGGGCAAGCGCAACGATGGCTTGTTTCGGCTGGCGTCGTCGCTAAGGGGCAAAGGGCTTGGCGGAGAATCGATCCTGGCGGCGCTGCGGGTAGAGAATAAACGGATATGCGCCTCCACCGCTGCCGGATTCTGATGTTCAAACGCTCATCGCGAGCGTGGCCAAGTACCCGGCACCCCGTCCCGAACCACAGGACGTCCCGCCGAAAACGATTACCGCGGTTGTCCTGCCCTGGTTTGTGAATACGCCACCGGCTAAAAAGCCGGTGGCTTCAGGTTACGGCTAAAAGCCGGATTGATCGGCCCTTCGGCCGATTGCCTCGCTACACCACCTCGAAATCATCATCCGGTTCCGGCGGCTTCTGATTCTTGATGTACTCCTTCCAGACTTCATCGGTCACATTGCCACTCGAGGAATCCAATACCCCCTCGCCCACAAATGTTGCCCCCAATAACGCTTTCGCAACTGCTGGAACTCCGCCAATAGCCGGTGCGAACTCTTCCCTTTCAAGTACTGCACCGCCCTGGACACCGATAACTGCGGCGGAATCCCAATCAGCATAGGCACGTGGTCCCGATTCACCGATCCCGCATCGATGATCATCTCCTTGCTCCGCGCGATCTCCCGCAACAACTCCCGGCACCTCAATCCAACATCTCCCCCCAA
>JBGTCG010000106.1:0-35525 GCA_041748915.1 Methylococcales bacterium
AAAAAGTGCCCCACTCACAAATCGATCCTGCCCATCAAGGACATCTGGCTCTACCCGCTGCGTAAGGACTTCCGCACCGTTCTGGGTCGGTAGCACCGAACGTCAAGGTGGCTATCTCACGGGTTCACCGAATCTTTACCAGAAAAGCGCCTTGAGCAACGCTATCTTGCTCACTTAGCGAGGTTTTTTTCGCCCAAAAAATCCAGTTGCGGATTTTGGGCTGAAAATCACCGAATAGGAATTGAAATTGTATTATTGTTGGGCGCCTTTGGTTTGGTGGGCATCGACCCGTTGTCGATCAGACTGGCGGCGCTCCCGAGGGGTAAACGATCGCGCAGTCGCGCCAGAGCCGGCCGGCTGTATACGAAGGTAGTTTCGAGCCTGTTGCTTTAAACAGATCTTTCCGGCGGAACTGTCCGATTCAATCGACGCCGGGAAGTTTCATTGAGCAGTGAAGACAGCGCCTTAACGGGCCAGGAATTCATGGCGGCAGAAGCAAATACAATGAATTGGTAGGGTCGGAATGTGCGCGTTTCGGCGGTAACACTGTCCGCGGCAGGCGATTGGGGACGAATCTTGAAAGTCCGCCGGTCCGTAATTTCGCCCAGAATGAAGCCTAATCCTGCGCTGGCGAATAGCGATACCGGGGAAGTAATGCTTGATTTAAAACTTCGCGCCAGGTCTGAAGAGCGTTCTCGTAAACCGGCCCGGCGCACGAAGATTCGCTGGTGAAGATTATTAATCTCCGTCGCCAGTCCCCAGTTCTGATGTCTATCGGATGGTCGGTTCATTTCACTTTTCTGTAGTATTTCCGGGCGGCGTTCCCGAGAGGCTGGTGATCGTCGTCTCCAGATTGATGAAGGTAAACTGGCGGCGAATCACAAGAACCAGTATTCCCACGGTCACGATATTTAGCGCAATCAGACAAAATATCGCGGTTCCCAAACCGAATCCGAGGTTCGATAAATACAACACGCCCAACGCCGAAAGTCCGAGCCATATGGTCAACAGAGTAACCGCCAGCATAATGGCGACCACCAAAATGACAACAAGGGCTTGGACGGCGAGACGGGTTTCGGCGACCGCCAGTTGAATATGATCCCGAACCATGAGAACCATCTCGTGTACCAGCGCCTTGAGCCCTGGTAAAAGGGAAACAGAGGCTGTTTCCCTTTCACTGTCCATTAGATTGGCACGGTCTGATTCAATCATGGTCCGTGAACGAATCGTCTTATCGCGTAATTCTGCTGAGGACAAAACCCACCGCGGCCGCTGCCGCGATCGCGGTCATCGGATTGTCGCGCACAAATCCTCTCCATTCATTGACCAGCCGTTCCTGCGATTCCATGATTTGCGCACCTTTTTCGCCAGCGACATCTGCTGCGCGATGTGCCGCATGAACCACTTTATCGACGGTTTCATGTGCCACGTCAGTTCCCTTGTCTACGGCTTCGTTTGCTCGGGTTTTGAGGCGTTCTGTGGATTCCATAAGCGTTACCTTCGTATTGGATTGAAGTGATTGAAAAAGCGATCGAGCCGCTTTGCCGTTGAGATCGTCGGTTTTCATCAGGTTCCGATTCTTCCGGAGAAAAGGCTACTCCTTTACAATTTCAGAGCGTGTAGATTTACCTGGAATGGAAAAACACAATAACAACCGACGCGGAACAACTAGCATGTACTATGCCAAAAGAGAGCATCACGCGCAGGTAATGGTCGAAACAGCAAGCGGCCGCCGCATTGGCGGCAAGTTTGGAGCGAGGCGGGCGCTTATCACGCCCGTTGAAATCGGATGTCCGCGGTTTGGGAACAATTCTTATCGATGCGGATTCGGAGCTTTAAGCGCAATTATTACCATGCAAATTGTAGATTTTGCAATTTTCGTTTCAATGCGGGGATGCGATTCGCATCCCCGCATTGATCGAGCCGCTTGCGCGTCACGGCCGGAGCGCATTCGGCGCTGATTCTTAATTTATGGAGTTTTATCGTCAGCCGGATAGACCAGCGGTATGGCCGCTTCGGGCGCGAGTACCCGGAACGTAAAGCTCTCTTCGAGATAGAACTCGACGGTGGTGGTTGAATGTCCTTGATAACCGATCGACAGATCCCGGCCGATCGTCAGTTCGAAGTCTCCTCCGCGCAGACTGATCACGACCGCTCCATCGATCGCGGGTCCCCAGATCAGCGGACCGTCCAGCAACCGTTGAACGTGTTGGATCACTGGAAATCCCTCCGTGGCTGTGCGCAGGAGTCCCGTATAACATTTGGGGCCCAGAGCAATCGCGTACGGGCCGTCCACACCCGCGGTTCGGAGCTGTTCGAGCGCCCCCGCGACCGCGCCGGGATAGCGCTCGTACGCTTCCGTAATGGTCACCGCTGCGTTCGCGGCCGCTTCACAGATGCCGGTAATCCGGGCTGGGGCGTAGCCGTGAAACACGGCCCGATCCTCGGCGATCGCTATCGCGTGGGCGGCTTCCTTCACCGGCCGGAGGTCGGCATCCTTCGCGCTTCTCGCGATTGCGTCCAACTCGTTGCGTGCCAACTCGAACGGGGCGCGAAACTCGACCAGCGGCTGCACCTTTCGCAATGCGGCGATGACGCCGTCATGCGGCCGTTCGGAAAGCATTTCGATTCTTCCGAGCCCGGTTGCCGACTTGTGCCAACCCGACGGCCCGCCGAAGTCCACGACCTTACGCCCGGCGAGAGTCAGTTTCAGCGTGCTTCTGGCCTGGTCGTCAATCGCTTCCCACGCCTGCGAAGCAATCGGGGCAAACTCTCGCCGGAGATCATTCATGCGGGTTCCTCTGGTTAAGATCCCCGATTCCGAGTGATCCGTCTCCTCCCGCAATTCCGGATCCATTTTTTTTCCCGCTTTCCTCGAGCTTGGTAATCGCTCCTTCAGTAAACAAATAGGTTCTGAGTACCCGGTCGAAAACAGGATCCTTGCGGCGCAGCCACTCGAGAATCATGCTCGCATGCTCTTTCTCTTCGTCGCGGTTATGGGCGAGGATGGCGCGCAGATCGTCATCTCCGGCGGCGTCGATCCGCTGATCGTACCAATCGACTGCTTCCAGTTCCTCCATCAGGGATGCGATCGCCCGATGCCGATCAGTGGTTTCCGGCTTCAATTTGCCGGCGTCTTCGTGAAATTCCGCGCTGTTTCCAGCCATTTTCGATTCTCCAGTCTCGTCGGTTTCATAAAAGATGCCTAGCGGGCCCTTGTCCTTCTATCCTGCTCGAACGCAGATTTGCGATCTTAGAAGCGCGGTCAAGGACTGTTTTTTGGACCGTACCGGCAGCTTGATCGATTTTGGCCCGAATCCACTTGTTGGTAACGCAGCAGGGTGATGCCGATCCAGTTTCTGCGCCTTGTAATCGTTAGCCCGCGGGGGGCTACGGAAAATAAAGGCTTTCGACGTTTGAAATATACGGAAGGTCTGAAGTGGTGTCAATCACGAGGATGGCTGCGGGGGACCACCGGCGCGAATCAAGCGCATCGCTACGCAATCAGAACTGCAAGTGTTCGATTCAAGGACCGCGCTTTATGGAGTGAACGATTTGAGCGCGCAGGATTTAAATCAGGTGAGGAGGATCTAATAAAAGCCGTGCCGGGGATATGTGAAAACGATAAATCGTGCGCCGGCGATGATCCGTTGTGGTAACATGCCCGGACCCGGCCGGGCCCTCGGACCTTGCGAGGCCTGGGATTTGGCCGTGATTCGCGATCAAACCTCTTTGGTGAATAGTGAAAGGCATGAAATCCAAGCCGATTTCTGAATTTATTCTAAGGCATTTCAGGCATTTTAATGCCGCCTCGCTGGTCGATGCGGCGCAAGCCTACGTATCCCACATCGACCATGGCGGCACAATGCTGGTTACGCTTGCCGGTGCGATGAGCACCGCCGAATTGGGAATTTCGCTGGCCGAGATGATCCGGCGCGGCAAGGTGCACGCTGTTGTGTGCACCGGAGCGAATCTGGAGGAAGACCTTTTCAATCTGGTGGCGCACGATCATTACGAGCGGATTCCGCATTATCGTGATCTGACGCCTAATGATGAGCTGGCGCTGCTCGAACGGCACCTGAATCGGGTAACCGATACCTGCATTCCCGAAGAGCAGGCCATTCGGCGTATTGAAAAAGGAATTTCGGAAGCCTGGATTAACGCCGATCGCAACCGGGAACGTTACTTCCCTCACGATTTTATGTACCGGCTCGTTCAGGACAAAACCTTCCAGCGTTGCTATCAGATCGACCCGATGGACAGTTGGCTGGTCGCCGCGTGTGAAAAAGACCTGCCGATTTTCGTGCCGGGTTGGGAGGATTCCACGCTCGGGAATATCTTTGCGAGTTATTGTATAAAGGGAGAGGTCGGTAATCCCACTACCGTGCGAGGCGGAATCGAGTATATGATCTCCCTCGCACGCTGGTACCAGGATACCGCCGCCCGCAGTTCGATCGGTTTTTTTCAGGTGGGGGGCGGAATCGCGGGTGACTTTCCGATCTGCGTGGTACCGATGCTGGAGCAGGACCTGCGCCTGCCCGATGTACCTCGCTGGGGGTACTTCTGTCAGATCTGCGACTCCACGACCAGTTATGGTTCGTATTCCGGTGCGGTTCCGAACGAGAAAATCACCTGGGGCAAACTCGCGGTCGAAACGCCCAAATTTGTGATCGAATCGGATGCCACGATCGTCGCCCCGTTGATATTCACCTACGTGCTGGAACAAGATGCCGAGGCTTGAACAATTTCACGAGTGGTGCAACAGGCAGATGCGAACGAGACCATTCTGCGGGATCGCGAACGAAAGTCGCGTCTTGACCCCTATGGGCAAATCCAACAGTCCTGGGACGGCGCGCTCGATCAGGAGACAACCGAGGTGAACTGGACGATCCGGGATGCCGAGGAGCTTTACCGCATGGACGGATGGGGAGATTCGTTTTTTTTTATCAATCCGCAGGGTCACGTCGCCGTGCGCGCCGGCGATGAAAGTACGCACTCCATAGACCTGTATGATCTGGTGCGCCATTTAAAACAGCAGGGAATCGCGTTTCCGCTGCTGATCCGTTTTCAGGACCTGCTGCGGTCAAGGGTCAGCCGGCTGAACCGTGCGTTTGGCACGGCGATTGAGGAATCGGGTTTTCAAAGCCCGTACACCGGCGTCTACCCGATCAAGGTCAACCAGCTTCACGAAGTCGTTGAGGAAGTGCTGGATGCAGGCAGGCCATTCGGAATGGGCCTGGAATGCGGGTCCAAGGCAGAGCTCGTGGCCGCGTTACCCCATCTGGAAGATGACCAAACGTTGCTGATTTGTAACGGATACAAGGACGCCGATATGCTTCGGCTCATATTGGCGGGCCAGAGCCTCGGCCGAAATGTGATTCCGGTGGTCGAGAAATACCAGGAATTTCAACAATTGATGCGGTTGGGGACGGACGCGGATATTCGTCCCCGGTTCGGTGTGCGGATCAGGCTGGCGACCAGCGGTGTCGGAAAATGGGCCGACTCCGGAGGCGATCAATCCAAATTCGGCATATCGATTCCGGAATTGTTGTCAGTGGTCCGGCACATCGAATCAGCGGGCTTGACCGATTCGCTGGTGTTGCTCCATTTCCATCTCGGCAGTCAGTTGGGGGATATTCAGACCCTGAAGACTGGAGTCAAAGAAATCGCGCAAGTTTATGCCCAATTAACGAAGAGAAAAATTCCGATCCGATATCTGGATGTCGGAGGTGGTTTGGGAATCAACTACGATGCCGATTACGCCGGAGACGAAGAAGGCATCAACTATACCTTGCAGGAATATGCCAACGCGGTGGTCTACACGGTCAAGGAAGTCTGCGATGCCGATAATATCGTGCATCCGGTGCTGATATCGGAAAGCGGCCGCGCAATCACGGCGCATCATTCAGTACTGATTGTTGAAACCCTGGGCGCTTACCGGAAAGACGAGATCGATAAGGAGTTTCGGCCTGGCCCCACGGACCATTCGGTGGTCCGGGAACTGTACCGCATTTTGGCGACCGTCAACGGAAACGGCGCGTCGCTGCGGTTATCCGAACTGCTCGAGGCCTACCACGATGCCGTGGAAAAACGCAAAGAGTCCGATTCGCTGTTCAGCCTGGGTTATCTGTCGATTGAACAAAAGGCCTTGACCGAGCAGCTCTATTGGTCGGCTTGCCGCTCCATCCACGGCGCTGTCGAGCGATTGGCTCCGGAGCATTTACCCGCGGAGCTGGTTCTGCTGGATGATCACCTGGTCGAGCAGTATCTTTGTGACTTTTCGGTGTTCCAGTCCATGCTCGATCATTGGTCGATTGGTCAACGCTTTCCGATTGTACCCCTGAACCGCCTGGACGAACGGCCCCGGGTCCGGGGCGTTCTGGTCGATCTGACCTGCGATTCCGACGGCAAGGTCAGCCGGTACGTGTCCTCGGAGGACGACAAGGACTTCTTGCCCGTGCATGAGCTCAGGAACGGCGAGCCTTACTATCTTGGCTTCTTTTTGATGGGCGCCTATCAGGATATCATGGGCGATGCGCATAACCTGTTCGGACGGGTGGCCGAAGTTCATGTCTATGCCGACGAAGACGAAGCGGACGGTTATTACATCGAGAAGATCATTCCCGGCATGTCGGTCGAGCAGATGCTGGCGCTGGTACAATATTTTCCGAACGATCTGCAGCGGCGAATGAACAAGTCGATCCGGCAAAAAACGGCTCAGGGAAGCATCCGGCCGAAGGCGGGAGTGGAATTGCTGGAGCAATATACGCGTCTGTTTGCCGAATCCACCTATTATAAACGCGAGGCCTGACCAATGCCGTCGAGCCGTCCGGTTTCGCTGGGGCTGGTTCAGATGGCCTGCTCCGCTGATTCCGACGCCAATCTGGCCAAGGCGATGAAAATGACGCGCGAGGCCGCGGATCAGGGCGCTGAAATCATTTGCCTTCCGGAGCTATTCAAGAGCCGCTATTTTTGCCAGGCGGAGGATCATCAGAATTTCGGCATCGCCGAACCGGTTCCGGGACCTAGCACCAATGCATTCTCGCTATTGGCCGCCGAGCTGGACGTGGTGGTCCTGGTCAGCTTGTTCGAGCGCCGTGGCGCGGGACTCTATCACAATACCGCAGCGGTGATCGATGGCGCGCGCGGCTACGTGGGCAAATATCGAAAAATGCATATCCCGGATGACCCGCGTTATTACGAAAAATTTTATTTCACGCCCGGCGATCTCGGTTTCAAAACGTTTTTCACATCCAAAGCGCCGATCGGCACCTTGGTATGTTGGGATCAGTGGTTTCCGGAGGCCGCGCGCCTGACCGCGTTGCGCGGCGCGGAATTTCTTTTTTACCCGACCGCCATCGGCTGGCATCCCGAGGAAAAGGAAAATTTCGGGCGTGAACAGCACGAGGCTTGGGAATTGATGCACCGGAGCCACGCGGTGGCGAATGGATGTTATGTCGTTGCAGTCAACCGGATCGGCTTTGAACCCGGGCCCGAAAACGAAGCCGGCGATAACCGGCAGGGCATCGAGTTTTGGGGCCGGAGTTTCGTGGCCGGGCCCGATGGCGTCGTGATTACGCGCGCGCCGGCCGATGAAGAAATCGTGCAGGTCGTTCCGGCGGATCTCGGCAGGCCGGGTGAAGTTCGTGTTCACTGGCCGTTCCTGCGGGACCGGCGTATCGATGAATATCATGATTTGACGAGGCGTTATATCGATCATGAATAGGTCGGGATTGCCGGCCGGAGGAACGCCCGCGGCGCTTGGTTATCGGATGCCCGCGGAATGGGAACCGCATCAGGCTACCTGGCTGGCCTGGCCGCACAACCGCGATAGTTGGCCGGGCAAGTTCGAGCCCGTGGAACCGGTCATGGTGAAAGCCGTGTGCGCGCTTGCCGCGAGTGAAACCGTCCGCATCGATGTACTGGACGCGGATCATGAACGCCGAGTCAGAGAACTGCTCGACGCAGCAGGCGCTGCAGGCCCGATTCAGTTTCACCAGATTCCGACCAACGACGCCTGGCGCCGGGACCACGGGGCTATTTTCGTGCGCCGCCAAACATCGGAGGTTATGCGGCTTGCGGCCATCGATTGGAAATTTAACGCCTGGGGCGGCAAATATCCTTATGATCTGGACGATGCGGTTCCCGCGCGAATGGCGGAGATCCTGGGCATTCCTTGTTTCAAGGCCGGCATGGTGCTGGAAGGGGGGGCGATCGATGTCAATGGCCGTGGATTGTTGTTGACCACCGAGGCCTGCCTCCTGAATCCCAACCGCAATCCCGAGCTCAGCCGCGCCGAAATCGAGCGTCGCTTAGGCGAAATGCTCGGCGTGCACACGATCTTATGGCTGGGCCAGGGTATCGCGGGGGACGACACCGATGGTCATATCGACGATATTACCCGCTTCGTCGCCGAAGATACCGTGGTGACGGCGGTGGAGCAGGATCCGGACGACCTGAACTTTGAGCCCCTGCAGGATAATCTTCGGCGTCTCCGCTCCATGAGCGGAGCCCAGGGCAGACCGTTAAAAGTGATTACCTTGCCGATGCCGGCGCCGCTTTGCTACCAGGGACAGCGACTGCCGGCAAGTTATGCCAATTTTTACATCGCGAACCGCGTGGTGTTGATGCCGGGCTTCAACGATCGAAATGACGAAGTGGCTCGCGCCACACTGCAATCGCTGTTCCCCGATCGGCGGGTCGCCGTCATCGACTGCACCGACCTGATCTGGGGCTTGGGCGCGTTTCATTGCCTGACCCAGCAGGTCCCGGCGTAAAACGGTAATATCCAAACAAAACCGTTTTGGGCCGCCAAGTATGAAAGGTGGAGAGCATGCCTGTCCCCGCAGTTCAGGAATGGGCCGCCAAAAATGATTCCCGTGATGCGCGGTGTCAGGAACGGCTGTCCACTAAAACTCGATAGAACGCCGCGTAGATGATAAGCCCCGCGAGGGCAACTTGTGCGCCGGTTGAAATCGAGGGCTTCGCGGAGACGCGCGCACCTTGAAACCAGGCGTCCAAATCGATCACTGAAAATCCATGATGGATTGCGACCGCGCAAGGCATGATCGCGATCAGCAGATAGCCCAGCACCGGGAACACTACCGGCGCAGGTTTTGAACTGATCGCATATTGCGGAGCTTGTTGATACCACCTGGCCAGCCAGAACAACAATAGCCCGGTGCCCAGCGCGCTGCTCCCGTACTGCAATACGTGATAGACATGCAGCTTATGGCCACCAACCTGAGCCAATGTCGTATCAAGCCACGGAATTAGTGTTACCGCAAACCCGTCATGATGAGTGAATGAATCCCATAGGATATGGGTCGTCGCGCCAATCAACAGCGAAACCAGCACGGCGGAGAGCGGCGCCCGGGGTCGCGAAATTTGAGACGGCGCGAGACGACGCCGAAGTCGTGCGGGAGCGAGCGAGAGCAGCGGTTGCTTCAGAAAGAAGTGATAAACCCAAAAAACCACTAATCCGGCCGGAACACAGAACCATACCAGCCCGGACAAGCTATGGCTATGCGTCCGGTTGATTCCGATCGGAACGAAATGAGGAAAATCCGGCATGCAGCTGCCAATGACTAAAGCAGACATCACAGCAAATCGTTTAAGGGGTTTGGCCAACGGAACTACAGCCGCCGGATGCGCTAAGGTAAACGGCATGGTGTCAATGTACCTCCACTAGGCGTGCCGCCGTGGAAATTCGGCACGGAAAGGAAAAAACGGCAAGTCGAACGTTTGACCCGAAGGTTTGATGATTGTGGTTACGAATCGGCTTCAACCCTGACATTCGCTTCGCATTCCTGTTGCTAATATTCCTGATGGTTAGGGTTGAATACGCTATTAAAAAGCTTTTATTATAGCAGAATTTGTTACCAATGTCCACCAAAAATATTCTCCGGTTGATTCCTTATTTTCACGGCAATAGGGGTAGCGAGGGGACGTGCCCAACGGCTGTATATCGTCGATAAAGGCACACACACACCAATTGGGTAACTATTCAGACCCCCCTCCTCATTTTTGGATGAGTTTTAGACCGTGCAGCGGCAAATCAACAACTTACGATAAGCAGGATCGTGTTTTTCGAGAAAAACATAGGGGGGTCTGAATAATTACCCAATTGGAGTCGTTCTATCGGTGCCGCGGAAGATTTACTCCGCGTATCGTTTTCCTCCAGTTTTACAGAGAAAAGGTATTGGATAGTGTCAGGAAGCTTTTTGATTCGCCTAGAATACTAGAATACCTTTTCGACGAATAGATTTAATACTTCTACCAATATCAGAATAATAATAATCCATTCCAAAAAGCTGCTTTGACTGTGAAGCATTAGATCCTTAAACAGGTCCAGGTTTTCCTTGATGATTTCCAGGTCTTCGACGATACTTCGGTGACGTATGCTAATATCGAAAGTGGTTTTCAAGCCTGCATGCAGCTTCTCCAGGCGCTCATCATCCCATACCATGGTTGGATTATCAAAAATATACAGGTTTTCCGCGATCGAGTTTTTCAAATTCAACGTTCGGCCGATCACTTTACGAAATTTAATTCCTGATATCGAGAGCCTACCCTCGTTTTCCAGCATTTGCGTATAAAACCTGGTTTCTTCCAGTAATAGCCGCGACAACCCCGAATAATAATCCAAGGCGACCGATTGGGATACGTTCAACATAATGATTTGAATCGCCTCCGGCGTGGCTTCCGATAAGTAAATGCGGTTGTAGCCGAAGCGATCGGATTCCTGATCAGGCTCCACTTCAAACTCTTCACTCAAACGTTCAGTCAGGGGGTTTTTCGCGTATACGCAGATTTCTTTGATATGGGCCTTTATACTCGTTTGGTCAAAGCCCAGGAAACAAACCACACCGAATTTAAATATATACAGGTATTTCCCGATATCGTGTTTATAAAACAGCTCATCGCTATCTTCGTAATATAAATTTCCGGCCAGGTTCTTCTTTACTGTCCGTACATCGATCGAATCGGCGATTTGGAATGAAACCACGTTTAACATCTGTCGAGGGTATCGTTATGATTTGGTTAATCATTAATCGTTGCAGCGAAACGGCGGAGCTTTCACGACCTGACAACGCGCTAAGTATTTGGACAGTGTCCGGAAAATAAAAGATTCAAGCCGCGCCGTCCGGGTTGCCAGCCAATTCGGACCGCAACATGCCTCGATGTTCTCCGCAAACGCTGAATAAATCAATTCTGGATCTTCCAGTGTTATTTGTTCTCTACAACCCGTTGACAAGATCTAGACGCAGGGTACACTTTGGTCCGCGGAGCCCTCTCGAATCACGCGACGGCGCCTATGTTGAGCCTTGAAAGGAGAACACGATGTTCACACGAGAGTCCAATCGATGCGATTACGTGGAGATCAGGGGCGCCGCGACGTCCGGACCGATGGCGGCGACCTTTGAATCCTCCGCGCAGTCTGGGGTGAAGGACAACGCCGCGGCGTCGCCCGAATGCACGCGACGGTTCCCAAGCGGTTTTCGCTGGGGGACGGCCACGGCGTCCTATCAGATCGAGGGCGCGTGGAAGGAAGACGGCAAGGGCGAGTCGATCTGGGACAGGTTTGCGCACACGCCCGGGAAGATCGAGAACAACGACACCGGCGATGTCGCTTTGGATCACTACCACCGGTACAGGGAAGATGTGCAGTTGATAAAGGCGCTGGGCGCGAGAACGTACCGATTCTCGATCTCTTGGCCGCGCATTTTCCCACAGGGCATCGGTACTCCAAATCCAAAGGGCCTGGATTTCTACAACCGCCTTGTGGATGAGCTGCTCGCCCAGGGCATCGAGCCGTTCGCGACGCTCTATCACTGGGACCTGCCGCAGGCGCTCCAGGAGCGCTTTGGTGGTTGGGAATCGCGCGATACGCCCAAGGCGTTTGCGGATTACGCGGGCTTTGTCGCCGAAAAGCTCAGCGACCGGATCAAGCACTTCTTCACCATCAACGAGTTTACTGCCTTTGTGGAATGCGGTCACGGCGCCGGCGTCCTCGCGCCCGGGCTCAAGCTTCCGCCCGCACGCTTGAATCAAGTCCGGCACCATGCGGTTCTGGCCCACGGGCTCGCGGTTCAGGCGATCCGAGCGACAGCGCGGCCGGGCACCAAGGTCGGGCCGGCGGAGAACATCACTGCAGGCGTTCCGATCATCGAGAGCGCCGAACACATCAAGGCCGCCGAACACGCCACGCGGGAGCTCAACGCCGGTTATTTGACCGTGATCCTGGAAGGTCGCTACACCGACGCCTTTTTGTCGTCCGCCGGGGCAGATGCGCCCAAGTTCACGCCGGAGGACTTGAAGGCGATCGCCAGCCCGCTCGATTTCGTCGGGATCAACGTCTATGTGCCGGGCAGGTACGTGCGCGCCTCCGATTCGACTCCGGGTTACGAGTTCATTCCGTTCTCCAGGTCGCATCCACGGATGGCATCGTTCTGGCACCATATCGGTCCCGAGGCGCTCTACTGGGCACCCCGGCACGTCGCGAGGCTTTGGAACGTGAACGAGATCTACATCACGGAAAATGGTTGCGGCGCGGCCGACGAACCGGCCGCCGACGGTATCGTCTACGACAGCGACCGCATCATGTTCCTGCGCAGTTATTTGACGCAATTGCAGCGTGCAACGTCCGAGGGTGTGCCGGTGCGCGGCTATTTCCATTGGAGCTCGATGGACAACTTCGAGTGGTCCGCAGGCTACGGAATCCGCTTCGGGCTAATCTATGTGGACTACGCGACATTGAAACGAACGCCGAAGCTGAGCGCATCGTTCTACCGGGAGGTTATTGCCCGAAACGGGGTGGTGTAGATGGAAGTGGCCGGACTCGGTGATCCGCACCCGACAGCGTTGCGCATGGATCCAACCGATCTGGGTGAACACCGGTCGATCAAGAAGCTGAACCGGTGGTTACTCGGGCGCGACAACTCTTACGGAATCTGGATCCAGTGCCCCGTTACTCCTCGGGCAAATGTTCCTCCAAATTACGCATCAGGGCATAGACGTCGGTCTGCTCGATGAGCTTTATTGCCTCATAGTCGCGATCATCCGGAGGCAGCTCGAGTTGCCGCGCGACCCGCTGTTACGTATGCAAAACGACGGTCGTCTCTTGTTCCACCAGTAAGCTGATTTGCAGATCGAGATGAGCGCGGCGGTCAGCCTGTTTTTACGTTCTGTTGTGCCTGGTTCGAACCCATCTGGTTCATGGTGTCTCGGGCGTCGAGGCTGGAGCTGGTCGGGGTTCCGGTCCGGCTTGAGGAATTTCCGCGGATTCGGCTTGAGACGCCCCATCGTCGAGCGGCTTGGGTTCACGGACGCGGCTACGCAGCACCACCACGGATCGTCCGCTAAGCTCGTAGTGCTTGGTTGCCGGCACTTGTTCCTTGGGCGCGCCGGCAGCGGCGGTGTCGATGATGCGCTGCCATCTCTGCCCTTTGAGACGCGCCGGGAGTTTGAACGGAATTGATTCGTGATAGGAGTTCATCAGGATCAAGATGTCGTCGCCTACAATGGGCTGACCGCGTTCGTCGACGTCGCCGATCAGATCGCCGGCCAGCAGAAAGCCGAAGCACTGGTTGAAGCCGGCGCTCCACGCCGCCTCGCCCATCGGCTTGCCGGCCGGATCGAACCAGGTGATGTCCGCGATGCCGGCGCCGAAGATCGAGCGGCCCTGGAAAAACTTTCGACGTTGGAAGACCGGTTGTTGCTGTCTTAGCGCAATGACCTCGCGAACAAAATCCAGGAACTCGCGTCGTTCGTCATCGAGCCGCCAATTCAGCCACGTGAGTTCGTTATCCTGGCAATAGGTGTTGTTGTTTCCCTGCTGGGTGTGGCTCAGCTCGTCGCCCGCAAGCAGCATCGGCACTCCCTGTGACAAAATCAAAATCGTCATCAAATTGCGCTTCTGCTGCCGGCGCAGATTGTTGACGGCGGGATCATCGGTGGCGCCCTCGGCGCCGCAATTCCAGCTATTGTTGTCGTTGGCGCCGTCCAGATTATTCTCACCGTTCGCTTCGTTATGCTTTTCGTTATAGCTCACCAGATCCTGCAGATTGAACTCGTCGTGACAGGTGATGAAGTTGATGCTCGCGTAGGGCTTGCGCCCGTCGTTCTGATAGAGATCGGCTGCCGCTCAGGCGCGTCGCGAATTCGCTGAGGGTGCCTCCGTCGCCTTTCCAGAAGCGCCGCACGTTCTCGCGGTACATGCCATTCCATTCGCTCCACAGCACCGGGAAATTGCCGACTTGATAGCCGCCAACGCCAACGTCCCACGGTTCGGCGATCAGCTTGACCTGGGAAAGTATCGGATCCTGATGGATGATATCGAAGAAAGCGCCTAATCGGTCGACATCGAACAGCTCTCTGGCCAGGGTGCTCGCGAGGTCAAAACGAAAACCGTCGACGTGCATATCGACCACCCAGTAGCGCAGGCTGTCCATGATGAGCTGGAGCACGCGCGGATGGCGCACGTTGAGCGAGTTGCCACACCCGGTGTAATCCATATAGAAGCGCGGATCTTCCGGTGACAGTTTGTAATATACCGCATTGTCGATGCCGCGCATGGACAACGTCGGTCCCATCTGATTGCCCTCGGCGGTGTGGTTATAAACCACGTCGAGAATCACCTCGATGCCCGCGGAATGCAGCGAGGCAATCATCATTTTGAATTGCTTCACCGCATCTTGCGCGATCTTTGGCGTACAGTAACGCATCTCGGGCGCAAAATAGCTTAAGCTATTGTAGCCCCAGTAATTGGTTAGGCCGCGATCGACCCGATTACGGTCTTTCAAAAAGTGGTGCACCGGCATCAGCTCCACCGCCGTGACGCCGAGATTGAGCAGATGATTGATCACGACTTCCGAGGCGAGCGCGACATAGGTACCGCGTATCTTTTCCGGAATCTCCGGGTGCAGTTGAGTAAACCCCTTGACATGAAGCTCGTAAATGATGGTTTTATGCCAGGGTGTGCGCGGCGGCTGGTCATTACCCCAGGTAAATGCCGGATCGATGACGAGCCCCAGCGGTGCATAAGCCGCGTCGTCGCGCTCATCAAACGACAGGTCTGCGCCGGGATCACCCATACGATAGCCGAACACCTCGTCGGACCAGCGCACATCGCGGCCGATGGAACGGGTGTAAGGATCGAGCAGCACCTTGTTGGGATTGAAGCGAAGACCGTTTTGGGGATCAAACGGCCCATGCACGCGATAGTCGTAAAGCTGCCCCGGCAGGACTTCCGGCAGATAGGCATGCCAGACCTGATCGGTGCGATCGCGAAGCGTAATTCGCTCAGATTCATGGGTTGCATCGGCTGAATCGAAAAGGCAAAGCTCGACCTTGGTTGCCTGTTCCGAGAACAACGCGAAATTGACGCCCTTGGCATCCCAGGTGGCGCCCAGCGGGTACGATTTTCCCGGCCAGATTTTCATAAGTGATATTTTAACAAAAGACTGAAGGAGGAAGTCGCCGGTGAGATGCGCTGTCTTCGGAGTAAAAGCGCAAAGAGAATATCGTCAGCCCCCTCGAAGTTCTTCCCTCCCGTAAGATCCAATATAGCCTTACTGAATTTTTATCGGACTTGCCGCTTAGTTTCTTCGCGTCTTGGCCGGTCGTTTTTTCGTTCCTGGCGTCCACGGCTCGCAAATACTAGGCAGGAACTATACCATGAACAGCAGGTCAATTTTTCTGATGCCTGGTCGACGCAAAGTTAAACCGATTTCCGGTAGTTAGGGCGCCACCAAAGGTTTGCGGGAATTCAGGCAGCGCTGTTCGCGCCGGGCGTTTTGTGACCGTAACGTAACGAAGGCCGTTGGACGCGGCGAGGCATCACCGCTGATCAACGCGATTGGATTGCGGCCTTTAGCGACGCATCCGTGCGTTGCGGGAATCTCTGATTTAACAGAACTGCCTTAAACACTCAGGGCGTATTTGGAATTAAAGGCCGCTCCGTTCGTCGATTCGCGCGCGCAGTTTTCGCTGACAGGCCTCATCGACAGGGAAGTTCCAGAGCAAAGGAAACGCGAGCAGCATGATCAAGCCGGGAAGCCAGCCGTAGATATGCATCAGCGCCGAGATCGACGACGGCTCGTGGTTGGCTGCCCCCGGATCGAAGCCGAACAACGCGGGTAGTCCGGTACCCAGCAATACGCCGAGCGCGACGGCCAGTTTGATCGCCATGCCCCAGAGCGCGAAAAACAATCCTGTCCGTTGCTTGCCGGTGTCCAGCGTGTCCTGATCGACGACATCGGCGGCGATCGAATTCGACAGAAAAAAGATTGCCGCGAAGCTGCTGCCGCGCAGTGCAATTAATGTGCTGTAGAGCACGATATCGCCAGGGCCGACCCAGGGCATGGGCAGACTCCAGACGCCGACCCAGAGAGCCGCCAAAGTCACCGCGCGATGTTTTCCGGTACCGTCGGAGAGCCGCATCCATAACGGCATCGCGGCCAAGGACGCAACGGTTTCGCCCAGAATCAACGGCGCGAAGAGTTCGGGCCGGCCGATCACATGCGTCAGCACGAATTTATGCAGGGTTGCCTGGATCATCAATCCGGAGCCGAACAGAATGATCGCGACAGCGGTTCTGAGGAAAGCCCGGTTACTGAACAGTGAACGCGTCGCGGACCAGCCCATCAGAACCAGGCCTCCCAGCTTCTCAGGCGGCCTTTCGCCGACGAGCCTGAGCGTGATCGCAACCAATGGCGGCAGGCTCACAATGACCATTAGCGCGATTGCGAGCATTTCGTCCTTGCCGCGGTGCCCGCCGGCGGTTCCCATTACCAGCAGGACGGCAAGGAACATAAACTGGCCGGCAGCGCCGAAAGCCTCCCGCCACGCGGCGACGCGGGAACGTTCCGCGTAATTGGTCGACAACTCTGCGCCCCAGGCTTTGTACGGTAGATCGAATATCGAATATCCGATCGAGAGCACACAAGCCCAGATCATCAGGTAGGTGAGCGAAACCTGACCGGCTGGAACGAACAGCATCCAGGTCGCCAGCATGATGACTGGGGTTCCAGCAGCCAGCCACGGCTTGCGTCGGCCCCAGCGGGTATGCAGGTGGTCGCTGACAACGCCGATCAAAGGGTCCGCAATGACGTCGACAATGCGCGAGATCGCGATCATCGCCCCCACGCCGGCCAGCGGGAGTCCCAGTTCGTCGGAGTAAAAAGCGGGTATAAACAGAGCCATCGGCAGGGTCATGACCGCATCGGTCAGATGGGGCAGAGCGTACAGAACCATTATCTTTCTGGATAGAGGCCGATCGGTTGTAGGTGTACGGTGATCTGTCATGGTCGTCGATAAGTTGATGATTCCGGTTTTTAGCCTGATTTCATCCGGCAATGCCCATCCGTAGGGAGTCTTAGCCAAAAACAATCGTCATAATGACATCGGTAATCCCGATTGGATTGTTCCGCTAAAACAACTACATATAAATTAAACATCAACAGTTGTAGGATGTGCCGACGAAGGAGGCGCATCGGTCGCGGTCGATGCGGTTCATGCCGGACTTCCCTGTCCGGCACCCTGCGGGCGACCGTGCCGTGCAAATCGTCAATCCTGCCGATTTGTCGTGCCTCAGCAAATCCTACGTGTTCTACATATAAATTAAACATCAAGAGTTGTAGATACCGTCTTGAAGCAAACTATGCAAGCCTGTAGTTGGGATCGAAAGGTTGATTGGATTGGAGGCCGGAGACAATCGAGGTTTGAAAACGAGCATATTATGATCCTAAAGATCCGGGCGCCAAGGTCAACCGTACTGAATTTGCTGTTAGGTTGGTGAATTCGGTATGCGGCCACGGGTCAAAGGATCGGTAGGTGTCGATCGTTCAATGACAGGTGAAATATGAAAAAAGTTTGGTGCGCACTAGTGCTCGCAGCGTCGATCGGCGCTTCGGCCGATATCAGCGCCCATGGGTGGGGCCTTTACGGTGGGCATGGCTATCGAAGCCGTTTCGGCCTCGGGTTTTATTTCGGGCCCCCGTTCGCCGGATATCGTTACTATTCTCCGTATTGGCAGCCTTATTATCCATCACCGTATTACACTTATCCGCCCGCAGTGGTTACCGTTCCGAGCCAACCCCCGGTGTACATCGAAAAGGGGCCAAGCCGTCCGGCTTCTGACGGCTCTGGCGGTTATTGGTATTATTGCGCCGACCCGAATGGATATTATCCCTACATCAAGGAATGCCGGGAAGAGTGGCAGCCGGTGCCGGCTCAACCACCGGTCACTCGCTGAGTGCGAGGAATCAGAATGGAAAAAACACAAACAATCGCCGGAATCGTCACCCTGATGCTGATTTCCGGCTGCATGAGCATGCCGACAGGCCCCAGTGTGATGGCTTTGCCGGGGTCCGGTGCGAGCTTTGAGCAATTTCGCTCTGACGATCTATATTGCCGGGATTTTGCTTTGCGGCAGATCGGCGGTCATTCTCCGAGTCTGGAGGCTGCTGGCAGCGCCGTGACCAGCACGGCGGTTGGTACCGGGGTCGGGGCGGCGGCGGGTGCAGCCTTCGGCGGAGGTTCGGGCGCGGCGATCGGGGCCGGAACCGGGCTGCTCGCGGGGACCTTGTTCGGTTCGGCGGCGGCGAACGAAACGTATTATGGCGCTCAATACAGCTACGATTCCAATTATGTCCAGTGCATGTACGCAAAAGGTCACCGCGTTCCAGTCTACGGAAATTTTACGGAGGACTATTACCGGTCAGGCACTTCTGATTCCCGTGGACCATCCAACCCGCCGGATACCAGGGAAAACGCGACTATCCCGCCACCGCCGCCCGGGCAGCCCCCGCCACCGCCGCCGGGTGCAACCGCTCCGGATTAATCCGATAGGGCCTATGCAAGCCCGGACGTGTTCATCGGAATATGTCCGTGTCGCCGTTTAGGGCGCCAGGATCGCCAAGCGAACACGGAAAACTTCACCTACCGGAAACGATCTCGTCCCGCTCGTATCGTGGATTTTCAAGGTCCGGTTTACGGGAAATCGGGACCGGGATGCCACTCCGTTCCAGCAGGGTGCTTCGCAATATCCCGCTGTCCAGATTCAACAACGCGAGTGGGTATTCGGACTCAATCCGGGCAAAGGTCTGGTTCAACGCCTCCTCTTCGCCAATTTGGTTTTCTTCCAGAGCCGGATGGGCTTCAATAAACAGGGTGTCGGCAAACCATCCCAGCTTGATGGGCTGATCGACGAAGTTGACCTGAGTCCCGACGCCCACGTCGGAAAACAAAGCTTCGATGTCTTCCGGATACATTCGTACGCACCCATGCGTAACCCGCATGCCGATGCCGAAAGGTTTATCGGTGCCATGAATCAAGTATCCTGGAACTCCCAATCGCAATGCGTACGCGCCTAGCGGATTGTCAGGTCCCGCGGGAACTACATCCGGCAGCGGGTCACCTTTGGCCGCGTGTTCGGCTTTGATGGACGCGGGCGGGGTCCAAACCGGATCCTTGGTTTTGACGACCACCCGGGTCGTTCCGAGCGGCGACCGCCAATCCATACGGCCAATGCTGACCGGATAGGTAACCACCTGATTTTTTCGGGTCTTGGGAAAATAATAGATGCGCATTTCCGCAATGTTTACTACCAATCCGGAGCGCGGCGCCTTCGGCAAAATATAGCGTTTGGGCAATATTACCATCGTGTTTTGACCGGGCATCCAGCGATCTATTTCTCGATTGGCTTCGACAATTTCTTCTTGTCCAAGGTCGAAACGTTTGGCAATATCAAGCAGCGTGTCGTCGTTATCCGCGTTCGTATACCCGATTCCACCAATCAGATCCAGATCCGCCGGCGGAAGTGGAAAAGTATCCGCGAAACCGGCAAAACTCAGAGCGAAGAGTATGATAATTTTAGCCACAATTCGGACCATAGTCAGATAATTACCAATAAAATTTATTTCAGATACAGAAGAAATATAGAAGATCCATTAATTTTCTGCACAACTTTCTGGATTATCTTGGTTCGGAATTGAAAATGATCTGAATTTCATACCGCGCGTCATCGAATCAACCCGTTTGCGCGACTTCACCGCCGAAAAGTTCTAGGAATCTCGGCAGGAAAGCGGCCAGTTCCAGACTCATGACCGAGAATTGTGCGTCGAACAAATCTGCCTTGCTTTGAGCATCCATCGCATCTGCTTTTTCCTGAATCAGATCGAGGAAGCGCAGCCGTTTGATATTCAGTTCCTCGTCCAGGGTAAAACTTAGGCGCTCACTCCAGGTCAGCGCCAGTTTGGTACATTCCTTCCCGGCATCCAAATGCGCCTGAATCTCCGCCGCGAACAAATCCTGATTTTTGCAGCGGACGGTATTCTTCTCCCGGTCGGATGCGCGCAAGTCGCATTCGCTTTCCAGTACAATATCAGCAGGATTGTTTTTTTCGGCCAGCCAGCGCGTTAGTACGGAAACCGGATTTTCGCGGGTTTTGGGCGGGACGATGGGCAGGCTTCCGAGCGATCGTCTCAACACGGCCGTGAATTCGTCCGTGGTGCTGGAACTGCCCGAGTCCACGATCAGCCAACCCCCTTTCGGGTCGATATAAGCATAGGTCCGTCGGCTGAAACGTAGCGCGCTGGGAAGTAGTTCAAAGAGCACCTCGTTCCGTAAATTTTCACGTTCCTTTCTTCGTACCGGGCGTTGCTGTTTTTCTTCGATTTCCGTGATTCTTTCAGCGACAATTGAGTTGAGCACAGCCGGCGGAAGCACTTTTTCTTCCTTCAAGGCGCAAACCATCAAAAAACCGTTGGCCGAATGGACCAGTTGATCGCCTCCCGGTTGCAAGGGCGGAATCCACCCGATCGTCGATGATTCCAAGCTTCCGCAAGACCGGAATGCCAGCGTCGCGAGTTGATTTTCGAGATCGTCGCCGGTGGTACCGAAAGCCTCGGAAAACCGGAACAGCGCAAGATTCTTAAACCACATGAGCGTTTGATAATTCAAAAAAGCGCGACACTATCAACCTAATCCAGGACATTGTCACCTGGTTCCAGCCGGCAATTTCAGAATCAGTTGGTCATCCCGTTGGAGGATTTCGAGGTGTTTGAGGAAATTCATACCCAGTAGAATTTCGTCGCCGCCCAGTTGGGGATTGATTCCTCCCTGTAGGCCCTGGATTTCCAGCAGTCCAATCGCAACGCTGTCGAGCATGGTACTGTACACGCTAATGAGCCCGTTGGCGGTCATGACCGAATGGGGTACACCGCGTTTTAAGCCGAGCCGTTTGGCAACGCGTCCCGGAATGCTGATATGCGTGGCGCCGGTATCGAGCAGGAACGTGACCGGCTGGCTATTGATCAGGCCGCTCGTGACATAGTGACCGTAACGGTTGCGGGTTAGTCTGACTTGGTAGGACCCGTCCGGACCCAGGGATTTCTGCAGGTTCGTGTTCGGATTATATTTTTGTTCCAAAAATTGGTTAAAAATCAGAGTCAGTAGAACAAGGAAAAGAACCCAGGCCGCATAAACCATCCATCTGCCAATTGCGGAATTGTGTTCGGCGTCGGTTCTGGACATGGGTTCAATTGCGTATAGATCGATTTACAAATAAATTGGCCGTTCAGAATTTATATTCTAGGTCAGAACCGCGAACCGACACCGAATGAACGCATGGCGGGATTCGCTGCAAAATAGTCGGCTAAGCAATTATTTTATTTATAGTATACCGGACGCATTGCTGCACGCGAAACGGACCCTGATTCCGCGGATTTCGGCATTGATGCTAGAATGGCCAAGCCCTTTGATTTACGCGATGAGCGTCCCATGGAACAACCTTCGATTTGGCAAATGGTCCTTTATGGCGTTTTGGCCCTGCTGATCATTTTATGGTTTCGGCCCGGAATAAAGGTATCTCTCGAACGCAGTAAACACGCGCCTAAAGACTGGCCGGCAGTGCTCATTCCGATCGCGCTGGTGATCGGCTTCGTGGTGTTTTTGATAATGATGACCTGAATGCGGCCGAACGACGATCCAGCAATCACCGGCCTCGATCACGAACCGGGGGCCGATGCACTCAGCAAGACCAAAAAGAAACAGCACTCCGCCGACCTCCAGCGGCTGGGACTCGAACTCAGCCGCTTATCACCCCGCGAACTGGACAGTCTAGGCCTGCACGTCGAATTGCGATCAGCGATTGATCAGGTACGGAAAATCAAGCCGGGCGGGGCATTCAAACGGCAGGTCAAGTTCATTGGTGGTTTGCTGCGCGAAATGGACGCAGTGCCGATTCGTGACAAATTCGCTCGATTGAAGCATCAAAGCAGCGCCGCGACCCATCGTCATCATCGTCTGGAAAAATGGCGTGACCGCTTGCTCGCGGAAGGAGACAGCGCGATTGAGGCGCTGGTAGAGCAGGTTCCGGCGATCGATTGCCAACGGCTCAGGCAAATTATACGCAGCGCGAAAAAGGAAACGGATCAAGGAAACCCGCCAAAGGCAACGCGGATCTTGTACCGGTTCCTTGCCGAATTGATCGAATAAAAAAGGAACGGGATTTTCGCTTCGAATTTTCGGGATCAGGAATTTGGTATCCGCCTGACCGGGTTGTGGATCGGAACTTTATGGGACTCGCCGGCGACTTCGCGCACAAATCGGGGCAATAAATAACCCGGCAGATGGCTGCGTAACGTCTCCTCGAGGTAATAGCTGTAGTCTTCCGATACTTCGAAGTGCGCGGTGCCGGTGGCTCTGTCCAGCATGTGAAGATAGTAAGGATGGATACCGGCATCGAACGCCGTTTCCAGCAGTTCGCTCAAGATATTCGGATCATCGTTGATTCCCTTCAATAATACGGCCTGATTCAGGACCCTGATTTCGGCTTTCAACAGAGCCGCAACCGCGGTCCGGGTTTTGTCGTCGATCTCTCTCGGATGGTTGATATGAGTCACGACCACCGTTCTGAGGCGTGACGTTGTCAGGATCCTGATGAGTTCGCTATCGATACGCGCAGGCAGTACACTCGGGATCCGCGTGTGAATTCTAAGCCGTTCGACATGCCTGATCGCGGCTATCCCGCGAATCAGTTGTTCCAGGCTCGAATTGGTCAGCACCAGAGGATCGCCGCCGCTCAAAATGACTTCCCTGATATCATCCTGGCTTTGAATGTAGCGCAATGCTTCCGCGCGACCCGAGGTTCCGAGCTGGTTCCCGGAATAGGGATAGTTTCGCCGGAAACAGAAACGGCAATTGACCGCGCAAGCCCCGGTCGTGATTAACAGAACCCTGCCGTGATATTTATGTAACAAACCCGGCGTTGTGATTGCTTCGAGATCGCCAACCGGGTTGTCCCCAAAACCTGGAAAGTATTCAAATTCGCTGGACGAGGGAAGAATCTGTTTGAGCAAGGGGTCATTGAAATTTCCGCGTTCGATTTTTGCGGCGAAGCTCCGCGTAACCTTGAACGGGAACGTAGTGGTTCCGGATACCTTATCTAAAAGCAGTCGCTTGTCCAAATCCAGGTAATCGAACAACTGCTCGATGTTCTGGAATGAATTGGCCAGTTCTTCTTGCCAGGAGGTCGGCTGGCTTGCGGACCCGCGAGCGGTCTGCATCATGGATGAACGCGGCGGGGTTTTATCCGACGCACGCGGCGGGGATGCCCTTATTATTGCGGCTCCAGGCAACTCAGCCGTGCAACCGCGAACTTACACACTGAAATACTGAACCCCGGTGATTCTAGGCACGACCAATCGTCCGGGGCAATCTCTAGGCTTTGACGATGGCCCACTGCAGGTAGGAATCCTGGTAGATCGGTCTCCAGTCGTGTGTGTTGCAGAACTCGACCACGGCTTTTTTCACCCCGTAATGTTCGTGCGACTCATCGTCGTACCAATCGTGGCCGCAGATGATCCCGTTCGGCCTTATCTTCTGACGCAGCAATTGCAGTTCCTGCCAGGTATGTTCGTATTCGCGTATTCGTGGCTGTACACCCAATCGAAATACTGATCGGGAATGGTTTGCAAGTACTCGAGATCGCTTCCGACGTGAATGACGTGCTTGCCCGGGAAGGCTTTAATTTTGGCTTCGGCTTCTGCGTAAACTATTCGGGTTTTCAGCTTTCCGTGGTTTGTATACGAGCCCCAGTCCGGATAATATTCGCCGAAGGCCAGCCACCACACGTCCACGAAATGTGCCTCTTTGGGTTCGGCGTATCGCAGGATCAGCTTCGAAAAATCGCCTCTGAACACACCTAGTTCAGCGCATACACTGTGTTTCGGCAGTATCTTGAAAATATTTTCGCGCCGGCTGCAACCCAGCCGCCGCTTGATCCTGGATACAATTTTTCCGATCATACGATACCTTTCGTAGCCCGGGTTAGCGGATGTAAGCTCGCGACGGATTGTTTGGCAGAGGTTCAGAGCCAGCCGCGATATCACAAACGCTACAGGGACGCTTGGAGAATACTCCTTTATAGATCACTCGCGCCGAAATCTTCGGTGCGACGATTCAATAGAAAATCCTTTTTGAATGGTTGGAACTGTAATATGGAATTGATGCGGTTGTCAATCACGGATCCAAATCGTTCTTTCCGGGCGGGGGATTATGCAAAGTGGGCTCGATTCACCGTGTTATGGCATACGACGTGCTTGAGTCGGCAACGGTTTCGACTATAATGACGGCGTTTAATACTACCGTTGCGGAAGAACCGATAAGAGTAATGAATGGCGATCTATAGCACCAATGAATTTAAAGGTGGTTTAAAGGTGATGTTCGACGGTGATCCTTGTTCGATCATTGAAAACGAATTTGTTAAACCCGGCAAGGGGCAAGCGTTTAACCGGGTCAGACTGCGTAATCTGAAAAACGGGAGGGTCATTGAACGGACCTTCAAGTCGGGTGAAACCCTGGAAGGCGCCGATGTTGTCGATCGGGATATGCAGTATTTGTATAACGATGGCGAATTCTGGCATTTCATGGTTGTGGATACATTTGAACAATATTCCGCGGATTCCAACGCGGTCAGCGATGCCGTAAAATGGCTGAAGGAACAGGATGTCTGCGTGGTGACCCTATGGAACGGCGTACCGCTCTCGGTCGCGCCGCCCAATTTTGTCGAGCTGAAAATTATCGAAACCGATCCTGGAATCCGTGGCGATACTTCCGGCGGCGGCGGTAAGCCCGCGACTCTTGAAACCGGTGCGGTTGTTCGGGTTCCGTTGTTTGTCCAAACTGACGAAGTGATTCGGGTCGATACCCGCAAGGGTGAGTATGTTTCGAGGGTAAAGGAATAATTCGCTCGGCAGGTTGAATTCGAACCAGCTGATGTCTGAATCTGCCGGTTTGCCAATCGATTGGCGTCCCGGTTGTTCATTGGCGGTCTTGCAAAAACGGGCGTGGATGCTGGCGCGAATCCGTTCCTACTTTGAGCGGCAGCGCGTGATGGAAGTGGAAACGCCAACTCTCTGCCACACGATAGGTACCGATCCCAATCTGGATTTTTTTAGCACGGAGCTGAAATTCGAAGGATCGAGCGATGATCAAATCCTGTACCTGCAGACGTCGCCGGAGTATTCGATGAAACGTCTGCTGGCCGCGGGCAGCGGCTCGATTTATCAGATTTGCAAAGCGTATCGGAACGGCGAGTTTGGCCGCTGGCACAACCCGGAATTTACCATTCTCGAGTGGTATCGAGTCGGCTACGATCTCGATCTGCTGATCGAGGATATCAATAGATTATTGGGCCAGGCGCTGGGACTGTCTCGCCCTGGTCAGGAATCCGAGCGGATCAGTTATCGGCAGGCGTTCATTCGCCACTGCGGGTTTGATCCGTTAAGTGCCGGCATTGCGGAATTCATAAATTATTGCGAACAGGTTGGCGATCTGAGCGCCTTGGCCCTGTGCGGTAACGATCGGCGGTTGTGGCAGGAGTATCTGTTTGGGCTTCGGGTACAGCCGCATCTCGGTAAAACAGGATTGTGCTTTGTAACGAATTATCCCGCGAATCAGTGTGCCATGGCGCGGATCCGAGCGGATGATCCACGCTTCGCCGACCGGATTGAGGTGTTTTATGGAGGAGTGGAACTGGCGAATGGATTCGGCGAATTGAATTGCGAACAGGAGCAGCGAAAACGGTTTCAGCGCGATCTGAAGATCCGCGCTGAAACCGGCAAAACGCTGCCGCCGATCGATGAACGCTTTCTTGCGGCGCTGGCGGCGGGGTTTCCTGATTGTTCAGGGGTCGCGGTCGGATTGGACCGCCTGTTGATGTTATTGATGAATCTATCGTCACTGGACGAAGTATTAACTTTTTCGTTGCCGCGCGCTTGAATATGAACGCGCTCGCGGTTGTTCCAAGGGCTTGCCATGGCGATTGCCGATGCTTGCCGGGAGGCTTGGCCAACAATCGCCGATTATAGTTCTGGCCGGCGGTTAAGTGAATCGGGGGGAATTCGAGAATGAAAACTGTGCGCCGGAAAAGGACTCGCCACAGCATATTTCCCGGTTGACATTAGGCGTCTTGTGGAGACCGTTGTTCGAGCGATGGCTTTCAAGCGGGCATGGTTGCGCTGATGTCGAAATTGGCCCGTCTGTTTCAACCCCCGTCGTTACGGTTTCTGGTTCTATTTGGATTCGGGCTGGTTGTTCTTCCATTATTGATTGCGCTATTCTCGGCTATCTATTCCATTGACGCGCTGACGACGGTAAGCCGGATTACGGTCTACCGCGCGGTTCATGTCACCAGTAAGAGCCAGGTCTTATTGGAAAAATTGAATACCATGGAACGGAGCGCCCAGCAATATTTCGTGCTGGCGGACCCGGTTTTTTTTCACGCCTATGAGGTCGCTCACGACGAATTCGTGGTGCTGATTCATGATCTTATTAATTTGGTCGACCAGGACCGTCTGTGGCGGACCATGAAAGAACTGGCAGCGGAGGAATTCGAATTATATCGCGAGGTGAGTCGCGAGCGTAATGATTCGGAACTGCTCGAAAATATCTCTGAACGATTCAAAATCCTGAATCGGCTAATCCTTGATTTGGGCGAGCAGAGCGCATTTTTGATTAATGAAGAGGTCGGTGATCTCGATGCAGAATATCAGGAACTTAAAAGACAAATATTCACGCAATCCAGTTTTTTGCTGCCGGTGTCGGTTTTTTTGATCATCATTTTTGTATATCTGATTATCAAGCCGATACGGCAACTGGATCATTCCATCAGAATTTTGGGGCGAGGTGACTATAGGTCCGCGATTCAGGTTTATGGAACGATGGACTTTGAGTACCTGGGCAGCCGGCTGAACTGGCTGCGGCTACGGCTTAAACAACTCGAAGAAAACAAGCAACGCTTTTTCCGCAATGTATCCCATGAACTGAAAACTCCGTTGGCCACCATCAACGAGGGGATCGGGTTACTGGCGGATGAGGTCGTTGGCGAACTAAACGAGGAACAAATCGATATCGTGAATATTTTGCAGGGAAGCATTTCGAAACTGGATCAATTAATCGAAGATTTGTTGAATTTCCGGCAGCTCCAATCACAAATGGTCGATTTAAACCGCGAAGTGATCGAACTGCGACGGTTGTTGGAATCGGTGATCAAGGAATATCAGATCAATTTGAGAGCGAAAGAAATCGTATTGAACCTGGACGTAGTTCCCGTTATGGTTTTCGGTTTCCGAAACGAATTACGGGTTATCATTGATAATCTGTTGTCCAACGCGCTCAAATATTCGCCAAACGGTGGTGAAATCACGATATTTCTAAGGGTTTCCGGTGGGTTTGTTCAAATGGATATTGAAGATGAAGGCCCTGGAATTCCTCGGGAAGAACGTAAGAAGGTTTTCGAGTTGTTCTACCAGGGCCGGGCGACCCGTGACGCGGGAATTAAAGGTAGCGGATTGGGTCTGGCCATCGTCAAGGAATGCGTTTCGGCCCATTTCGGCTCCATCGAAATTCTGGATCCCATGAGCAGAAAGAGAGGCGCTCATTTCCGTATTCTGATTCCTATAGATATGATGCGTAAACGAAAACGATGAAATTTTTTCAAATATCGTTTATTGTTATGCTAGCGGTATTGCCGGGAGGATGTTTGTTTTCGGGGGCCAAGGATCAAGGGAAGGCTCAAACCGTCGTGTTCGAACCTGTGGATGATGGTCTCGATGATATTAGAACAATAAGCCTTTATGGAGGTTATTTCGCCGGGCTCTCTGCATTGGACCGAGTCGCCGAGTGCGGCCGATTGATCCGCGGCGAGGCGGGTAACATCACCGGTGTCTCGATTCAAATACGGACCGCTTTGGCCATGATGCTAACCCCGGAGTGCGGCGGCCCGGAAAAGGCGGTATTGATCCTGGAATCGGTACGAAAGCGCCTCTTGCAGACGGAAATAAGGAATTTGGTCAGGTATGAGCTGGCCCTGGCCAACCAGTTGGTCAAACAAGCGGAGCAAAGCGAAGTGCTGGAAAAAGAACTTGCAGAACTCGGAACAAACGCGGCAATACTGAAGCAAGAATTGAAATTGAAGGACCAGGAACTACAACAACTAAAAGCAAAGCTGAATGCGTTAAAGGAAATCGAAAAGACATTTCACCAACGCGACGAATTGGGGATCCCGTGAATAATCATGTCAGTAAACGAATACTTTTGGCCGATGACGATCCGGATCTATTACGGTTGCTTTCGCTGCGTCTCACCGCGGCCGGTTTCGAGATAAAAGCCGTCGGCGGAGGTACGGAAGCGCTCGCTCAGTTGCCGGTGTTCCACCCGAATATTTTGATTACTGATTTGCGCATGAACGATATGAACGGATTGGCTTTATTCAGTGCTATTCACAAGAACCAACCGACCATGCCCGTTATCATCATTACCGCGCACGGCACCATCGACGACGCGGTGAACGCAACACGAAAGGGAGTTTTCGGCTTCTTGACCAAGCCGGTCGATAGCAAGGAGCTCATCGGTTTGGTGGACAAAGCCCTCAAGCTCAACGGCGAAACAATACCCAATCAAAGTACCGAGAAATGGCGCAGTTCGATCGTCACCAACAGTCCGGTGATGGAAAGTTTACTGGCGAAGGCCCGTCGAATTGCCCAGACTGACGCCAGCGTGTTGCTGCAGGGGGAAAGCGGAACCGGGAAGGAGCTATTGGCCAGGGCCATCCATGACGCGGGCGCCCGTCGCGACAAACCGTTTATCGCGGTGAACTGCAATGCCATTCCCGAGAACCTGTTCGAGTCCGAGTTTTTCGGCCATTGCAAGGGCTCATTTACCGGCGCCACGCGCGATCATCGAGGCTTGTTTCGTGCGGCTCACAGCGGGACTCTGTTTCTTGACGAGATCGGAGATATGCCGCAAGTCTTCCAGGTCAAGTTGCTGAGAGCGTTGCAGGAACGCAGAGTCAGGGCGGTCGGCGCCAACGAGGATACAATCGTCGATGTGCGGGTCGTTGCCGCAACCCATACTGATTTATATGAAGCGATGGAAGACGGCGATTTCCGGAAAGATCTTTTTTACCGGCTGAATGTGGTAACGCTGCAGATACCATCGCTGGCGCAACGCCGAGAGGATATTCCGATATTGGCCACACATTTCCTGAAACGGCTCGAAGCCCGCTATGGGCCGCGTGTCAAAGGGTTTTCCCCGGAAGCGCTCGAAATGCTGGTGAATTACGAATGGCCAGGAAATGTAAGGCAACTGCATAATGTGGTCGAACAATCGGTGGCGCTTTCGACAACCCCGCTGGTCCCTGTGACCCTGATCCAAAATGCGCTACGGGAAGATGGGAGAACGATGCCTTCTCTACGCGAGGCTCGCAACGAGTTCGAGCGTGATTATCTGATTCGAGTCCTAAAAATGTCCCAAGGCAACGTCAGTAAGGCGGCAAAGATGGCTAAACGGAATCGGACCGAATTTTATCGCTTATTAAACCGGCACCGTTTGGATTCGTCGTTGTTCAAGTTGTCCTGATACCCAGCGTTTCGAGCAATACGTTTCAGCCGCGGTCCTGTTTTTGCCTGTATTGAAAGAGATCAGTTGCCATATCGATGCAAGAGGACCGTCCGTTGCCATTACAAAACCGTTCCGAATCTGTTTGGTATGGTATTCGTTGCGGCTTTCGCGGCCTGCCGCTTGTTTTTACCCCCGGATTTCGCAAATTTGTCGTCGTTCCGGTTCTGCTGAATCTGGTACTGTTCGGCGCGGCATTCTGGATGTCCGGTTATTATTTTGCTGAATTTCTGGAATGGTTGATTCCCGCCTGGCTGGATTGGTTGCGCTGGTTGATGTGGCCTGTGTTCGGCTTGGCACTTGTGCTGTTCGCGGTGTTTAGCTTCAGTCTGGCCGCGAATATTATAGGCTGCCTTTTCTACGGCAGACTCGCCAGAAAGGTGGAGTCGCAGATCCTCGAGGATCGGTCCGGCGGTAACCATCGTTCCGGGGAACCCGGACGGATTGCAGCGCTTTCGTCCGAAATTACCCGCCTGTCCTATTATCTGAGTCGCGCCGTTCCGCTGCTGCTTTTATTTCTGATACCCGGCGTTAACCTCGTGGCTCCGTTTTTGTGGATTTACTTCAGCGCGTGGTTTCTAGGGATGGAGTATATGGCTTATCCACTGGAGGAAACAGGTTTGACCTTTCCGGAGCAGCGGTGGCTCATGCGGCCCTACCGTCTGAACGTAACCGCCTTTGGTGGCCTGGCGCTGGTCGGACTGGCGGTGCCGCTGCTTAACTTGATCGTGCCGCCCGCGGCCGTCATCGGGGCTACCCTCTACGTTCACGATAAAAAGCAGCCCAATCCGGCTTCTCCGGATGGGCTTCTTCGTTGAGCCATTAAACCTGGAGCCAGGTTTCCAGCACGCAACCCGGTCAATTCACGGTTTCCGGACCAGTATCGAGTTGTCCTTGCAAACCGGTACCGGAATTCAGAATTCCCGTTAATCGGACGGTTTGGATGGTATTCTCGATGCCGGGTTTGATCGGAACCGATATCCTTAGATAATTGGGCGTGTATCCGCTGACGGCATTCGGGCCCACGGCCGACTGGTCAGGCGAAGCTTCACAGAGTACCGGAAACCTCCGGCCCAGATATCGCCTGAACGTGTCCCTTTTCATGGACTCCGCGAGTTGATGCAGGAGTTGACTCCTTTTCTTTTTCTCCGAGCGAGGAACCGCATCGGGAAACCGCGCGGCTTTGGTTCCTTCGCGCGCCGAATAAGTAAAGATATGGAGTTGGCCAAAACCGATTTTTTCGATATTGGTAAGGCTTTCCTGCCATTCCGGTTCGGTTTCACCGGGAAAACCGACGATGATATCGGTGGTCAGATTGATGTCGGCCACTTCGCTTCTGGCCCGCTCGGCAAGCCGCATGAAGTTCGCTATTTTGCAGCGCCTCGCCATACGCCGCAATATCGAGTCCGAACCGCTCTGCAGCGGAAGATGCAGGTGCGGCATTAGTCGCGGATCGCGGAACAATTTGAAGAAGGATTGCCGCAAATCCCAGGGTTCAACGGAACCGAGACGAATTCGTGGAATCGCGGTGCGATTCAGAATCTGTTGAATCAATGAGTCAAGACTCGTGCCGAGGTCGGCTCCGTAACCGCCGAGATGAACGCCGGTCAGAACGATTTCGTGTATGCCTTGCCGGTGAAGACCATTGATCTGGCCGATAATCTGGTCGGCCGGAAGGCTTTTTTCTTCCCCGCGGGCCACGGTCACAATGCAGAATGTACAGCGGTATCGACAACCGTCCTGGACCTTGACAAAGGCTCGTTGCCGCCCTTGGCGGAACAGGGATACCTCGCCCGGCAGCGTAGCGGCGGCCGGCATCGCGTCGGGCATGACCCGTTCCCTGACCAGCTCAAGCAATCGGTGCTTTTCCCGATTCGGGATGATCAGGTCGACCCCGAATTCGGCAGCCGCCTCATCGGCTTCCAAAGTGGCATAGCAACCGCTGACGACCAATTTGGCCGCGGGATTCCCACGATGCAGGCGCCGAATCATCTGGCGTGACTTTCGCCCGGCCTCGCTGGTCACTGCGCAAGTATTCAATACAATCAGATCGGCCTGTTGCGGTGAACGCACGATTGCATGGCCGGCCGATTGAAACTGATTTGCCCAGCTTTCACTTTCAGCTTCATTAAGCCTGCAGCCGAGCGTTTTTAGACTCACCTTCATGAGTAATTGCCGGAAATTCAAAAAAGGGGTGCGTATTCTAGCATCGCAGGCCGGATTTGTCCGGATGCCGAAAAGACCTGTTGGATCATTCCGTCCGCCTCGTCGTACCTGACCTTCCTCACCAAAACGGCTTTCCGCCGCGCGCAAAGTCGAATAGCGCTTTTGGGGAACGAATTGTTGTAGGATAGCGTTTTTAAAATTACGGATCACAATCTCGATGCCCCGCCCGCTAACGCCGTTGCTCGCGGCGGACACGATCATTGAACTCACAGACCGGCCGGACCGGCCCATCGTGCTCATTGAGCGCCGCAATCCGCCGCTCGGCTGGGCCATTCCGGGAGGCTTCGTCGACATCGGCGAAACCGTGGAGGCCGCCGCAATCCGCGAAGCATTAGAAGAAACCGGCTTGCGGGTCAGCTTGAAAGCCTTGCTTGGACTCTACTCCGATCCGCGGAGGGACCCGCGGGATCATACCGTTACCGCGGTCTACGTCGCGGAATCTTCGGGATCACCCGAAGCCGCGGATGACGCCAAGTCGATCCAGGTGGTCACTTTGCATGAAATCCGGTACCCGCTGGTTTTCGATCACGCCTTGGTCCTGAATGATTACGCGAGGTTCAGGACGGGCGGAACAACGGCGCCGTTGCGGTAGACCCAGAACGGACGGTGAACACATTTTCCGCAAGCCGGCGCTGCAATACAAAACCGGAATCGCTCAGTGCTGGACGATACCAGAGCTTTCGAAGCAGAATGCGCAACCGCGGGCGCGGTCTTCAAATTGAGCCATTTCCGCGTTTTTTAATTTGATTTTGTGAAGAAGATTGCAGCATAATTTCCAACCAGCTTACATTTTTAAATTCATTAAACTAGAATAGAAATTTCATGCTCGAAACAAGCGGCTTCGTAAACTGTCCTGATCGGTATACGACGTATTTTATACCAATAAGGACCACCGAGTAGACGAGAGGTTTAACGTGGTATTCCGAATCGGTTCCATTATTTTGTCTGTCTTCTTCTCAGTGCTGGCGCACGCCGCCGATCTCCAGCATCAGGTATTGCTGAAATCAAGCCGTGCTCATACCTACTATATCGAAGGACAATTCGCGGGCGGTAAACCGTCCATGTTCCTGCTCGATACTGGCTCGAGCTACACCGTTATCAACTCGGCGAACCTGGAGTTGCTCCGGCAAAATGGAATGGTCGAATATCTTAAAGAATTGGACGGCAGACTTGCTGATGGTTCGCAACTCGCTGTACCGCTTTATCGTGTATCGACAATTACGCTCGATGGACACTGCGTTGTTCGCGATGTCGAAGTCGCGGTTTTTCCGAATGCCGACAGGCAGATCCTGGGATTGAGCACGCTTCGCAAATTGTCGCCTATTTTATTTACGACCGACCCGCCGAGCCTGAAACTAAGCAATTGCACCGTCGCGGAATCGCCCCCTCCCGCCAAAGACAAACGCCACACCGCATATGATCTGGCTATGGCCAAGCCGCTAACTGCGGAAGCCGCTTCGACGCAAAAGATTGGCGCTGAAGCGCCGGCGGAAGGCACTGGTGCTACAAAACTCTGGCAGCAATGAACCTGTCGTTCCGCTGGAAACAAACCTCCGCCGGGTTCGGCTAGTAAAAGTCCGTTTTCCATGCCGTGCCGGCAAAGGTCACCAAAGCAAAAGTAAAAAACGTAAACTGAATTTTACGCCCTTCGTCCGCGTTCTTTTGCTTCCATTCAAGCAAGCGCGCACCCTTCGTTCCGTAACCGGCAGTTTAGTTATTCACGATAAGATCGTTTTCAACCTCCAGTACACCCTCAACTTCTTTTGCAATTCGGTTTGCCGCCTGCTTCTCGGACGAACTGCCTACGAAACCGCTGAGTTGCACCACGCCTTTAAAGGTTTCCACTTCGATGTCCAATGCACTGGTTTCTTCGGACGCGGCGAGTTCCGACACCACCTTCGAAGTAACGACCGAGTCATCGACGTACTCGCCCGTACTGGATTGAGTTTTGGTGCCCGCGCACCCTGCCACCAGCGCCACGCTTAGGATCCACGCGACGATCGAGAGTTTATGTAATTTGGATTTCATTGATAATCCTCTTAAATTAGCGACTAGGAGCCATTTATCAAGCAACGGAAATGCCAATCGAGCAATTGTTTCCCACAATGCCAGGATTACGCAACGCAGCAGTATTCCGCCGTATCCGCCATTTTGTGATCAGCACCAATACGGCCGTCGAGCTTCGGTGACTTCTATTCGGTGCTTTCGCGCACAGAATATCCTGCATCTCGACCACTCCAATTGAGATCGCCATATACGGAAGATCTCGATTCAATGTTCCCGTTTTCGGCGATCTCTTTGTAATTCTTACATATCAATCTGCCGCAGTGTGCAATTCTTTCAAGCGAGCATGAGGATTTCTGGTCACCATCGCGAAGACCACTAAATTTACCTCCTTGAAGTAGTCTGGCATTGGTATTGCCTGATTTGGCGTACCCGCCCGATCAGTTGATGACACGGGTTGTAGACAACGTTTCGAATGATGTTCACGCGGAGGCTTTTATGAAAACCCTTAGAAATACACATCCGGGGATGGCGCTGTGCGCTGGTCTTTTTACGATTGCAGCGTTTGCGGCCCCGGCTTCCGCCCTGGAAATTCCGGGCGATCCGTTTCTCGCGGATCACGCAATGCAGCCGCGAATCATGCTGGTGGAGGTTCCTGTTGATACAATCGATGAAAATGGAGGGGCCGCCCCGGCTGCAGAGATACCGGTTCCTGTTCAACCCGAGCGGAACGCGGACGAGCTTTACAATAAGACGCCCAAGGAGATTATTGGCATGGACGTCGTCGACGTCGACGGTGAGGCGGTGGGTACGGTGGATAATCTCGTGATGGACAAAGCGATTTCGACGGTCAGTGCCGTGATTGCGGTGGATCAGATCATGGGCCTGGTGGGCGGTAAAAAGATTGTGATACCGTTGGATACGCTGCACATACGCGGTGAAGCGCTCGAGATCGCGTTAAATAAGGATCAGGTAAAAACGAGTCCGGAATACGTGGAAGAATACTATGTGCCGATTCCGGAGAAAGATGAACGGCCAATCAGCGATTATCTCGCCTCTGGCGCCAAAAACGGCGGACATCCCGCGTAGCCCCCGCGGTAGCCCTAGCGCCGGATGTGTTCCAGGAGATCGCTGCGGGAGCAGCGGGCGGAGGGAACATAAAAGGCATCGCGAAAGGGCGTCCAGTCATGGTGGAACGATGTCCCGACCCCTTGCTGGGTCGGGACGAGAGACGCAGGACGGCCGGGGCGCCGCAGGCGATAGCGGTCGCGTTACGTTTTTGCCGCTTGCTTGGGCTTGGATGCCCAAAACAAGCTTTCGCAAAAATAGCG
>JBGTCG010000107.1:0-6587 GCA_041748915.1 Methylococcales bacterium
TTGTTGCTTAACTCTAAAACCGTGTACAAAACCGGTTCCAATGCGCTATCTTTTCTCTCCAGGACCGCTGTCATTTGTTTATCCTCTTTGTTTGCGTAAAAAACGTTACGATATCCGATAGCGGTCCTTCATAGTTTCTACGTGTTCTGGTCGAAATGAGTGTAAACCTTTTGTCAAAACGCTCTACTAGAATGGACAATTTATTAATTTTTAAACGCTGTTCCGCTTGATAAAAAAGTCCCGTTTATTTTTCCTATTCTCCCCTTTCGCCGCGTACATCCTTTGATCGGCCTTTCTTAATATCTCGCTCATCGTCGTTCCGTCTTCCGGGTACACGGCAATGCCCAAGCTAAAACTGGGTGTCAGTTCAACGCCTTGAGTAATGATGGGCTCTGCAGATCTCTCCAGAATTTTGCTGGCGACTACTTCAGCATTCTGAACTGTCGTATCTTCCAGAAGCATCACGAATTCATCGCCGCTGATTCGGCACAGGGTATCCTCATGTCTGATGCATTCTTTTAATACGAGCCCCGACGTAATAAGCAACTGATCGCCGATATCGTGCCCAAATGTGTCGTTTACCGCTTTAAATCCGTTAAGATCGATGAATACGATGGAAAATTGTGTTTTTCGCCGCTGTGCTCGCGTGCACGCTTGAGAAAATCGATCCGCCAGCAGCGTCCTGTTGGGGAGTCCAGTCAATGGATCGTGAGTCGCCATGTGCATTAAACGTTTGGCGGAATGTTGTCTTTGTTGTTCCCGTCTGAAATAAGAGGACAATAAAAACAGTATAAAGATTAAAGATATAAGTGAGGTACAACTCGTTGCTATCAATAAGGGCAAATTGATTTCTGACCAGGAAAGTTGTTGGCTTACCCTGAGCAAGTACGGCTGACCGGGTTTATTGAGCTTTCTTTCCGTTGCGAATCTAGGTAAAAATTCGGCTTCGAATCGGTTCCGCGAGGGTCCCGCGATATAAATCAAGAACCCTTCCGGATCGTTGCTTGCGTAGCCGGTGTAATACAAGCGAAGCTCCTGATTTTCAACCAGGAAGTCAATTTCTTTTCGAATCGCGTCGGCATTGACTTCCAAAAGTACGAATGCTTGTTTTTGCTTGGGTATTGGCACTCGCGGTTGACGGGGGACAGGGCGAAACAGAACATATCCTCGAGGACCTTCCGAGAGATTAAACGGTATGGTGGCTACCGAGGTTTGCGTTTGGATTGACCGATTGAGAGCTATGCTTAGAAAGGGAGCCGAGTCTATATCAGCGCCGATCAGGCGTTTATCGGAAGCCAAATTAGGTTCAACGAAAACAATCGGGTGATAAAGCGGCTTATCGACAATCGAAAATTGAGCGTGACCGGGACCGTAATTGACCGGGTTTACTTGGAATTCCGGAAACCAAGTGCTTTTTTGCCTGGCGACAAAATCGGGCAGATCTTTTCGTTTCACCCTCAAAATCACCTCGAGTCTGAAAACATGCGGGTAGTGGGCGAGTATTTGCCGCGCATAACGAGATGCGCTGTCCCTATCCGCATATTCAATGGCGCTCAGAAATGCGGAAAAGCCTTCCAAAATCGATTCGTTGTCCCTGGCGATATGCTCAATCTTTTCGTGCAATTGCATGACACGTTGATTGAAAGCCGCTTCAACTTGTTGCAGTACAACCTTGACGACCAAACCTGTCGTCACCGATGTCACCAAGAGCCACGCGAGAAGCACGGAACTATAAAGACAGTAAACTTTAAACTTGACCATGGGCTTAAAGGTAATGCAACGTCTCGACGAGGGCCTAGGCCTCTTAGAAGGCTTCGATCTGCATGATTTTCGCTTGACTCGCATCGGCGCCGATCAACCGGCTTCCTGTGTTCGGCCGTATCTGCCCATGATGATTTCCGCGCCATGGTCGGACGCCAGAATTGCCGGATGTGCCCTGTTCGAATTTCATGCCTGTTATCAGCCTGCTTTTTCAGATTTCCTTCAGGTATTCCGCGCCGTCCGCCAATCGATTGTACACGATCGGCAAGGCATCAATATTGCGATTCGTTTTGCCGCAACAAGCGCTTCGGCCAGACTGCGGCTCATCCCGCCATCTCCAGCCAAGCTTTTATTGATGGGCACTGGATCGCTCTTTTTTTGTCCGAGAGACTATTCCGTTTGCCGCTTTAGTGTTGAGCATAAATTAGGCCAGATTAAAATACAGCTCGTTAGTAAATATTGCCATGCCGGATCGGACTCCGGCATCCAGGCACAAGAACGTGAGAGCCTTGGTATTCCTGGACGCTGGATCCGTGTTCCCACCGGAATGACTATCCTCGGTTTCGGTGACAACCTCCACAGCGGCCCGCCCTCATTGCAGCGCGGTTGGCGAAGACCGGCAGAGCCTTGTCGATACCGGCCAGGTCCCAATGCGCGCGGTGGCGATTGCCGCTGAGTCCCCGCGAGCGCGCCGGCGGCCACAAGTAATTCCAGGTCTTCACCGACTAGATCGCAAAGCTCTGCAAACTCTTCAAGCGATGCAAAAGTCCCGCGGCAACGCGCCCGCAAGATCTTTTCAGCAGTACTTTGTGGTAATCTCCTGACGCGGTTAAGACCCGAGCGGATCGCCGGTTGACCCGGCTGCCGATCGGTTTCCACCCGATCGAAGAAACTGACGCGCAATAGGAGCCACAAGGAATGGCCCGAATCGGTGTCGAAAGGTATCGGCCGCATCGAGCAATGCCCCGGCTTGCGGTTTCGCCCGATGAGTCCTCAATCAACCAGTAATTTAGAAACGGAAATGGATTTGACAATGAATTCAGCCAGTAAGGACCATAGCCGCTTTCTGCCGACCAGCCTCGCCGCCCTCGGCGTGGTTTACGGAGATATCGGTACCAGCCCGCTCTATGCTTTGCGCGCCTGCTTTTTTGGAAGCGATCCGATCGAACTCGGTCACGCGAATGTTATGGGAGTCCTGTCGCTGGTGACCTGGACCCTGATTTTCGTGGTCACGTTGAAATATGTCGTGTGCCTGATCCGAATCGACAATCATGGCGAAGGAGGCATTCTGGCGTTGCTGTCACTGATCAGCCCCGGCGAGAACAACAAACCGCCCCGCCGCTACCGGCTCGCCGTGTTCCTGGGCATGGCCGGCGCTGCGCTGCTTTACGGCGACGGCATGATCACGCCCGCGATTTCGGTATTGAGCGCGGTCGAAGGGTTGGAAACGGCGATGCCCGCGCTCTCCAGCATGGTGATCCCGGCCACGCTGGTCATCTTGGTTGGTCTGTTCGCCGTGCAATCCCATGGAACCGGCAAAATCGGGATATTTTTCGGGCCAATCATATTGCTGTGGTTCAGCGTACTTGCAATTCTCGGAATCAATGCGATCGTGCGCAATCCTGAAGTGCTGGCGGCGCTGTCGCCTCATTACGGGTTGTTGTTTTTGCTGCATAACAGTGGCCACGGCTTCATTATTCTCGGAGCCGTCTTCCTGACGGTTACGGGCGCCGAAGCGCTGTACGCGGACATCGGCCATTTTGGCCGCTTGCCGGTCCGGGCGACGTGGTTCGGGATCGCGCTGCCGGGGCTGTTACTGAATTATTTCGGCCAAGGCGCGTTACTATTGCAGTCCGGGCGCACGATCACCCATCCGTTCTTTCAATTAGCCCCGGAGTGGTCACTCCTTCCGTTGATATTGATCTCGACAGCGGCGACCGTGATCGCTTCCCAGGCCATGATTACCGGGGTTTTCTCACTGACCTATCAGGCCATTCAACTCGGGCTGTGCCCGCGCCTGATGATCCGGCAAACCTCGGCCGAGAAAATCGGACAGATCTATGTGCCCGCGATGAACAGCCTCCTGCTGGTTGGCACTTTGCTGATCGTTCTGGAGTTCGGTTCGTCGGAACGTCTGGCCGCGGCCTATGGGCTCGCGGTCTCGGGCGCCATGGTCATCACGACGGTACTATTTTTTCAGGTCGTAAGCCAGGAACCGGGCGCCAGACGATGGCTGCTGCGGCTGCTGATAGCCGGCTTTTTCGCGATCGATCTCACTTTTTTCGGCTCGAATCTGCTGAAAATCGCCGACGGAGGCTGGCTGCCGTTATTGATCGGTGGTGTGATTTTACTGTTATTGACCACCTGGTATCAGGGGCGCGAATTGCTCAGCGAACGCCAACAGATGGAAAAACGTCCCGCGATTCCCGATTTCTTGGCTCACCTGGATTCGAACAGCCCGGCGCGAGTCAAAGGCACCGCGGTTTTTTTCACGGCGTACCTGGATCGGGTGCCGTTGATCTTATTGCATCATCTCGAGCATAACCAGGTCTTGCACCATCAAGTGGTTTGGTTGACAGTGGTTACCGCCCGTCAGCCTCGCGTGAGGCTCGCGGACAGAGTAAATGTACGTAAACTCAGTCTTGGTATTTTCCAGGTCATTATCAATTATGGCTACATGGAAACACCGAATATTCCGCAAGCGCTTGCTATGTGCGCATCGTCCGGAATTCAAGCCGATCCCGAGCACACCTCGTATTACATAGGCCGGCAAACCGCGATCGCGTCAGATAACCGGGTCGGCATGTGGTATTGGCGCGAGGAGCTGTTCTCGTTTCTGTACCGCAACGCGCTGCCGGCCACTGCTTTCTATCAAATTCCCCCGGACAAGGTGGTCGAACTTGGGATTCAGACCGTGCTTTGAGGGCAGCGCTATCAACAAATCCGGAGCCAATGACACCAACAAACGATTCGCGCGCACGGCGCACACTACGCTTGCTATGAAAATTTGATTTTTATTTTTATTCGTTGAATACTTCCTCCTCCGGAACGCCTTCGAGCTTGCCGTTCCGATATGCCGCCAGCCGTTTTTTTGCTTCCTCGGCCCAGATTAGTTCTGGTATTGCATCCGGCTCGTCCAGCGCCTCGGAAAAAGTATTGGCGCAATACCCGTGCAGATGGTTCAATAGCACCCAGAACCAGGGAGGAAATCCCTGAAGCCGAACAACCCTTTTTAACCGGGAAGGCGCCGAAAACCAAAATCCGAAAGTTTTGTCTATCAAATAGATCGAACCATTTACAAAGAGAACTATAATGACTAAAGAACAAGATTTGCCGGTCCGCGGATTATTTACACCCGATCTTGGTGATCTGAAAAAGCATTGGGGCTGGATGATGGGTCTTGGAATCACGTTTCTGATCCTGGGTACAATCGGTCTCGGGGTGGCAATCTTTCTGACTCTCGCAAGCGTAGTATTTTTTGGCGTGCTCCTTTTGATCGGCGGAGGATTTCAACTCGCTCATGCTTTTACTTGTTGCAAGGGCTGGAGCGGATTCCTCTCCCATGCGGTAAACGCATTGTTGTATCTGGTGGTCGGTTTGGTCATCGTGAACAATCCTCTTGTGGCATCGACGTTATTGACGCTGATTATCGGGGTTGCCCTGATCACGGTCGGAATCTTCCGTGCCGTCTTCGCGTTGCAGCACCGCGGTACACCGGCGTGGTCGTGGACATTATTTAGCGGCGTATTGAGTATCCTGATCGGCTTGATGATCATAGCCCAATGGCCCGCGTCCGGACTTTGGGTAATCGGCCTGTTTATCGCTCTTGAACTGATCATGGCCGGTTGGTCCTACATTTTATTGGCCTTGTCGGTCAGAAAGATGAATCAGAACGATGTTATCCTGACATCCTGATATCGCAATCTCCGAACTAACCAGAAAACAGATTCTGGCGGAGTCAGAATATCTCTTCGCACACACTCGTCGTCAACCGGGTCTCGACTCGAGAGGGTCCACCGATGGTTTCCGTTCACAGAAAGGTTTTTGTTATTGAGGTTTGTATGCGAAATGGTGCCAGTCTGCGTTTTTTCGATCGGTATCGCTTGGTCCACAATCCCTCTGTAATATAGGGCGATTGCCTGCCTAGCTTGGCGGTGCTGAGCTTCTGCTGGTTTTTGACACCCAATTTTTCGGCAAACGCTGAAAAATTGCCGCGCTTCCTGCAATCCAAGATATTTATGACAGAAATCGAGGTAGTACCGCAACCACTTATGATAGTCGGCCCGACGATTGTTCGGGACACTCCGCTTTTCCAATAGCGATTCGAATTTCTGGGTCAAGCCGGGCGGCAAAGCCAGCATGGCGTGATCTCCAGAACTGTATAACACCCCATTTCAGGATGTTATACGGTAAACGGACCAACATCACAATTTTGTTGCCGGGAAGTCCTGACGTGTGGTAGATATGCAGAAACTTTATGATTATGGGTTAGCCGGAGAATTAGGGGACGGACGGATCAACAAACAAGAAACGGTGGGCTCTGATGGTTGACGGCACAAATTCGGATAGCGCTGATTTGAAAATAAGTTGATGGAGTACCACTGCAACGCCATGGAAACTCGCCGCTCCATACAGTTCAAGGCGTTTCTAGCATTGGTTACCCTATATTTGATCCTTGGAAAAGCGAGAGTCCTAACTAAATATAGATATTTGATGCGTTATTTGCTATGATTAGTTTCTAACGATTGCAAGGGGGTGGTATGGAGACAATATCCTGCAAGCATTGCGGCGCGAGCGAATACGTTAAGAATGGCATGGTGTATGGT
>JBGTCG010000108.1:0-25046 GCA_041748915.1 Methylococcales bacterium
AAGGCGTTAGCCAGCCGAAAAACCAGGAATCCGCGCCACCCCGCCCACGCCAGTAGGCCAAACGTGCGACGCCGGCGCTAAAAAATGCCCGAAAATGGCAGCCGGGCGCTTCAGCCAAATTCCAGCCGCGGATTTTGGGGTAACGTTCGCGATTGACCAATGCCGTCAGAAAACATAAAATGATCCAACTATCGAGATTCCCCTGTAGCTCAGTCGGTAGAGCGGGTGACTGTTAATCACTAGGTCGGCGGTTCGAGCCCGTCCGGGGGAGCCAACAAAATCAAAGCGTTACGAAGACAGGCGAAACAGCAAAAACCCCAGTGCTACCCCGGTGCGACCCGGAAAATGAGGTTCGAATTTATCCCTGCAGTACTTGGGATCAATTCATCTCGGAAGTGCGTAAGAGACCCTTCTTAGGTGAACGGCTCTTCCGCGGACAACGAGACCTGTTATGGCGGTTGTCTTCTCCCTGGGAACGGCGCCTCGATCGAATGCGGGGTGGTGACCGGACCCGGGCCGTCAAAAAACTGTATGCGCCTGGCGCCTATGAGCGGGGCCGCGACGATTATCTGGAGCACTTCAAAGCTCTGGCAGTGGGATTGCCAGGGTTCCAAAGCAGTGAACTGAAGGAAAATGATTGGTGGGCTATTGGCCGGCGCCACGGTCTTATAACACCGCTTCTGGATTGGACAAAAAGCCCTTATGTCGCCGCTTTTTTTGCCTTCTTCGATCTCGCTGACCACGATGCTCCTGGTTTCAAAACCGGGGCGCATGCTCGCATCCCGCATAGTTTGAAGAGCGTCGCGGTATGGGAACTGGTTAATGACGACAGGTTGAAAGTCGGCAATGAATTCGAAATCGTTCCCTCCAGAGTTGACTTCGCACAGCGGCAAAAAAATCAACAAGGCGTATTTACCCTGCTTACCCACGATGTGCATCTTGATGTAGAGGCCTATCTGAGATCAAGAAAGCTCGGGCACTTACTGGCCAAATATGAAATTTCTGGACAAGACATGGGGCAAGCCCTGGCGGACCTGAACCTAATGAATATCAATCCCGCCACCCTCTTCACGGACCTTGACGGCGCAGCCTCGATGGCGAATCTCTGGCATACGTATCTGGCGCTTGGGTATTGATACAACTTAGTAACTATTCAACCTATCATTGTATTTCAGCGGCATGTAGTGCATAGTTGAAGTTATGTATGAGATCCATGATCTCCCTTCACTTACGCATGAGCAGCAGGACGAGCTGATCCTCGCCCTCTATCAGCGCGTGGTGGCGTTGGAGGCTCGATTGGCCAAGGATAGTCATAATTCCAGCAAACCCCCGACCTCGGACGGCTTCTCGAAGAAGCCTAGGTCGTTGCGCCGTCCGAGCGGGCGCAAACCCGGTGGGCAGCCCGGGCATGAGGTTTCTCGCACCCCAGAAGGCGCGGCCACTTTCTGTACCATCCGCTCCTACCTCGCCACCCTACGCAAACAAAGCCGCGATCTCTTCGACTCCCTCGTCCTTACCTTCAAAGGAGCGCCTCCTGACCCTATCCTCTCTGGCTAAAGGCGCTGAATAGTTACACAACTTAAAGGTTAGATTCCAGCAAAGCGCTCCTATTGCGGAGCAGATTTGAAATAATCCGTCTTCATCCGGGCAGCGACTTACGGGAAGCCTTTAACCGACAAGCACAGAAAACCGGATTTCAGAATTCCCGAAATGAGACGTTGTCGGTTAAGTCGGATTTGAAATCCGAGTATCCCTTCCAATCCAGCGCCAATGCCTGTGACGGGGCAAAGTTTGACTCGTGAGAAGTGTTACGGTGCGGCGGTTCAATTCGGCGCGCTTTGTTGCCGCTGCCTGACCAAAGCCTCGGCATAGATCCAGGCTTGTGCGAAGGTCTTGATATGAAACTTCAGTTCTGAGTATGAACATCGCTACTGCAATTCGGGATAAACATCTCCTGCGGTGCAGCTATGATGGTTACGAGCATACTGTCGAACCGCATACATATGGCATCGATCGAAAGGGGGCGTGGCCCTGGTCGGCGTGCCTATCGCCGGGCTGCTAAAGGCGGTCGTTGATAGCCGCTCTAAGTAACCATCACGCCCGTCCCGGCGGATCACGGCTCCGAAACCCCTGTTGCCAACAGCCACAAATACCTACGCAACAGCAGGGCGATTTCCGTGGCCTTGTTCAGCCCATTAATGCATTCGCGCGCATTCACGAATTCGGGTTCCTTATCATTGGCAAAATCGCTGATTTTCTGGCCAGTAAAACCCTCGATCTTGAAGCCATAGACCAGCACGAACCGGGCGATTTAAGGATCCAGCGCCAGCGATGGATTACCTACCAGGTCGATCCCTAGCAGAAGGCCGTACTTTTCGTAGTTCTTATTCCAGGTTAACTGCACGTATCCATGGCCGTAATAGGGGCTAATACTCGGCGTGATGTTACCGCAGCCAAGCGTCCTGGCCGTCGAGTCAATAGGCCTCGGTGACACCGGTTGGAAAATGTGATCCGTCGCGTGGTCGACCGTCGCGAGCACGTACGCGATTTGAGTCTGCATCATCCCCTGTCTCAGGCATGGGCCGATGCATCGTGGATGGTGGTGGCTTTATCTAGGGTACTCCGGTTCGCTGTCTTCGTCCGGGTCTTCAACCTCGAGGACATCTCCCGGGATTTCACCGGGCTCCTTTGCAACCATAAACCGCGCCTCGGCTTCCGAAACACCGGTAAATTTCATGTGCTCCCGCACCCGCTGTTCGCGTTCCTGTTCGTTGATTGATGACATCATTTTTTCCACCCAAGGGCTCAAATATTGCGTCGATTGCCGGGCCAACCAGCTTTAAAATCATCATCGTTCCACTGTACAGCATGCGCCATCGGCTGCAATGCTTCTAGCTGCATCTTCGGTTTCGGATCATTGCGGATTCTGACAGCCTAGATTAGACTTTATACTCTGCGCTGCAAAACCCATAGATTACGGAACCCCGCCCAAAGGCCTGCGGTTTTTCGTGCCCGTCCAGTTAGCGAATATTCGAATATAAGGATATTTCGGGACCGCTATTTACGGTTTTGAACTCTTGGCGCCTCGTTTAAAATATCGGAGATACCACGTGGCCGCAAAAAAATCCCGTATGACAGCCGAACGGCTGATTATCGAAGCCAGCATTTTCGGCGATGGACCGGCTGTTACCGCTTGTGAAACAGAAATGCTAACTGGACACCTGTTCTACATTCTCAATGAGTTGCTCGAGGGATTCAATTACGATACACACCGAAAATCCGGTCTTGCCGTTGCCGCGCGAGGACTGGCCGCGATTACCTACCGTTTGATGAAAAGCTCGTCAGAGCAGACGATAGACACGGATTGGAAGCAATCATTGGATGCTGAAAAGCAAATTGCGGCTATCTATGAAGCCGGCCGTGCCGTTGCATATACCCAGCTTCGACTTAATATCGACAAGCCCATAGGATCGAGAAAAGAAGCTGAGCCGAAGGTGCTGTTTTATTGTTCCGGATATGCCGCACTGGTAGCCGCCGGTTACCCGGACGAAGATGCGAGGACTGGCGCCTGGAACGATTTCCGTAAGGCGAAGTATCTAATTAAATATTGGGGGCTTGCCGGCGGCTTGGAGGAATGGCTAAAAAAATCCGTGGAGATCATGAGGAAGCCTGAAAACCTCAAAACAGTCAAACACATTGCGTGTGAAACGCCAATAGCCATTCACTGACTAAATCGTGGCCCGTCATCGCCAGACAAAATCGAGCGCTACCTGAGTGGGCGTTTCCGGGCTCAACGCGAGGCGCAAGGCCGTTGAAATTAGACCGGAACCCTGGCGGGCGCCTCATTGGATCACCCGACTATTTCATCGAAAAAAAGCAGCACTTGCTGCTGGTTGGCCGTTTATTGGAATTTTCGTCTGTTCAAAGATCGTTATGGATTCCGCAGTCTCTATAGGCAGTTCCGGCCGCATTGCCGATCAGCATTGGTTCTGTTTTCAGCGGACAATCCGTTCAATATTGTAGCTGGATTCCTCCGAAGACTAGGCCGCCAATTTATTCGAGACGGCCTGAATAGCAGCTTTTCTAATACGCGGACGATCTTTTTTTATTTTCTCCTATGGCACAATATTTTCCGAAACAGGCTATACTAATTGAATAATAACTCGAATATACGCTTCAACCTAAAGATTCAATAATTTGACCGAGTCAGTGTTATGCAAGGTGCTGCGTTTACTGGAAAAAATATTTTGAACATTAGCGGTCAACGGGAGATTGTTCCTGGGTCTGCGGTGTTCGAAAATGGTGATTTACTTCTTTATAGCCTTGAAAAAATCGGGGTGAAGTATGTTTTCGGAATCCCCGGAGGGGCCATAGAACCTCTTTACAACGCACTGGCTCGAAGTCAGGCAAGAGGCGGCATTGGTCCGGTGATCGCGCGGCATGAAACCGGGGCCGCATTTATGGCGGACGGTTACAGTCGCGAGAGTGGAATCATGGGAGTCTGTTGCGGAACCACGGGTCCCGGATCCACGAATTTGCTGACGGGAGTCGCGTCCGCCTACGAAAACGAAATTCCGCTTCTGGTGATTACCGCGCAAACGGCGCTGCATACATTCGGCAAAGGCGCATCACAGGAATCATCCTGCACCAGCGTAAATACCCTCGGGATGTTCCAACATTGTACCCGTTACAATTCGCTGGTTTCGCATTCGGCGCAATTAGAGCATAAACTGACTGCCGCGATCGTGACAGCCCATCAGTTGCCGCGGGGACCGGCACACCTGTCGATTCCCATGGATGTACTCGCGGCGCCCGCGGAGATTAAAGGTAATCATCCGGACTGGGACAATCTGGTCCATCGTGAAATTCCGGTCAGTTCCGCGGTCCTGGACCGGCTCGTCGACGAGATTGCCAAGGCCAAAAGGCCCGTTTTCGTGCTGGGCTCCGGCGCGATCGAGGCGGCGAGAGAGGTCGCCGATCTCGCGTCATTATTGCATGCTCCGATCGTAACTTCGATCGATGGGAAGGGTTTAATCAGTTCCTACCATCCGTTGTTTAGGGGGGTGTTCGGATTCGCGGGCCATAGCAGTGCGATTGAAACGCTTCGAGATCCGGAAGTTGATCTGGTGATCGCTTTTGGCAGCAACCTGGGTGAGCTCGCGACCGGTGGATGGGATGAAAAATCATTGCTGAACGACCGGTTGATTCATATCGACCCGGTGACGACCCATTTCATACGAGCGCCGATGTTGCGGTTGCAAGTGATTGGATCGATCGATCTGGTTTGTCGCCACCTGGTTGAGAATTTGCGGAAGATCCAATCCAACAAGCCCATTATTGTTAGTGACGGAACCAATCCGGCTCCTGCCGAGGTGCCTCGAAATCCCTTCATACGGCCAGGCATGCCCGGTTGCCGCCTAAACGAGCCCGCTAAATTCGTGGATGACAGCAGCCCGATCAAACCGCAACGATTGATGAATGATCTCGGGCGATTATTTCCGCCAACGACTCGTTTCCTGGCTGATATCGGCAATTCTTTTGCGTGGGCGACGCATTATCTGCATCCGGTTGATCGAAGGGTCGGTAACCGGCGGTCTCCGATACGGGCTGATTTCATGGATTCCGGAAGGCGGAAAAAACAGAATGCGAAGGTCGCGTCCGCGACTTACCGTTCGGGGATCGAATTTGCGTCAATGGGCTGGGCAATTGGCGCGGCGGTTGGGACCGCGTTCGCAAATCCGAACTGCCCGGTAGTATGCATTACGGGCGATGGCAGTATGCTGATGAGTGGCCAGGAGATTACGGTTGCGCAGACCGCCGGGTTGACCGTCATTTTTGTCGTGCTCAATGATGCTGCGCTGGGTATGGTTAAACACGGCCAACGGCTGGCGGGCGCCGAGCGGATCGGTTTTGAATTACCCCAGGTGGATTTCAAGAAATTCGCGCAGTCGATGGGAATCAACGCCTTTACGATCCGCTCCCCTTCCGATCTGGCCGATCTGGATATTCAGGCCTTGTGTGAGCAAAAAGCGCCGACACTGCTGGACGTCTACGTCGATCCAGAGGAAGTGCCTCCGATGGGACTGCGTGTCGAATTACTCCAGTCGCAACGGAACCAGAATGACCAACGAGCAGATATCGAGCAAGATCTGGAACGAAATTCCGGAGAAGGATAATCCCTTCGCGGCTTCTGTGTGTTTATGCAGAGGCTATGACGTTTTCAATGATCTGCTCCGCAATGCCGGCTGGAGCGAATATATCTATTTGTTGTTCGTTGGCGAAAAGCCGAACCGGCGGCAGACGCAATTACTTGAATCGATAGCGCTCGTTCTCGCGAATCCCGGGGTTCGCGATCATAGTGTACGGGCCGCGATGAACGGTGGCGTGGGCGGGTCGACGCATGCGGCAAGTCTGATTGCGGCGCTCGCTGTCGGCGCGGGTCAGCTCGGAGGCGCCCGCGAGATCTTTCTCGCAATGGGTCTTTGGCGATCGTTAGGCCGGGATCTGCCGGCCTGGAAAATTGCGTTGGAAACCCGCAATGAAGAAGGTCGGGCGGATGTATGGGGCGAGATGGAATATCCGCCCGGATTCGATCCCTTCGGAAAAAATTGTTCACGCCCGGTTCTCCAGGTACTTGAATATTTCAGCGAACTGTACCCGGGAGAAAATCTTGCCTGGTTAAAGCAAAATCGTCCGGTTTTGGAGGCGGTGACCGGGATTCCGTTAGCCCTTTCCGGGGTTGTGGCCGCGGGCTTTCATGAGCTGCGACTGACTCCCGATTGTGCCGAAATGCTTTATTTGATTTTGCGATTACCCGGTGCGGCAGTTCATGCGTTGGAGCAAAAACAATATGGATGGCGCCGATTTCCTTTCTATGGCAATAATTTGATTTATAATGGAAACTCCTCGGAGCCGAACGGGGAGTAATTCGCAACCGGACTAAGGCTTGGACTGCATGAAGAGTCGGGAAGGTTTATCTCAATTCGAAGATCGATGGATCACCAGCATGGGAGCCGCGGTGGCCCATGATCCAGTCATGTTTCGGAATCGGAATCTTCATCGTGACTTTTGCAAGTCAAGCTGGTTTGAAGTCTATCTTTTCGGCATTACCGGCAGAATCTTCAGTGACCGGGAGCTTCGGGTATTGAATGCAATGTGGATATTCACCAGTTATCCCGATCCCAGAATCTGGAACAACCGGATCGCGGCTCTGGCCGGAACGGTAAGGAGCACGGGAGCACTGGCCCTTGGTGCCGCAATCGCGATTTCCGAAGCGGAAATTTACGGCGGTAAGCCGATATTTCGAGCGGTCAATGTCCTGCAGAATGCGAGAAAATGGGTCGAAAGCGACAATCATTTGGATGATTTTTTGACGCGGGAATTAAAAGAGCACCGGAAAATTCCCGGATTTGGCCGTCCCAAAGCGGTCGGAGACGAAAGAATCCAGCCGCTGTTGGGGTTGTTGGAGGCGACCGGGTATCAATCTGGTGTTCATATCGATTTGGCATTCGCTATCGAAAAATCTCTACGTGACGGGCGGTGGCGTTTCAGGATGAATTACGCCGGCTTGGTTGCAGCCGTGTGCGCGGATCTGGGATTTTCCGCACAAGAAGCCTATCTGTATTCGATCGCCGGCTTTTTGGCTGGGTTTTTACCCTGTTATATCGATGCGATCGAACACCCGCTCGGTAGTTTTTTTCCGATGAGATGCGCGCGGATCAACTATGAAGGACCGGAACCGCGTTCCTGGGATGCCGCTTGATCGATGCGCAAACATATTGCGCGCATTCCCGGATTCCGCATCAACTTACGCGGGGGGAAGGACTCGCCAGGGCAACGATCACGAAGATGCTTAGAAGGCTTTTCAGTTTGCTAACCGTGTCGGTGGGGATTCTGATCTCCGGAATGGGATGGGCAGCGGAAGAGGATGAGTCGGACCTCGCGGAGCTTTACGGCGGTGAACAATACGTCAGTATAGCAACGGGTAGCCAGACGTTGTTACGGCAGGCGCCCGCGGTCGCTTCGGTGATTACCGACGCCGATATCTTGAAAATGGGCGCGATTGAACTCAATCAGGTCCTTGAAACGGTACCGGGTCTCCATGTTTCCGCGTCCAACACCTTTAACCCTATTTTTACCATCCGCGGAATCCACACCAACGATAATCCGCAGGTCCTGATGTTGATCAACGGTATTCCGATTACCAATGCACTGGCCGGTAATCGTGGAGTAATTTGGGGTGGAATGCCGGTACAGAATATCTCCCGGATCGAGGTCATCAGGGGACCTGGGGCTGCGGTGTATGGAGCCGATGCATTTGCGGGCGTGATTAACATCATCACCAGGACGGCCAGCGAAATTGACGGGCTGGATACCGGATTCCGGGCCGGAAACTTCGACACCCAGCAGGGCTGGCTTCAGTATGGCGGCAAATTCAAGGGTGTGGATGTTGCCTTCTCGTTCCAGGCCGGATCGACTGACGGTCAAAAGCGGATCATTGAATCGGACGCTCAGACTTTTTTCGACAGCGTATTTCCATCTCGGGCTTCGCTGGCCCCGGGTTCGGTCAGCGTCGGACGCCGGTATGTTGACACCAACCTGGATCTTTCGTTCGACGAATGGCGGCTTCGCCTGTGGTGGCAGGGCCGGGATCGGGTGGGCACCGGAGCAGGCTTTGCCCAGGCGCTTGATCCCTCGAGCAATAATTCGAGTTCCCGGTTCAATGCCGACCTGACCTATGATAATAATCACTGGTTCGAAGATTGGGAATTGACCGCACAGTTCAGTTTTTTTGACGTTGCCAACCGATCGGATCTCGTTCTATTTCCTCCCGGCGCCACGTTCCCGAGTGCGTTCGATGGGCAGGGCGTCCCGACCGCATTTGGCACGTTCCCCAACGGTGTTCTCGGGAGTCCGGATACTTTCGAGCGCCATTACCGCGCCGATTTTTCCGGAACCTATAGCGGAATCAAAGATCATGCACTGAGAATGGGTGCGGGCTACCGGTTCCAGGACCTATATAAAGTACAAGAACAAAAGAATTTTTTCCAGGCGGGTAATCCGTTTCCGATCCCGCTTCCGCCAGGGGAGAATTCAACGCCGTTCATTTCTCCGCACAACCGCGGCGACGCCTATGTTTTTTTGCAGGACGAGTGGAGCCTCTGGAAGGACTGGACCCTGACCGGAGGCCTGCGGTATGACAACTATTCCGACTTCGGCAGCACGGTTAATCCGAGGATGGCGCTGGTCTGGCAGACCACCTATGCGCTGACCAGCAAGTTATTATACGGCAGGGCTTTCCGTGCGCCTTCGTTTGGCGAGCAGTTCAATAATATGGAAACACCGGCCTTCCTCGGTAATCCGGATTTAAAACCCGAAACGATCAACACGTTGGAGCTGGCCTTTGATTATCAACCCAGAAATGATCTTCGAGCCAAATTAGATCTATTCCATTATTGGTCCAACGATATTATCAGGCCGGTCGCGAATCCGGGCTCGACGACGAGGACGTTTCAGAACGCAGGTAATCAACAGGGTTACGGATTTGAACTCGAAGGCGAGTGGGTTCCGCTTGACTATCTGCACTTCAATGCGAATTACTCCTATCAAAAATCAACAGACAACCGAACCAATTCAGATGCCGGTTTTGCTCCGACACACCAAGTTTATGGACGCATGGACTGGGAATTCATTCGCGGCTGGAACCTGAATGTTCAAACGAACTGGGTCGGCGACCGGAAACGGCCCGCCATGGATAGCCGTGCGCAGGTCCCCTACTATTTCACCGTCGATACAACGATCCGCGGGGACGATATAGTTGACGACTGGACCTTCAGTATGTCGGCCTGGAATCTATTTAATTCCAACGCAAGGGAGCCGAGTCCGCCATTTGTCAATCCCCAGTCCCCCCAGTCCCCCCAAACCGGTCTGGTTCCCGGAGATTTCCCGACACTCGGAAGGAGTTACTATTTTGAGCTCAGGTATCATTTGAGGTGAGACGGCTGCTGGCGCTGGTTCTGGTTTGATCGGTACTTCGAGTTGAATTTTGTTGTACGTTTGGTGCTGCCTGCCTGTTTGGTGGTTTCAGGTATGGGACACGTTACCGGCGAGACTTTGGGTGTCGTTTATCCTGATTTACGCGATCCTTACAATAAAGTATTCGACAGCATCATCAGCGGAGTCGAAACCGAAACCGGCGCCAGACTGGACAAATATTCATTGCCGGAAAATTTCAATCCGGCAAAGCTCGAGACGGATATAAGGGAGAATAAAAATCGAGTCATTCTAGCGTTGGGTGTACGCAGCTGGAAGGTAGTACGCGAATTGGATCTGAATATTCCGGTCGTCGTTGGCGCAATCGTTTCTGAATCGGTAGAATCGGGCTATAAGGTAATTACCGGTATATCGCTCCTCCCGGATCCGAGAATGTTGCTCAACAAACTGGTTTCGTTTGCGCCCGCCATCAAAATCGTTTCGGTCGTTTACAATCCGGATACCCACCAATCCTTGATCAATGATGCTTCGCAATCGGCGAAGCAAATGAATTTAAGCTTGGATGCCCGCCCGGCCAGGGACATTCATGCGTCGGCGCAAATTTACCGGGAGCTCGCGGAAACCGTCGACGGCCGGATCAATGCCATCTGGTTGCTGCCCGACCGGCTCACGATCGATTCCGATACTATTTTGCCCTCCTTGCTTGAACGGGCCTGGAGCCGGCAATTTATCGTATTTTCCAGTAGACTGGACGACGCCAAGCGGGGCGCACTGTTTTCGATGTATCCTGATAACTTCGGGATGGGAAAGGAGTTAGGTAGTCTGGCCCGACAAGTCGATGCCGATCCGGCGTGGACTGGAGTATCCGGATTGAGGTCCTTAAAGACCGCCGTCAATATCAGGACGGCAAAGCATTTGGGGATCGAATTGTTATCCAGGGAAAATCGTTCTTTTGATTTGGTTTTTCCAATGCAATATAGTCCATAGATGATGGCCTGGCGATACCAATCCAATATCAGCTTCAATAAGCAGTTATCCACGACTTTCATGCTTGGGATCCTGGTTCTTTCGATCGTGTCGTCGTCGTTGATCTCGCTGGTGGTCAACCAACTGGCCAAAGATCGATTTATCAGTGAAGGGGTTCAAATGACCAATAGCTTCGCCGCGCAAAGCCGCTTGGCTTTACTTTACGCCGCTCCGGAGAATGCCGAACTGCAGGCCGAGACCATAATGGGCTTTCCGGATGTTGCCCAGGTATCGATATTCCTCCCCGACCGCAAGCCGCTATTAGTGAAAGGCAAGGCCGAAGCGGAAGTTCAGTCCAATTGGACGTCAGGCGTGGGCAAGGATGCGCGTATGATCGCGGAAACCGGCGAGTCCTGGGTGTTTGCGGCAAGAGTAACTCCGACCTTCATCGACGATGGCATCGAAGCGGAATTGGTCGACCTTCCGCCCGCCGAATTGACCCTGGGCTATGTTCGGGTGGCATTGAGTAAATCCCGCCTGCATGCGATGACGCAAAGAATATGGATGATCAATATTCTGATTGCGATTTCATTGGCTTCCGTGTTGCTGATTTGCTTGCGTTTGATAACCAGGAAACTCACGACACCGCTGGAAAATCTGTCCGGGATCATGAAGCGTGCCGAGAATGGTGAAACCCAGATCCGGGCGGAGCTGGAAGGCCCGAAAGACATCATCGATATGGAAAAGGCCTTTAATTCGATGATGTCGGTGCTCGACCAGCGCGAGGCGGAACTCAAGGACGCCCGTGACGCCGCGCTCGAAACGGCAAGAGCCAAAGCCGAATTCGCCGCGGTCGTGAGTCACGAGATTCGTACGCCGTTGAACGGCGTGTTGGGGATGCTGAACCTATTGAATGAAGTCGGGGATCCCGAGCGCCAGAAAGAATATCTGAACGTTGCAATTAGCTCCGGTGACACGTTGATGGGACTGATCAACGACATTCTCGATTTCAGCAAAATCGATGCGGGGAAACTCGAAATTGAGGTAATCGACTTCAACCTCCGTGACGCGCTCGAAGACGTTGCCGCGCTATTTGTTGAAAAAGCCCAATCCAAAGATCTCGAATTATGTGTCGATCTTCCGCCCGATTTACCTCGCGTGGTGGCAGGAGATGTGACCCGATTGCATCAAATTTTGAGCAATCTGCTCAGTAACGCGATCAAATTCACGGATTACGGAGAGGTGGTCCTTGCGGTGGCCTTCAACGAAACAATAGGTCCTCGAATTCGCGCCGATTTTGCGGTTCGGGATACCGGAATCGGTATTCCTGCCGAAGCCAAGGCACGGATTTTTGAATCGTTTCGACAAGCGAATCGGGCGATCGCGCGCAACTTTGGCGGAACCGGGCTCGGCCTGACCATCTGTAAGCAATTGGTCGGGCTTCTTGGCGGCGAATTGCGGGTCGAGAGCAGCCCCGGCAACGGCAGCACCTTTACTTTTTCTATCGATCTTGAGGTTAGAGAACCGAACCGGCCGGACCTCTGTTTCAATGGCAAACGGTTGATCATCGCGGATAAAAATCCGACTACCCGCTCCTATTTGCAGAAAACCCTTGAATCCTACGGTTGTGAATGCAGTTCCGGCCGAACGGAGCAGCAATTCTTGAGCGCTCTGTCTGGAGCCGTCGAGGATCAGGATTTGGTGATCTGCATCCTCGATCCGGCGATCTGCGAATCGGAGTTTAACGGTTTCCTCCGGGAAATTTACCAAACCGCCAAACCGTCGCAGGTAATCAAGATCGTGCTGCTGATCCGGCCCTGTTTTTCCGAGATTGATACCCGGAATATTGATGCGACGCTGGATAAGCCGGTGCGCTTAAGCGCGCTCAAACGCGTGATCAGACAGATGATCGACGGCACCGCGACTAAACCTCTCGCGAAAGACAGCCAACATCCCGTTCAAGCCCTGAAGAGATTCGCCAAAGGCCGACTACTGGTGGTTGATGATAATCGAACGAATCAATTGGTCGCCAAGTCAATGTTAAAGGAATCCGGTTTTCAGGCCGATGTCGCCTCTGACGGACAGGAAGCGTTCCGATTGGCTGTTGACAATGACTATGAGCTGATTCTGATGGACTGTAACATGCCGGTCATGGATGGGTATGAGACAACCCGTAAAATTCGCTCTCTGAAAGGGAACCCTGGCCGCGTCCCGATTTTTGCGATGACCGCGGTCGACAATCCGAGCGAAATCCGCAGATGTCTGGATGTCGGAATGGATGATTTTCTGATCAAGCCCATTAATCTTGCGGTCCTGCGGCAAAAGCTGACAAAACTGTTCGATCTGGACCGGATCGCCGCGGACAAAGTAAAGGCGGGTAGGGCTTCGAGTATTGATGACGAAAGTTTCAACAATCTGGTGAAAGCGGTAGGCGATAAGGTAAGCGAGATAATTAATGCATTCTTCGGAGATACGCCCAATTATCTGGATCAACTCAGTGCCGCGGTAAAGAAACGGGACTGGGTTCGACTGAAGGGCGTTACCCATACGCTCAAGGGAAGTTCCCAGAATTTGGGCGCGAATGTTTTTGGATCGATTTGCCGGGAAATCGAGGAACTGATCCGTGAAAAGGAAGTTCCCGAAGCGCGGCTTTTTTCGTTGATCAGCGACCTAAAGACCGAGTATTCCTACGTCGTGGAAAGTCTGCTCGAAAAGCAGAAAACACGCGATTGGCCCAGGAATGTCAAGGACAGCGGCGAGCATAAACTGGTTCTGATTGTCGATGATGATCGAAGCACCCGCTTGACGATCGCGAACACGCTGGAGGCGGATGGCCTGTTGGTCGAACAGGCGACTAACGGTCAGCAGGCGGTCGAAAAGTTCATACAATTCGGTCCGGATTTGATTATCATGGACGCCTTGATGCCGGTTAAGGACGGGTTTGAAGCGAGCAAGGAAATCAAACAATTGCCGAACGGACGGCGGACCGAGATTCTGATCATTACGGGGCTCGAAAATGACGAATCGATCGAAATGGCATTTAAATGCGGCGCGACGGATTTCATCGCCAAGCCGATTCAACTTACGGTATTGCGCCACCGGGTTAGACGAATTCTTGCCGCCCGGCAGTCTGACGAACAGGTCAAAAAGCTTGCCTATATCGATGATCTGACCCGACTGCCGAACCGGATAGCGTTCAGAGATCGTCTGCTCCAGGATCTTGCGTATGCCCGCCGGAATGGTAACCGGCTGGCCGTCATGTTCATCGATATCGATCATTTTAAGGACGTGAACGATAATCTCGGACATGCCGCGGGAGATGAATTGCTTTGGCATCTCGCCAGGCGCGTCGGGAGGTGCGTGAGGGAAGAAGATACGCTCGCCCGGCTCGGCGGAGACGAATTCGTGGTCGTGCTGAGTTCCGTCAGTGGCCCGAAAGGCGCCGATACCGCGGCTCAGCATATTCTGAAGGCGCTGTCCGCACCCTTCTACATTGCCAAGAAAGAGATCTACGTCGGCGCGAGTATCGGGATTTCAATTTTTCCGGAAGACGGCCAGGATTCGAAATCGTTACTCAAAAACGCCGATACCGCCATGTACCGGGCCAAGGCGCTGGGCCGGAACAACTATCAGTTTTACACGTTGGAGATGAGCGCTTCGATATCGGAACGGATCAATTTGGAAGCGGATCTGCGCCGGGTTATCCAAAACGACGAACTGACCCTGTACTATCAACCCAAGATGGATTTACGCACTTCCCAGATCGTTGGAGCGGAGGCGCTGGTCCGCTGGAAGCATCCTTATCGTGGATTTTTACTGCCCAACAGCTTTATCCCGTTCGCGGAGGAGACCGGCATGATCAACGAGATCGGGTCCTGGTGCATGCAGACCGCCTGTAAGCAGTTTAAATCCTGGCAGGATGATAAGGGATTTCAGGGACGGGTTGCGGTGAATATTTCGGTGCGCGAATTCATGTCTGCTTCGTTCATTGAAATTGTGCGCGACTGTCTGCGGCGCACCGGCTTGAGCGGGGAATGTCTGGAGATTGAAATCACCGAGAATACCGTGCTGGAATACGATACTGAAACCCTGGATAAACTGAACCAGCTCGCGAACATGGGGGTTACGGTTGCGATCGACGATTTCGGGGTCGGTTATTCGGCGTTCAGTTATTTGAAACGAATGAAGGTGCAGGTGCTCAAAATCGATAGAAGCTTTATCCGCGATGTTCCGGAAGACCGGTCCGGGGCCGCTGTCATCGATGGAATGATTCAATTGGCGCACAAACTGAATTTACAGGTCGTTGCCGAAGGCGTCGAATACCCGTCACAATACGACTTCCTGAAACAGCATGACTGCGATCTGGTTCAGGGTTATTTGATTGGCAAGCCGATGCCCTCACTGGAATTCTATAACCGATATATCATGCATGAGAATGTGAAGTCGGCCAAATGAAATTGCCTAGCATAGAGAATTTCGTCGGTAACACGCCTTTGGTGAGATTACAGCGATTGCCAGGCGATACCGCTAATGTCTTGTTGGCCAAGCTGGAGGGGAATAATCCTGCAGGTTCGGTCAAGGACAGGCCGGCATTAAGCATGATCCAGCGCGCCGAGGAGCGCGGCGAAATCAAGCCCGGAGATTGCCTGATCGAAGCTACCAGCGGCAATACCGGAATCGCGCTCGCGATGGCGGCCGCGATCAAGGGCTATCGCATGATTTTAATCATGCCCGAAAACATGAGCGCCGAGCGCAGGGCCGTCATGAAAGCATTCGGGGCCGAAATCATATTGACCCCCGAGGAAGGCAGCATGGAAGCCGCAATCGACAAGTCCAGGGAGATGGAAGCGCGGGGGAAAGGCAGAATTCTTGATCAGTTTGCGAATCCGGACAATCCGCGATCCCATTATGACGGAACTGGACCGGAAATCTGGCGCGATACCGAGGGAACCATCACTCATTTTGTAAGTTCCATGGGGACAACCGGTACGATCATGGGGACTTCACGTTTTCTAAAGGAAAAAAATCCGGATATTCAAATCGTCGGGGTACAGCCTGGTGAAAATTCAAAAATCCCCGGAATCCGGCGCTGGCCCGAGGCCTATCTGCCAAAGATTTACGATCCGGCGCGGGTAGACCGGATTATCGATGTGACCCAGCCAGAGGCGGAGGATATCACGCGTCTTTTGGCATCCAGGGAAGGCATATTCGCCGGAATTTCGTCCGGAGGGGCCATTGCCGCAGCCTTGCGTTTGTCGGCTGAAGTGGAAAACGCGGTGATTGTGACCATCGTATGCGACCGCGGGGATCGCTACCTTTCCACCGCGGTTTTTCCGGACTGACTGGGTCGTACGATCGGTTTGCTGACTGGACGATTCGAACGCAACTCGGCTATCGGGCTGGATTGCAGCCTGCATCCTCGCTCCGCAGGGCTCGATGCGCATGGGATTATCCGTCCACCTGGCGTAGCGATACTTTTCCATCTCGGGTGGATCCGATTCGTCTGCGGCGTCGCTCGATGATCAATTGAAAAATTATGGCGCGTCGAAAAGCCCGAAGAATTATTCCCGAAGAATTGGTCACCGCGGAAATCGAGGCGTTCTCTCACGACGGTCGTGGATTAACCCACGTGGATGGGAGGGTGATCTTCGTCGATGGTGGCTTGCCCGGCGAGCGCGTGGAGTTCCAATACACAGAAATGAAACGGGATTTCGCGGCGGCCAAAGCGGTCCGGATCCTCGCGGCATCGCCGTTGCGCCGCGAGCCGAAATGCGAATATTTCGGACTCTGTGGCGGGTGCAGTCTTCAACATGTCGATCCGGAACGGCAAATCGATATCAAGCAGCGCATCCTCGAAGACCAGTTCCGGCGAATCGGCCACCTCGAAAATGTTCCATTCTGGCCGCCGATCCGGGGTCCGCTTTGGGGATATCGTCACAAGGCGAGGCTGGGCGTCAAATATGTCGCGAAAAAACAGCGCGCGCTGGTCGGCTTTCGGGAGAAGGCCGGCCGTTGGATCACCGATATGGGCCATTGCGAGATTCTGCATCCCCGGGTCGGAAAACAATTGGCTGGAATCGCCGCGCTGGTCGACAGCCTTTCCATTCGGGACCGCATTCCGCAGATTGAGGTGGCCGTAGGCGACGAAGGGTGCGTCCTGGTGTTCCGGAATCTAGCCGAGGCGAGCGCCGATGACCGGCTGCGCCTGCAGAATTTCGGACGGTCCCATGATTTTACGATCTATCTGCAGCCAAGGGGCCCCGATTCGCTGATCCCCGTGGATGAGCAGGGATCCAGAATCCTGAGTTATGGGTTGCCCGGACACGATGTGACATTCTATTTCGAAGCGCTTCAGTTTACGCAGGTCAATATCGACATCAACCGGCAACTGGTCGGCCGCGCGCTTGAATTGCTCGCTCCCGGGCCGTCGGACCGGGTGATCGATCTTTTTTGCGGAATTGGGAACTTTACGTTGCCGATTTCCCGTTATGTCGAGTGGGTTGTCGGGATCGAGGGAAGCAGGCATCTCGTCGAACAGGCCGAAACCAATGCGCGGCTGAATCGGATCGGCAATGTCTCCTTTCAAGTTGCGGATCTTACCACGGATCCTGCGCACGAGGATTGGTGCAAAGAGTCGTATACAATGGCCGTGCTCGATCCGTCCCGCGCCGGAGCCGAAGAAATTTTGAAGTATTTTCCGCGCTGGGGCGTCGAACGGATTGTCTATATCTCGTGCAATCCGGCCACGCTTGCGCGCGATGCGGCGATTCTGAGCGGTGAATTGGGTTACCGGTTCGAGGGAGCCGGGGTCATGGACATGTTTCCGCAGACCTCTCACATGGAATCGATTGCATTATTCAACAGGGATTGAACGAGGCCACGATGGCCGTGAAGGTGTCCTTTCCCTCGGCAGTGCATCCCTGCACTGCGGGAAGCTCTGAATCAATCAGCGCTTCCCTAGAATATTCATTCGATTTTCGGAACCAGAACAACGTGGCCGCTCAGTTAAACATTTCGATCGAAAAACAAAGGCTCGATCTGTTCGAAAACGGCCGAGTCGCGCGCAGTTACGTCGTCTCGACCGCGCGCAACGGTCCCGGCGAAAAGTCCGGCAGTGAATGCACTCCGCGCGGGCTTCACCAGATCCGGGCCCGGATCGGCGCGGGCGCTCCGATCCAATCGGTTTTCGTCGGCCGCAGGCCCACCGGTGAAATTTATTCCGCGGAACTCGAGCAAAAATATTCGGATCGAGACTGGATATTGTCGAGGATACTTTGGCTCAGCGGTTTGGAATCGGGCAAAAACCGCTTCGGCGCCGTCGATACGGCCTCGCGTTATATCTATATCCACGGTAGCCCGGATCACCTGGTCGGGGGCTTTCCGGATTCCCATGGATGCATTCGTATGAAAAATGCCGATATCATCGAGTTATTTGACCGGATTCCTGCCGGTACCCGGGTGTGGATCGAATGAGGAAGGTAATATTCTTCATCCGGAAACACTCATCAGTGGGATGTTTCCTTAACGGAACCGGAAAATGCAATTTCCCGGTTCCTTACATTTTCAATAGCCTTCATCCATTGAAAATGCCGGCTCGTCCTGAACCGGAACAGTTTTCGTGCTTTCGGAACGAAAACTATTTCGTGTTCATCCGGAAGCATCCGTCCCTCGGATATTTAAGGTATCCAGATGGCTCTTTAAAAACGGGATGGTCAGCCTGCGCTGTTCGGACCGAGAGGCATAATCCAGGGTCTCGAGCATTTTCCACAACGTCGGAAGATCTCTGGGATAGCGACTCAGTAGATAGCTTCCGACCTCCTGCGGCAGGTTCAATCCGAGTTGCTTTGCCTTGAAAGTCAGTGCGCCGAGTTTGTCCGGATCGCTCAGAGTTTTGAGTTCCAGGGTCAGGCCCCATTGCAGGCGGGAGGCCAGGTCGCGCAGGCGAATTCCGAGCCGTTGTGGCGGTAACGAGGCGCTCACGACGAGATCGTTCGATTGTTCCCGGCGCCGGTTGAAAAAATGGAACAGCGCGGTTTCCCAATCCGGGTTTCCGGCGACTAAATCGACATCATCGATACAGACCAGACGGTAAGGCTCGAGGTCGTGCAGCAGGCTCGGGCTCGTTGTAGCGAATTCATTGAAGGGCAGGTAAAAACAGCTTCGATCGGCCTCGCCCGCCGCCCTGCAGGTGGCTTGGAGCAAATGGGATTTGCCGAGTCCCGCGCCGCTCCAGATGAACAGAAGCCACTCCTCATTTTTCTGTTTCGCCAGAGTCTTCAGCGATTCGATAACCAAAAGGTTGGGCCCTGCATAATAGGAATCAAAATCCTGGTTGCCGTGAAATGCCAGCGGCAGCGGGACCTGAATGGCCATGTTCAGGGAGATCTTGCCGTCTTAAGATAGCATACGGCGCCGAAGAAAAGCAGCAGGCTCGCCGTGAATTCCATGCCGACCGCGAGGCCGTCCCTGAGCCTCTCAACCGCTCCGGCTTCGGTCACGGCATGGATAAAATAAACAACGCTCAGATACCCCGCCCAGTTAAAGGAACTGGCGCGTCCGTACAGCAATCCGCGTAACGGAAACAACAACGGGATCACGCTGATGATCAACACCAGCGCAACGGGCAGGCGCGGTGGCGGAGAGATCAGGGTAGGCCAACTCAACAACAGGATCAGCAGCAGGAAATAGCCGGTCAACGCGATGCGATAGCAAAATTCCTGCGTGATCGTCACAGTTTTGTATTGCACAGAGCAACCGCCGTTCTCGCGAGCCTCGTGCCCAGATGTCTACAAATAGCTTTTTCATCGTCGGTCAGGCCGATTTTGTCCTTGCCGGACAGATGACTCGGGCCGTACGGCGTTCCGCCGGATACGGTCCGCATCAGCGCGGGTTCGGTGGCCGGCACGCCGACGATCAGCATGCCGTGGTGCAAGAGCGGCAACATCATCGAAAGCAAAGTGGTTTCGTGCCCGCCGTGCATACTCGAGACCGCGGTGAAAACACCCGCGGGTTTACCGACCATGCCTCCCGAAAACCAGATTTCGGTGGTCGTGTCCAAAAAATATTTCAGGGGCGCGGCCATGTTCCCGTAATGGGTCGGGCTGCCGAGTGCAAGGCCGTCGCATTCTTTCAGATCCTCCAGGGTCGCGTAGGGGTGGCCCGACTCCGGTATGTCGTCTGCGGTTGCTGCGCAGACCGTGGAAACCTCCGGAACCGTACGGATCCTCGCGGTGGCGCTGGCGACTTCATCGACGCCGCGCGCAATCTGGTTGGCCATTTCCGCGGTGGATCCGTACTGGCTGTAATAAAGGATCAGAATTTCGGCCATTGTCAAAGGATCGTCAGCACCTTTTCCGGCGGGCGTCCGATCACGGCTTTATCATCGGTGACGACGATCGGACGTTCGATGACTTTCGGGTTATCGACCATGCCTTGAATCAGTTGCTCACGGTTCAGCTCGGGATTGTCGAGTCCGGCTTCCCGGTATTCCGGCTCCTGTTTTCGCATCAGATCGCGCGGTTCCAGATTCAGCCGGTTCAGGATTTCGTTGAGTTGCTCGGGACTCGGCGGCGTCGACAGATATTCGACAATCGCCGGCTCTACGCCGTGGTCGCGTAGTATTTGCAGAGTTTGTCGGGATTTACTGCAACGCGGATTATGATAAATTGTGAACCTCATGATTCTCTCCGTAAACGATGATAGGGGCGTATAGTACTGACAGCATGGCGCAGTGCCAAGTGTCCTGACTATGCTATCATCCACGATTTTGAATCGGGCTCCTTAACGAACTGATGAAACTTCCGGATTTTTCTGCGGCGAATATACTGGTTGTTGGTGATCTGATGCTGGATCGCTACTGGCACGGAAACACGTCCAGAATTTCACCCGAGGCGCCGGTTCCGGTGGTGCATGTCGCAAAATCGGAAGTACGGGCGGGCGGCGCGGGTAACGTCGCGCTCAACATTGCCGCGCTCGGCGCCCATCCGTCGGTGATCGGATTGTGCGGCAACGACAAATCGGCCGATACCCTGCAACAATTGATGCAATCGGCGCGGGTCAATTGCCTGTTCCATCGTGTCCGGGATCACGAGACGATTACCAAGCTCAGGGTTCTGAGCCGGAATCAGCAACTGATCCGGCTCGATTTCGAGGATGGCTTCCACGGCATCGAATCCGATTCGATCCTGGAAACTTTTCGGAACCAAGTCGATAAAGTCGATATCGTGGTCCTTTCCGATTACGGCAAAGGAACCCTTCGTGCGGCCCGGTCCTTCATCGAAATTGCGCGGCGGGCGGCGAAGCCCGTACTCGTTGATCCGAAGGGACGGGAATTTTCGATCTATTCCGGATCCACCCTGATCACGCCGAATCTTGCCGAATTCGAAGGAATCGTCGGGCGTTGCGCCGGTTCCTCGGAAATCGTCGACAAAGGAATCCGGCTGATTCACGAGCTCGGGATCGATGCCCTTTTGGTCACGCGCGGCGAGCATGGCGTGACCCTGATCGCGCGCGACGCGGAGCCGCTCCATCTGCCGACCGAGGCCCGCGAGGTCTACGACGTCACCGGTGCCGGCGATACCGTAATTTCGGTCCTGGCGGCGAGTCTGGCTGCGGGCCGTTCATTCCGTGATGCGACCGCGCTCGCCAATCTGGCCGCGGGTATCGTGGTGGCCAAACTCGGAACCGCCGCGATCAAGCTCGATGAGTTGCGGTACGCACTGCAGAAACAACGTGCTCATCATCGCGGCGTGATCGGGCTCGAGCAGTTGCTCGAAACGATTGCGGTGGCGCGATCCATGGGCGAAAAAATCGTGGCGACCAATGGTTGTTTCGATATCCTGCATCCGGGTCATATCGCCTATTTGCAGCAGGCCAGGAGTCTTGGCGGCCGGCTCGTGGTGCTGGTCAACAGCGATGAGTCGGTGAGGCGGCTTAAAGGGCCGCAGCGGCCGGTCAATAATCTCGAGACCAGGATGGCGATGTTGGCGGCGCTGGAATGCGTCGATTGGGTGATTTCATTTTCCGAGGATACGCCGGAAAACCTGTTGTGCCGGATTTTGCCCGATATTCTGGTCAAGGGTGGAGATTATAAGGATGTCACCGCTCTCGCGGGGTACGATTGCATTACCGCGCATGGCGGCGAGGTTCGGATCGTTGATTTTGTGGAAGGTTTCTCGACTTCGGAATTTATTCGAAATCTGCGTGAAAATGGTTAGAATAGTCGCTCCGTTTCCCGCGTCTCTCTAAGCCCGTTCGGCAGAAACCATTGAACCCGAATCGAGCGCCAGCGAGACCGGACCATTGTTTTCACCTGATTGCAAGTTTGAGTGATGTCTGAGATCGCCCGAATCGATCCGGAACCGAAGCCGGTCTACGACCTTCCACCCCATTCCATGCAGGGGGAGCAATCGGTTCTGGGCGGGTTGATGCTCGACAATCGCAGTTGGGATTCGATTGCGGACCGGGTCGGCGAACAGGATTTCTATCGCAAGGAACACCGTTTGATTTTCCGGGCGATTCGAACGCTCGCCGAACACGACAGTCCGTTCGATGTGGTGACCTTATCGGAAATTCTGGAACGCGAGACTGCGCTCGCTGATGCCGGCGGCCTCAAGTATCTGGGCACTCTGGCCAAAGATACGCCGAGCGCCGCCAACATTGTCGCCTACGCGGATATCGTCCGCGAACGTTCGGTTTTGCGTCAGTTGATTCATGTCGGGACCGAAATTTCCAATGCGGCTTTCCGAACGCAAGGGCGCAGCACCGCGGATTTGCTCGAATTCGCCGAACAGAAGGTTTTCGAAATTGCCGAGCAGAGACAGCGCGGCTCGAGCGGATTCGTCGGTATCAAGACGCTGCTTGCGAGGGCTGTCGACCGGGTTGAACGATTATACCAGCAGGAAGGTTCATTAACCGGCGCGGGTACCGGATTCAATGACTTTGATGAAATGACCGCGGGACTTCAACCTTCGGATCTGATCATCGTAGCCGGACGGCCGTCGATGGGAAAAACCAGCTTAGCGATGAATATGGCGGAGAATATCGCAATCAAGGGGGATAAACCGGTCGCCGTATTCAGCATGGAAATGCCCGGAGATCAACTCGCGTTGCGCATGATGTCCTCGCTCGGCCGCATCGATCAGCACCGGGTCCGGACCGGAAAACTCGAAGACGATGAATGGCCGCGCCTGACCTCGGCGATCAACATCCTGGCCGAAACCCGGTTGTTTATCGACGACACGCCCGCTCTGACCCCGACCGAAATCCGCGCCCGAGCCCGGCGATTGACGCGGGAGCACGGGCATCTCGGGCTGATCGTTCTGGATTATCTGCAGTTGATGCAGGCGCCCGGAGCCGCCGAAAACCGGGTCGCCGAAATCTCCCACATCTCGCGGTCGCTCAAAGCGCTGGCGAAAGAGCTGAATGTCCCGGTGGTCGCACTTTCGCAGTTGAATCGAAACCTAGAGCAGCGGCCGAACAAACGGCCGGTGATGTCGGACCTGCGTGAAAGCGGCTCCATCGAACAGGACGCGGATGTCATCGTTTTTATTTACCGGGATGAAGTGTATAACGAGGACAGCCCCGACAAGGGCACCGCGGAGATCATTATCGGCAAGCAGCGTAACGGCCCGATCGGCACCACCCGGCTGACATTTCTGGGCCAATATACGCGCTTTGAGAATTTTGCCCCGAATCGCTACGGAGACGAGGGATACCTATGATTCCAGCGCATGCGGTGCTGGATCTGGCCGCCCCGCGCCATAATCTCGAACAGGTCAGACGCTGTGCTCCGGATTCGAAGGTCATGGCGGTGATCAAGGCCAACGCCTATGGGCACGGCCTGCTTCGCATCGCCCGGGCGCTGCGCGGCATCGACGCCTTCGCGGTGGCCAGGGTGGATGAAGGGATCCGCTTGCGCGAGGCCGGAATCCGGGAGCGGATCGGCGTGCTCGAAGGCTTTATTTCGACCGAGGAGCTGGAACTGGTCCGATACCATCATCTCGAACCGGTCGTGCATTCGATGTATCAGGTCGAGATGATCGAAGCGGTGAGCCGGCCAGGTTCCCTCGCGATCTGGCTGAAACTGGATACCGGGATGAACCGGCTCGGCCTGCCCGAAGCCGCGTTCCTCGAGGCGCTGCGGAGACTGGAGAAGAGTGCGCTGGTCCGGACGCCGATTCCGTTAATGACTCATCTCGCCAGGGCCGATGAGTTCGACTGCGCCGAAACGGACCGGCAACTCGACGTTTTTTACCGGGTCACCGAGGGCCTCAAGGGTGAGCGCAGCATCGCCAATTCGGCGGGTATTCTGCGCTGGCCGCGTGCCCGAAGCGACTGGGTCAGGCCGGGTATCGCACTGTTCGGGGTGTCGCCGTTTCCGCATCGCAAAGGCCTGGATCATAACCTTCGAGCCGTGATGACGCTGCGATCGGAATTGATCGCGATCAAACCCATCGAAGCCGGGGACGCGGTCGGCTACGGGGGTTGCTGGATCGCGCCGGCCACGACGCGGCTCGGCGTCGTGGCGATCGGATACGGGGATGGTTATCCGCGCGCGGCGGGGAATGGAACTCCGGTACTGATCGACAATATCCGGACACTGGTTGCGGGCAGGGTGTCCATGGATATGCTTACGGTCGATCTGTCCCATTGTCCGGCCGCCGGGGTCGGCGATCCCGTGATACTGTGGGGTGACGGACTGCCGGTCGAGGACGTGGCCGAGCATGCCGGAACCATTCCGTATACCCTGCTTTGCGCGGTCACCCAGCGGGTGCGGGTGATTGAAGAATATTCGGAATCCAGAAACGTTTCAGATCCGGAAACTCCGGACAATCCACGGAAAGTCGCGAACTGAATGGAATGGGTTAGCGTCGCCGCGGTTAGCGAGATGCGGGCTTTCTTTTTGTACCATCAAGAAAGACAAAGAAGTGTGTCGCTACGTCGTGAAAGATTTTGGGACATCCAAGTCACCAAAATCGACTCGCCTACGCGACCACCATTGGGCCCCGGCCGCCCTGCGTCCGCGCCGCTTCGCCACACCATCGCAAGCTCGGCGCAGGCTACGCACCGCTCCCACAAATGGCTGG
>JBGTCG010000109.1:0-19692 GCA_041748915.1 Methylococcales bacterium
CGAGACAAGTGACGTTGATGCCGTAGACCGTGCCACCGAGATCTAGAGAATTTCCTCGTCCGAACGAGCGCACGCGACAGTGTTTGCAGAAAAAGTGGTGGTTGTTCCTGGTATTGAACAGATACTCATTAAGTTCTGCTGGGCCGGCGAGCAACCGAAATGCATCCGGCTTGACCACGGCGGGCCAAAATCTCGTCTTGGTGCATATCGAGCAGTTGCATTTGTATGTGCCCGCGCTTAGGTACAGTCCGTGGCAACCGCAAGGCCTGGTCGACTGCCGCCCGCAATTCTAGCACATAGTATTGTATGAGCGGGGTGCTCGAAGCAGATCTCCTTCTTCCGCTGGGTGAGGGTATCCAGGTGAAATTCGAATTGGCCCCGATCTAATATCAGCTCTTCCGCAAACACTGTATCGGAGTACAACTCGGGCCGCCGAGCCCTCATGAAGTCGGTCGGGCTGCATCGGCTCGATCTCTTATGCAACATAACCTTTGCAGTGCTCCAAGCAAGAACGGGTACCTAAGTCAGGCGGCTGTCCCAATCGCTGACAAGGCACTGCACGGTTGGCCGGCAGCTGCCAAGACCCTCACACATCTCGGCTTGCCCGCCGGGGCACCGCTCCGATCGCCGGCGCGGCACGCCGCTCTCATCCGAACGGCTGATCCCAGGCCGCTTCCCCCTCCCATCCGGTTCATCTCCCTGAGCCGACACCCCCCTTTTTGCCCGTCCTCCCGCGCGACGCCAAAACGCCCAGAAACTTGCGCCTCGGACCGATGAATGGCCCGGAAAGTCCCCGATTCTCGACCGCGATCTCGCGTGATTGACAGCTCATCGGTTCAACAGTAGTTTTCCTTATCGGAAAAAGGTGCGTTTGAATTTGCTATTCCCCTCAGTTGACCGGCCCGCCACGGCCGACGGTTTCGATGTGGGAATCCAACCGCTTCTGGCCCGTGGCGCGATTGACCAGTACGGTCACGAACCACAACACGATGCCGATGCCGATTAGAATGCCGGCGATCTCGTACTGAACGAGATTGCCCCCGGTCCATGGGCCCGCAAGAAAGGCGCAAGACAGCGCGCCCAGGATCGGCAGAAACGTCGGCGTGCGGAAATGCTTATGGCCAACGCGATCACGTCGCAGAACGAGCACGGCGATGTTCACCACCGTAAAGACGCACAGCAGCAACAAGGCAGTCGTGCCGCCGAGCGCCGGCACCTCGCCGACGAACGTGATCAGAGCGAAGGCCAGCAGGGTTGTGAATCCAATCGCCACGTACGGCGTGCGCCGCGTCGAATGAACCCTGCCGAGTACCGATGGGAGGACGCGCTCGCGGCTCATACCGTAAACGAGTCGGCTGGCCATCAGCATGTTGATCAGCGCGCTGTTAGCCACGGCGAACATCGTGATGAAGCCAAAGAGCCCCAGCGGGAAATTTGGAGCGCCCGCCTGCACGACTTTCAATAGCGGCGTCTCGCCTTCGCCGAGTTGTTCGGGCGAGACGAGCGTGATCGCCGAGATCGACACCAGCACATAGATCAGCCCGGTGATGACCAAGCCGGCGAGAAGCACCTTCGGGAAGTGACGGGTCGGATCCTTGCATTCCTCGGCCATATTGACCGAGTCCTCGAACCCGACCATGGCGAAGAAGGCGAGCGCCGCCGCGGCGATCACCGGCCAGACCACGTTGCCATCGGCCGATGTCTTGAACTGGGTAACACGCGACACGTCGCCTTCGCCGGCCGCGATCGCCCACAGACCGATGAAAATGATGATCAAGAGACCGGTCAGCTCGACGCAGGTCAGGACGACATTCGCCTTCACGCTCTCAGCGACGCCGCGGAAATTGACCGCCGCAACCACGAGCATGAATGCCAGCCCCACAAGGGTAATTCCGATTCCGCCTGCGAGGCCGAGCTCGAAGGCATTCGACAGGTTGGCGGCGAACGCCCGCGAGGCCGTGGATGCGGAAGTGATGCCCGAACACATCACGGCGAAGGCGACGATGAACGTCACGAAGTGAATGCCAAACGCCTTGTGCGTGTAAAGGGCGGCACCTGCGGCCCTTGGATACTTCGTCACCAGCTCCAGATAGCTGAAGGCAGTGATGATAGCCACGATGAAAGCCACGAGAAACGGCAGCCATACAACCCCACCGACCTGCTTGGCAACCTGGCCAGTGAGCGCGTAGATCCCGGTGCCGAGAATGTCGCCGACGATGAACAGTAGGAGCAGCCATGGGCCCATCACCCGATGCAGGGCGGGTTCTGCTGCGGTGCCGGGCTGATTTCTGTCGTCAGTGGAAACGTTATCCATAAAGTCTCCTTTCACCCACACGCGGAATGGTTGTCCACTTGCGCCCCGTTGGTCGGCAAGCGCAGCGCATCCATCGTGAAGCGAGTTGTCATTGCAGAGCGGTCATTTTCATCGTCACAATCGGTTTTTCTACGACACCACAGGCGCTGCGCGCCGACCAACGAAGCAAGATCAGCCGCGCCGGACAAGAGGTCTTGGAAAGGCGATGGCGATCCACGGCGTCGGCTGCAGCGCCTAGTATAGGCCAAGGCGCCTGAAGTATCCCACTACGGAGCCCCGGAGGCAAGCGGTGCTGGATTTTCGGCGAAGGGCTGAAGAGTCGCAGGGACTCCGGCGATGGGAACCGGGTGCTCTGGCCAAGTGCGGGCACCCGCCTCGCCAACTCGCAGGGCCTCGCTATGGCGGTTCTCCGGTGGCGTTTGATGGGAGTGCATGGGCTATCTGTCGTCTTCACCGTCGATGCGGGCTACAAAGGCTTCGCTGTTTCTGCTTTCCTGCGTTTTGAAGCCCCAGGTCAATCGATGATGTTTTTGGATCTGGAATCCTGAAATTTTCAGCCAAGTGGTAGGCTGGATTCAGCGGCCTGATATTGCGGCGTTTTTATCAACTACTTAAAGCGGATGTTGGCGGAGATAGATCCGCATATAAAACCGAATGGAACGAGGCAGATTCTGTTCTGCGGTAGCACCGGGGTAGCGTCGTCAAAAGGGGAACCATATGGGGAGCTGGATTCGATTCCGTTCACTTATTGTCCTTTTCCTTCTCGTAACCTATTGGTTTTAATGGCGCGCCCGGAGAGATTCGAACTCCCGACCCCCTAGTTCGTAGCCAGGTACTCTATCCAACTGAGCTACGGGCGCGTTATTTGGAGACGCGTAATTCTGGCTTTGCAGTCATGGCTTGTCAAGCGGTTGCGGACAGCGATGTAACGGAATCGGTCTTAAAAACGCTTGCCAATGGAATCCTGAGCATAGGTGCGCCGCGCGCGAGAATGTTTTATGCGGCCGATTTTCCCCGGTTGTACGGCGTTTTTGCGTGCGCATGGTGACGCACTGTACCGTTCGCATGGCGCCGCACGCGTGCAGGCGTAACCCTCCTGCTCGATCATTCAGGACCAGCTTTCTTGCACCCATTCCCGGTTCAACGCCAGCCATTGCAGGGCCACGATCGGGACCGCGGAATCGATTTCGCCGTTTTTCACTTTTGCGATGGCTTCATCGAATTCGACTACGGTCACGAAAATATCCTCGTTCTCCGATTGCAGGCCGCAGATCCCGCCGCCGTTGCGGGCGTCGACCCGGCCGCAGTACAAGGTCAATTTCTCCGACGAGGCGCCCGGGGTGGTATAGAATTCGCCGATTTCGATCAGCTTTGTGACCTCGCAGCCGGCTTCTTCCCGGCATTCGCGCAGGGCGACATCGGCCGGAAGTTCGCCGGGTTCGATCGCTCCCGCCACGATTTCGAGAAGCCACGGGCACGGTTTGTCCGGGATTGCGCCGACCCTGAATTGTTCCACGAGCACGACTTGATCCCGGATCGGATCATACGGTAGAACCGCGACGCATTTGCTGCGCTGAATCAGTTCGCGGCCGATTTCAGGACTCCATCCGCCTGCATACAGCGAATGCTTCAACACCAGACGTGTCAGCTTGAAAAACCCGTCGTGGACAAGTTCCTCAGTCAGGATCCGGTATTGCTTGAACAAGTGCTTCAGTTCCGATTCGCTGATCTTTCGTCCTGCTTCGCGCCCGCGCGATAGGTTATCCGGTAAATTGCACCGTTCTTGTCATCCGAGACCAAAAGGCTGCCGTCTCTCGTTTGCAGGATATCGACGGGGCGGCCGGAAGCGCGTCCATCGGGGCCGAGCCATCCCTCCGCAAACGTACTGGACGATACCGGAGTTGAGTCGTTAAAGCGGATGAGATCGATACGGTAGCCGTCCGGCACCGTGCGGTTCCAGGATCCGTGCTGGGCAACGAACAACTGATTCTTATATTCTTCCGGAAACTGATCTCCGGTATAAAAATGCATGCCTAACGGGGCCACATGCGCCGGGAATTGCCAGGCCGGCGCGGCGTAGTCCGAACAGCTGACCCCATTGCCAAATTCGGGATCCGGAATTGTACCGCCATGACAATACGGATAGCCGAAATGCAGACCCGCTTCGGGCGCACGATTCAGCTCCTCGGGCGGTTTGTCATCTCCGAGCCAATCCCGGCCATTTTCGGTGAAATACATTTCCCGGGTGATCGGGTGCCAGTCAAAACCGACGCTATTGCGGACACCCCGAGCAAAAATCCCGAAATTCCCGCCATCCGGTTTTACGCGGACGATGGTTGCATAGATTTCTTTGTCCCGGCGGCAAATGTTGCACGGTGCTCCGACAGTCAGATACAGATAACCATCGGGACCCTGGGCGAGATACTTCCAGCCGTGGTGACGATCGCTCGGCAATTGATCGAAAACCACTACGGGTTCAGGCGGATCATCGAGCCGCGACGCAATATCGTTGAACCGGATCAATCTCGAGACCTCGGCAACATAGAGCGTACCGCCGATCATGGCCACCCCGTTCGGCATGGTCAGGTCCTCCGCGAGAGTGACCACCCGATCCGCCCTTCCATTCTTGTCAATATCTGGCAGGGCGTAGACTTTTCCTCCGGTGTTGGTTCCGACGTACACGGTACCGTCCTCTCCGAGCGCCAGCGACCGGGCGTTCGGTACCGCATCGGAATAGATTTCGATTGCGAAACCCGGGGGCAATCGTATCGAATCGACATCCGCAGACACGTCACACCCGCAGCAATTCACGATCCAGACCGCCGCAGCGGCCAAATTCCGGTAGTTACCGAATCGAATAGTATTCATATGTCCCTCTCCGCTTTGGTCGTCGACAAAAGCGATTCAATCACGCCGCGAACCGGTTCGTCGACTAATTCGGTGATTTTTTTGTCTATAGAATTGTGCCGTAAGGCAAAGCCACTTGAATTCCGGTAGAATCGCCAATATCTTATCACTCGGGTATCCCCCGATAGAGGTCTGCATCATGCGAATATTACTTTTTTTATTGACTAACGCGGCCATTCTCGTCGTCGTGAGTCTCGTGTTCAGTCTGTTAGGCATCGAAGGAATTCTCGATCAGCAGGGTGTCAACCTTGACCTGAACTCCTTGTTGATTCTGTCGGCGGTGATCGGTATGACCGGTTCGGTCATTTCGCTCGTGATGTCGAAGTCGATGGCAAAACGCGCGATGGGCGTTCAGATCATCGCGCACGCGAACAATGCGTCCGAACAATGGATTATGCAGACCGTTCAGCGTCAGGCGCGCGATGCCGGGATCGGCATGCCCGAGGTGGGCCTATTCGACTCCCCGGATCCGAACGCGTTCGCGACCGGCATGAACAAGAATGCCGCGCTCGTGGCTGTCAGTACCGGCCTGCTCCGGAACATGACCAGCGACGAAGTGGAAGGCGTGATCGGGCATGAAATCACGCATGTCGCGAATGGCGACATGATTACGCTTGCCCTGATTCAGGGCGTGGTGAACACCTTCGTCTATTTTCTGGCATCGGTGATCGGATTTGTCGTGGACCGCGTGATCTTCAGAACCGAACGCGGGATCGGCGCGGGCTACTATATCACGCAGATGGTGGCGCAGGTCTGTCTGTCGTTCCTCGCGACCGCGATCGTGATGTGGTTTTCCAGACAACGGGAATTCCGCGCGGATGCGGGTGGCGCCACGCTGGCCGGACGGCAAAAAATGATTGGCGCGTTACGGGCGTTGCAGCGCGCGCATGAACCGCAGGACCTTCCGGGGCAATTCCAGGCCTTCGGAATCAACAGCGGATTCGGCGACGGCTTGAAGAAAATATTTATGAGTCACCCGCCTCTCGAAGAGAGGATTGCGGCCCTGCAGCGGTCTCAATGACGCCAACGGCCTTGGAAGCAACATTACCGATCAAGGGGCTGGCGGAAGTTTTCTCACCCTGCCCTTGATCTTTGCAGGACACAATGAATACGGCTAGTGGCCCTTCGCGGCGCTGCCGGCCGCATCGTAAACCAGATTCTCAACCCCGTTCAGCACCAGAAAATGGCGGCCCTTGGCCCTCGAAATCAAGGTAACGCCGGACTGCCGCGCCATGTCGAGGCCCATCTGGGTCGCCCCGGAACGGGAAAGCAGGACCGGAATTTCCATCTGGGTTACCTTGATGACCATTTCCGAAGTCAGTCTGCCCGTGGTGTAGAAAATCTTGTCGCCGCCCACGATCCCATTGAGCCACATGTATCCGGCAATTGCGTCGACCGCGTTATGCCGGCCGACGTCCTCGACAAAAAAATCGATGTCCGCGCCACTGCATAACGCGCATCCATGGACCGCACCGGCCTTTTTGTAGACCTCGTTGTAGTCGCGCAGGGAAGCCAGCAAGCCATATAATGTCGTTTGGCGCACCTGAACCTTGGGAACCCTGATCTTTTCGAGCTTGTCGATCAATCGGCCGAACACCGTTCCCTGTCCGCACCCGGTGGTCACCGTGCGGTGTTCGAGCTGTTCCTGATAGTCCCGCGCGCTTCCGTCCGTTACCACGGAAACCGCTTCCGTCTCCCAGTCGACCTGAACGATGTCGATTTTTTCGATCTCTTCGATCATACCCTGGTTTTTCAGGTATCCCAGCGTCAGTAATTCCGGTTGGGTTCCGATTGTCATCAGGGTTACGATTTCCTGTTTGTCGACATACAAAGTCAAGGGACGCTCGCCCGCGAGCTCGAGTTCGCGGCTCAAGCCATTCTCGTCGACCGCGACCACCCTGGCCGAGGAACAAAGCCCGGCTTGCGTCATCAGGAGCGGCTTCGAGGAATTGGGAGGATAGAAAGTTACCATTGCGTTTGGCCCGGACCGGAAAATTCCCGTTCAAGAGCCGCCAGTTCCTGCGGCGTATTGATATTACGAAAGACACCGGGCCGGTCGGAAAAATCGACACCTTTCCAGCGAAGTTGCATAAACCAGCGGTCGATTTTTCGTTCGCCGCGGCCCAGATAAGCTTCGAGATTGTTTATTAGTCGGCAATCCAGCAATAACACTACGGGATGGAGCCGCTCGCCATCATCCGCGACCAGGCAATCCATGGGCTCCGCTTCCATCGCAGCGACCATTCGCCCTAGTGTATCGGCATCGATCAGCGGACAATCGCAGGGTACGCTGAGCAGATAATCGGATGCCGTGCGGAGCATCGCCGCCAGAATTCCCGCGAGCGGTCCGTCGAAGGAAGCCGTGTCATCGGCCACTATCGGGAAGCCGAATTCACGGTATTGGTCAGGATTCCGGTTGGCATTGATAAGTACCTGATCGACCACCGGTCCGATTGCAGCGAGTGCATAAGCAATCAACGGCTTGCCCGCGAAAGGTATCAGCCCCTTGTCGCCGCCGCCCATCCGCCGCGCGAGTCCGCCCGCCAATACGACGCCGGTAACCGTTATCGATCGATGCGTCATCTCGAAATCCGTGGAGTTGATTGCGATCCCGGCCGGAACGGTAAATAAGTCGAAGATATCTCATCATCTGGAGCCATCGACCCACCTTTTCGGATATCAGTCATGCAGAATTGGTTCGGATTATTGCTGTTCGGTTGGTTACTTTCCGGTTGCACGGGCCAGATTGCAACACGGGGGATACGATTCAGTACTACGAAACCGCGACCTGCGAGCCCTACGACGGGGTTCTGGCCGAATTCGGGATCGCGGTCAGCGAGCAGAATTTCAGAATCACCTTGCACAGCCGGGTCGGAAAAGTGATCCGCGAGCGCGCCGGCGCCGGTTCTCCGGACTTTGATACCATCCAATTCTGTCATCTGAGCCGTGTCAAAACGCTGCCTGAAATTTCGGTCGATGCAATCCGGCATATGCCTTGCTCTGCGGTCGTGTTCAACCGGGATCATCAGGTTGTGATCAAAGCCAGGTTGCTTCCTAATAGACAGCGACAATCCCGAGTTGAACAATTTTTCCGGATCGATCAACGACATTTTGCGGCCGATTGTCGATTTTGTCGCGGGAATTTGATCAATTGCGCCAATTCAATAAAATAGCCGTTCCATTATCACACTTTACAGGCGATAAAACATGAAACCTTCGGATTGGCTCTTTATCTTCCGGTCCATAGCCCGGTCATTCCCTGCAATTTTCCGCACGGCAGGACCGGTGCTCATACTCGGATTGACCGGCTGCGACTTGCAAACTGCTCCGGAACTCGCGGAAAGCGGTTATCCGACCCTGGCGCGGGTCGAATATGTACTCCAATGCATGGAACAGCGTGGTGGACAGAATCTGGATTCGCTGTATCCATGCGTATGCAGCATCGACAAAATCGCGACGCAAATGCCGTACGAAGAATTCGCCGAAGCGCAGACTTTTACTTTTATGCGCGGCGCCTCCGGCGAGGCGGCTGGTTTGTTTCGCGATCCCCCGCGTGCATCCGAACTTCGCAAAAAGCTCGAGGACGCCGAGACCGTTGCGCAAAAAAACTGCATCGTCAAACCTGTCAAAACCGAGGGCTCCTGAGCCATCGAATCCGGACCGGATCAGCAAGATGCCTCGGCCAATTCGAAAAAATTCGTCGGTTCGTCAGGCAGACCGCAGGAATCCGGAAACCAGGGAATCCGGACGGGTTCAAGGTGCAAGTTCATGGGTCGATGTTCAGGTCATTCCCTTGTTGTCGGTGATGATACCGGGTTTCAACTCGCCTTTCTGTTGCGGAATGAAATAAAACCTCAGATTCGGATCCGCGCTGATCGCAATGCCGCGTGATGCGATTCCGGCCGCCGGGCCAACCGCGGGCAGACTTACACCAGTAACTTATCGTCGCCGCACAATTCCAAAAAGGCTTTGACCGCTCTGGATCTCATTTTTTCGTTGGGAGCCAGAATATTCAACTGCCAGCGCAAACCATGCGGCGGATTGATGCGGCGGGCCCGGCTGATACTTAAACTGTCCGACCAATGCAAACGTCAGGATCTGGGAAGGATTCATTGCGCGATGTCCGGGTCTAATGGTTAAGTAGCTACCGATGCTTTATTTAATGTGAAGTATTTAAATACCATTCTCTATCAAAAAAATTGATATTAACAAAAAAAACATGATTTGAGGTTTCGCGCACATCTAGGCTAAAGTTCAATTATCTCCAGATGACCCATCGAAATCTTCGAGCGCTGTAGTCCACCGCAAACTTTCGCGGCGTTTTATCGCGGATGACGGCTAGAGCCCATTCATGTTTTTAGAGGAAGCAAGAGTGTCAGTCACCAAAATTGATTTCAATAGCATCAAAAAAAAGAAGCGCATGGGACCGAAAGGTCATGCGGTGGATTTGGCCGCGCTCGATGAAATCCGCAGTTTGTTGGGCAATGAGCCGCGCCGCCGGGATCTTTTGATCGAACATCTGCATAAAATTCAGGACCGCTTCAAACATATTTCCGCAAAACACCTGGTTGCATTGGCGCACGAGTTGAACCTTTCTACCGCGGAGGTCTATGAAGTCGCGAGCTTTTATCATCATTTCGATGTTGTCAGGGAGGGCGAAACCCCGCCGCCGCCGTTGACCGTCAGGGTTTGCGAATCGGTGTCATGCGAACTCGCGGGCGCGATGCCGCTGCTCGAGGCGCTGAAAGCGAGCCTCGGCGACAGGGTCCGGGTAAAGACCGCTCCGTGCGTCGGCCGCTGTGAATTTGCGCCGGTCGCGGTGGTCGATCAGAATCCGATCGATCACGCGACCGAAAAATCGGTCGGCGCCGCGGTGGAGTCGGGCGCGATAACCGCGGCGGTTCCGAACTATCTGGACTATGAAAGCTATCTGGCCAGGGGCGGCTACAAAACGCTGATTCGTTGTCTCGAAGGGCGGCTCGATCCGGAAAGGGTGATCGAGACGATGGAGCATTCGGGCCTGCGGGGTCTCGGCGGCGCCGGTTTTCCGGCCGGCCGGAAATGGCGGGTCGTGAAGAGCTACGACGGCCCGCGCCTGATGGCGGTGAATATCGATGAGGGCGAACCCGGCACATTCAAGGACCGCTACTACCTCGAGCGGGATCCGCACCGTTTCCTGGAAGGCATGCTGATCGCCGCGTGGGCGGTCGGGATTGTCGAGATCTATGTTTACCTGCGCGATGAATATGCGGCCTGCCGCCAGATTTTGAGCCGTGAAATCGCGTACTTGCAAAACCGCTTTACGACTTCCGCGGCACGCAGGATTCAACCGATCCATCTGCGGCGCGGAGCGGGCGCCTATATCTGCGGGGAAGAATCGGCGATGATCGAATCGATCGAGGGCAAGCGCGGGATGCCGCGGCTACGTCCGCCGTTCGTCGCCGAAGTGGGCCTGTTCGGACGGCCCACGCTCGAACATAACATGGAAACCGTATTCTGGGCCCGCGATATTCTCGAAAAAGGCGCCGAATGGTTTGCCTCGCAGGGCCGGAACGGACGCAAGGGGCTCAGATCGTTTTCGATCAGCGGCCGCGTGAAGAAACCCGGTGTTCACCTCGCGCCGGCCGGTATCACGATGCGTGAGCTGATTGACGAATATTGCGGCGGCATGCTGCCCGGCCATGAATTTTACGGCTATTTCCCGGGCGGAGCGTCGGGAGGCATTCTGCCGGCGTCGTTGGGCGACATTCCGCTGGATTTCGATACCTTGAATCCTTACGGTTGCTTTATCGGTTCGGCCGCGGTGATGGTTCTGTCCGACCAGGACAGCGCAAAACAGGCCGCGTTGAACGCAATGCGTTTCTTCGAGGACGAGTCCTGCGGGCAATGCACGCCGTGCCGGGTCGGCACCGCAAAAGCCGCGATGCTCATGACCGAACAACGGTGGGACAGGGAACGCCTCGACGATCTTACCGCGGTGATGGGAGATGCTTCGATCTGCGGGCTGGGGCAGGCAGCGGCAAACCCGCTGCAATCCGTATTCAAATATTTCCCGGACGAGCTCAAATAGAACCCCAATACACTGAATATTATTGTTCGCGTACCCTCGATCTCGAAGAATCTACGAATAAATAATACAAATTGTCCCCGACACGATCGGCAAATATCTGCTTTAAGGAGTACTCATGGTTGCCAAACTCGACGCTATTAGACAAACCAGAACCATCAGTTTTGAACTGAACGGAAGACTTGTTTCCGCTTTTGAAGGAGAAACCATTCTTCAAGTGGCCAAACGGAACGGCGAAAAAATACCGTATCTTTGTTACCAGGACGGGCTCCGGCCCGATGGAAATTGCCGGGCTTGTGTCGTTGAAATCGCCGGGGAAAGAGTGCTCGCGCCGTCCTGCTGCCGAAATCCGCAGCCGGACATGAAGGTGAACAGCCATAACGAACGGGCCCAAAGATCCCAGAAGATGGTGTTGGAACTGTTGCTCGCCGACATGCCGGACCAGGGCAAATCACCCTATACGCAACATTCCGAACTCGACTACTGGGCCGGACACCTTGGCGTTCAAAACCCGCGTTTTCCAGCCCGGCGCCAGCCCGTCTCGGACCTGTCCCATCCGGCCATCGCCGTAAATCTCGCTGCCTGCATTCAATGTACCCGCTGCGTTCGGGCGTGCCGCGAGGAACAGGTCAACGATGTCATCGGATTCGCCTTCCGCGGAGCACATGCCGAGATTGTGTTCGATATGGGCGATCCGATGGGCGCAAGCAGTTGCGTGGCCTGCGGAGAATGTGTCCAGGCCTGTCCTACCGGGGCGCTGATGCCGTCCGCCGGGGTCGGACTCGTACCCGTCGAAAAAACGGTCGATTCCACCTGCCCCTACTGCGGCGTCGGCTGTCTGCTGACTTACCAAGTTAATGACAACAAAATCCTCTACGTGGACGGCAAAGACGGCCCGGCCAACCACGGCCGCTTATGCGTCAAAGGCCGCTACGGTTTTGATTACGTCAACAATCCGCTGCGCCTGACCAAACCGCTGATCCGCAAGCCGGGTGTCGCAAAAACCACGGAACTGCTGGATCCCGCGGATATCGACCAGGTCTTCCGCGAAGCCGACTGGGATGAGGCCCTCGATTTTGCCGCGGGCGGTTTGCGCAGGCTCCTGGATGAGCATGGTCCCGGATCCCTCGCGGGACTGGGCTCCGCTAAAGGCAGCAACGAGGAGGCCTACCTGTTCCAGAAACTGGTCCGCACCGGTTTTAGAAGCAACAATGTCGACCACTGCACGCGTTTGTGCCATGCGTCATCGGTTGCCGCGCTGCTTGAATGCCTGGGTTCCGGCGCGGTCTCGAACCCGGTCGAGGATGTCGCGCTCGCCGAAGTCGTGATTTTGATCGGATCCAATCCGACCGTGAATCATCCGGTCGCCGCGACATTCATGAAAAATGCGATCAAACGCGGCACCAAGCTGATCGTGATGGATCCCAGGCGCTCGGAAATCGCACGCCATGCGACCTATTCCCTGCAGTTCCGGCCGGATACCGACGTCGCGCTGCTGAACGGAATGATGCACACCATCGTCAAGGAAGGACTCGTGAATGAGTCCTACGTGAAGAAATACACCGAGGGTTTCGACCGGATGCCGGAGCACCTCAAGGGTTACAGTCCGGAAACGGTCGCTCCGATCTGCGGGGTCGACGCGAAAATCATTCGCGAAGTCGCGCGCCTGTACGCGACTTCGAAGGCTTCGATGATCTTCTGGGGAATGGGCATCTCGCAGCACATTCATGGAACGGACAACGCGCGCTGCCTGATCTCACTGGCTTTAGTGACCGGCCAGATCGGCCGGCCCGGCACGGGTCTTCACCCGCTGCGCGGGCAGAACAACGTGCAGGGCGCCTCCGATGTCGGATTGATCCCGATGGTTTATCCGGACTATCTGCCGGTCAACAACGATGCCGCGCGGCAAAAATTCGAGAAACTCTGGGGCACCGAACTGGATCCGAAACCCGGCCTGACCACCGTCGAAATGGTGCACGCGGCGCACAAGCGTAAAGTCAAGGGCATGTATATCCAGGGTGAAAATCCGGCCATGTCCGATCCGAACCAGAACCATGCGCGTGAAGCGCTCACCAGACTCAAGCACCTGGTTGTACAGGATATATTCCTGACCGAAACAGCCGGTTTTGCCGATGTGATCCTGCCGGCTTCGGCGTTTTACGAAAAGACAGGAACGTACTCGAATACCGACCGCCGGGTGCAAATGGGCCGGCAGGTGGTGACTCCTCCGGGCGAGGCCCGGCAGGATCTGTGGATCATCCAGGAAATCGCACGGCGTCTGGGCCTGAGCTGGGATTACCGCGGCCCGGCCCCGGTATTTGCGGAAATGCGCGAGGCGATGAAGAGCATCGCCGGAATGACCTGGGAAAGACTGGATGCGGAAAATTCGTTGACCTATCCGCTCGAAAAGGAAGGCGACCCGGGGACTCCGGTGATCTTTACCGAGGGTTTTCCAACCCCGACCGGCAGGGGACTTTTCGTCCCGGCGAGGTTTACGCGCGCGGACGAACTTCCCGATGCGAATTACCCGCTGGTATTCATCACCGGCCGGCAGCTCGAACACTGGCACACCGGCAGCATGACCCGGCACGCAAGCCGGCTTGATGCGATCGAGCCGGATCCCGTTGTCGATATCCATCCGGAGGACCTTGCGTCGCTTGGCATCGAGCCGGGTGGATTGATCACGGTTGAATCACGGCGCGGCATGATTACCGCCTATGCGCGCTCGGATATCGGCGTCCAGCGAGGATGCCTTTGCATGGCATTCTGTTACAACGAAGCCAGCGCGAACCTGCTGACCAACGAGGCGCTCGACCCCTACGGCAAAATACCGGAATTCAAATTCTGCGCCGTCCGCGCGCGGCCTGGTTCCGTGCTCGAACGGCGAGTCAGTTAGGAAAAGGCTGAATAAATCCATCGTGGATTTCTCATTGGTGGACAGTCCCAATGCGAATTGGAAATGCCTCACAAAATCAAACGCTGGAAGCGTTCGACTTGGCAGCGCATCTCTACGTTGCGGGAAGCTCTGAATAGGTCAGTTTTAATGTGCATGCGGAACCCATGCACAGGAATTTTCCGGAACGGAACCGGACAAGAAGATTTACAGGAGAATGTCGGCTCAGGATGGGCCGGCACGGTTGACTGACCACCTTCGCGACAGAACAGATAGCACTAATTGTAAGTGCCCTTGGCCTTCGTCGCTGGGTCGCGGCAGTTCGGCCATTCCCTTCCGCGCCTCGTCCTGCCCCGTCAAAAGCGCCAGGTATTCACGTATCAATTGGGCAAAACTTCTGCCCCATCGATTGAGCGACCGTCCGCGCACGGAAAGCCACACAAAACGGATGCACATAACATGTGTCAACGGGAAGTACACCGGTTGGTTTTGGAACCAATAGATTTGTCCGCGTTCGATTTACCCAGGTATCTTTGCGGCACCCGATTCAACCGGACGAATCGCGTGCTAAAAACCCGGACAGTTTATTTGTTCCCTACACGACGGATGATGCGTTACTTGAGATTTGAGAAAATTTCAAGTAGAGTTTTTGCTTAATGTCGCATATCTCCGCGATTAAAACGCATGTCTGCGCCCGCTTGCCGTGCTAATAAGTGCCATGCTAATGACAGGGAAATTAAGGAGATTTTCGTTTAATGATCGATTTCCAGGGTGTACACTGTTTACTTGCTATGCGAAATTTGTTCGAGCTTGAACGCGACGACGGTTCGTTGGCTTAACGTTAGGCGGACAAGGAAATGCCAATAATGGATGATGTCTGGCAACGGAATCCGGAACTTATAAAGCGTTTCCTCGAAGTACGACCCGGTTACGAGCTGTTGTGTGCAGAGGTAGACTATATTCTTCGTAAGAGAATCACTGACAGCGGTATTGAGAAATCGTCTATCACTTCCCGTGCAAAGTCGCTCAACAGTTTTCTAAATAAACTCCAGCGGAAGCACTATGATAGCCCTTTTGAACAGGTTACAGATCTAGCGGGAGTTCGTGTTGTGTGCCTGTTGTATCGGAATGACATCGCCAGGGTGGCTGACATGATCCGTGCAGAGTTTGAGATAGCCGAGGACGTTGATAAAGTAGACAAGTTAGGCATTGATCGGTTCGGATATGTAGCGAGGCATTTCATTGTCAAACTCGGTAAGATATCCTCAGGTGCGCGCTACGACGACTTGAAGCAACTCCCATGCGAGATGCAGGTCAGAACGGTCGGTCAGGATGCCTGGGCTATCATTCAGCACCACATGATCTATAAACAAGAGTCGCAGGTGCCCACGCAATTTCAGCGAAAACTGAACAGTCTTGCGGCATTGTTCGAGACAATTGATGACCAATTTGAATGTATTCGAAACGAGATAGAAGCCTACTTGGATGAAATACACAATAGCCCTGACAGCGAATTCCTCGAAAGCGAGCTCAACCTAGACAGCTTCAAGGAGTATCTTAGACGGAACTTTCCCGATCGGACGGTTGAGTCATGGGACGGCCAGGCAAGACTCGTTTTCGACGCGTTAGTGGGTTCCGGTTACAAAACATTGAACGAAGTCGACGCTATAGTCGAGAAGACTGCTGCTGCGCGTCATGCAATAGGGCAAGAACTGGACCAGCACAGATCGATTAAGGCAGAAGACGGTACAGTTCCATCAAACCTCGAGCCTGCTTTAGCACTCGCCTTGTCTGTGCCCAACGGGGAGTTTCTGATACCGTGGGGCTCCGGTTACGAAGATGCTATCAGAAAGCATCGCACTGGGCTTGACCCGATTTGACCTGACAAGACACTCCACAGGACGCGCTTAAAAGCGGCGCGCCGATGAACTTCCGGGGCGTCATCGAAAGGCCACGCATGCTCAGTCTGACAGTCATCGTTGGGGAGAACTCAAACACGCGTATGGAACTGCTGCAAACATTCCAGCCCTTCTACGGCAACTCGGCGAATTGCCGTCGTCCGAGAACGATGCAGAGCGTTGGTTTCCCCCCTCTAGAGCGCTCTCGCTCACCAAGGCGATGTCTCGCGGCCGTGCCTCACATAGTCCACGCGTTAGCATCAGCGCCTTCCAGAGCCGATCATTCGTACTTTCAGTTCCCGGCCTGGGTCGAGATCTGCCGTGCGAAAGGTCAGGTTGAAATACCTGACGATCTCAGAACCGCTTACTTCGAGTCGCTTGCCCAGATGCCGGCACTCGCAAGAGCGGCGTCCGATCAGTCTTGGGAGCCAGGTTTTCTTGTATTTACGCTGGCCGCAATCACAGCCGCTTAGGGGCAGCCGCTGTGGCCGAGGCGATCCTCGAACTCACGCCTGAGGTTGCACAGGAGTTTAACGACGCGTCTAAATTCGAGCTATCCAAGTTATATCAACAACGCCGGCACGTCGAACTCGATTTTCGGAATATCAAGACTACGCTGGGTATGCGAGTATTACCTTTACCTGCGCGAAAAAGAACTGAAAGCCGCCTCTATGAGGCTGCAGTTTATGAACGAGGGCCGGCTCAGCCGGGATGCCGTTTACCAGACGTGGATGATCTGATTCTTCGGCATGTCAACAAAAAATATTTGCAATAGACCAGTTTTTTATGTCAGAAGATAAATACAATTTCCGCGTCGAAAACGCCTGAATCGGAGAACCAGCATGAACGAAGATACGATGAATATGGAAATCAGAAAATTCCTGAAAAAAGTCGGGGTCTACTCACAGCGGGAAATCGAACATATCGTCCAGGAAGCCATCAACAACGGGACGCTGAACGGTTCCGAGAGCCTGAAGATTCAAATGACACTGGAGTTGCCGGACCTTAAATTCAAACGTCAACTGGATGGTTCCATTAACCTGGAATAACCGCAGTTTGCGGGGTATGTCCCGGATTTACGGAGGCACGGATTGGACACCGGTCCACTTGATCCGGTCCAAAGGATAAATACGTGAAACCCGTATTCGTTATCGGAACGCTCGGCTTGGTCGTATCGGGTTGCGCGGGCTCCGGTCAATCGCCACCGGCGCGCAGTGAGGATCCACGGGCTATGATCGGCAAGACCTGGCAATGGCAGGAAACGGTAACGCCGGTGGAAAAAATCACTGTTCTGCAACCCGAGCGCTATACCTTGCGTCTGACCGAGAAAAGACGAGCCGAGCTGAAATTCGATTGTAATCGCGGCGGCGGGAGTTACCAGATCGCAGAAGGCAAGCTGTCGTTTGGTCCAATGATGGCCACACGCATGGCCTGTCCGGAGGATTCGATGGATGCAATATATATGAAGTACCTACAAAACGTGAATTCGTACTTCATTGAAGGGGATAGTCTGTATTTGGAATTACCTGCAGGCAATGGTACGTTGCGTTTTCGTCAACAACCCGGCCATAACTGATACGGGGGCTTCGCCGTGAAAAGCTTGGTCAATTTTATGAAAACCACGATTGGCGGCGGCATCGTGATTTTGTTTCCGGTGGCGTGGATTGTGATGGGGAAGGCCGCAATGATAGTGGCTACCGCAACTCCCGCCACGGAATCGACGGGCGAAAAACTGGCGATCGGTCCGGAGAGGCGTTGATCAAAACGAATGGCCATGCACAAAGCCGAAGCGAATTTCTTATGGCGCATCCCGGGCGATGCGTTTACCAAGGGCATACAGATGTTCTCAGTCCCGGGAATAGTCCTTCGACATTACGACCTGTTCTTTGTCGCCTGGATGATTGCCGGCAAATTCGCTATGAAGTCGAACGCGTGCGCGTGCGCGATCATCAGGGTTATCGTATATTTGCCCGGCGCCCCGAATCCCCGGTCGAGATCGATCATGCTGAAGCACGCTGACCGCACCGAGCCGCTCCATGCCGCCATGATGGCGAACCATTGATTGTCGACCCTAGTTAGTGTCCGTTCCTAAATGGTCTTTTTTGTCGGCCGGATATAACAAAAACGAATTGTCTTATCGCTTGATGCGATAATGCTCCAGTCAAACACCGGCGTGTTGGCGTTTCATAACGCCTTCATGCCGAAATTGCCATTTTTCGGGCAAACATCCCCCCCTCGAGGTTGCCAAGCCCCGCGGTGAAAATGCGTGAACAACAGGGTGAAATTTACTCGGTCTGTAATCGGGCAAATACCACCAGATTGTGCGTCACCACCGAGGACCACACATAGGCCTTGAAATGGGCCAGCCCCTTCCAGCTGCAACGGGCCAGGCCATAGGCCCGCTTTAAACAGGAAATACCGGCTTCGATCCCCGCCCGGAAATTGCGCAGCTTCCGATAGACCCAGGCGCTTCTCACCATGTCCTCGATCTTCAGCCCTTTTTTCTTGTGAAAGGCCACATCCTCAACGCCCAGATCTTTGGCCCCTTGCCGATTCTCCAGGCTGGCATAGCCGCCATCGGCCGCCATTTGCCGGGGCGCCCGGCCATACCGCTCAATGTGCCGTTCCACCGTCGGCAGGAATCGCGCACTATCTGCGGGATTACCGGCTTCAATCACCGCATCCAGAATCAGTCCACTCTTTCCCGTCGTCAAATTCAGCTTATGGCCATACTGGATGTCCCGGCTCCCTTTGATAATAATGTCCGTATGGTCCTCGAACAGACTGAATATTTTCTCCGCCGCCGGTACCTTCTCACCCCGCAACACCCGACGTTCGGTTTGCTCAATCACCCGTTCAATCAGCGGCCGGAAATGCCCGACCTCATCACCCCAGGCCGCATGGAGCACAGGATCGACGGGTAACAGGGCCAACGCCCCCGCGATGCCTTCAAGATACCCAAGACTCCTGCGGGTGACCTCGATCAAATCCCGATATAACGCCACTTTCTTAGCCTGGCCCCGCGTATATTGAATCGCCCGCATCCGTTTTTTCGCCCGACGCCGGTGATTGTGGTAGTCCAGGGCCACAGGGCCCGCCAGTGCGTCCGCCCGTTCACACAGGCGAACCATCACCCGCACGCTATCCCACAGCAAACGACTGTCGGTCGGTTCATGAATCATCGATTCAGTGACCGTGCTATCAACCCGCACCACCTGGCCGCGTTCAACCCCCAGGGCGCAGGCGCCGTCCAGCAACGCCCGGTTAATCTTTTCCCACGTCCCTTCCGCAATCCGGCTGATGCTCTGCTGCAATGCCACCTTCTTCGGAACCCAGCCATCCCGCAACCGGGCGAAGGTTTGAAACGACACCGAATCCATCAAATGAAACGCCAGCTCGTCGTAGCTCAATGGCTGGTACTGCTTCAGGAACGCGCAGCGTAACACCGATTCCACCGTCAACCCCTTGCGCCCACAATCGCTGACTTCGGGGTTCTGAAGGTCGGCTTCGACCCAATCCAGAATCGCCCGATGCTCATCCAGCCAGTCGGAAACCGCCTTCAATTCCCGGCCGATGTCGTGTTCGACGTACCTTTCGAATAGACTGCGTTGCA
>JBGTCG010000110.1:0-4599 GCA_041748915.1 Methylococcales bacterium
AGAGGCTACGGAAAATATCTCCTGCATGATCCAAATAGAAAAGCCTATGCGGAGGTCCATCTTAGGCCCGTTATCGGGTCGAGATCAACAGATTAAGTCAACGGCTTGGGAAAACTGCACGTCCGGGTCTGTGCGGGGGGCCTCTGGTAACAGAGGCTCCTACCGTGAGAGGTCCATTCCATCCGGTCGAAAGTCACAATCAGGGCATGGTGGTCACATGAAGATTGGGGCAATCCAAACAGGGTTACGCAATCGGAAAGCGGGGTTGACGGGTGGCCTCTTCCGACTTCGTGCATCTGTGAAGGGCGCGGCCGACGGCAATTTCAAAATCCTCTGTTCATCGACACGCGGAGCACTTGCTCAAAGCGCGGACGCCGCGCGTGGTTTCGATCCACATCGCTGAAAGGTTCGGCGGCTTCGATCGGCACCGGGTCGGTGGGTTCGTCAGGCTAGGCGAGTAGGGTGGGCACCGCCCACCATGTGGCGTTGGGCGAGGCAGGGAGAACGTGGGCGGTGCCCACCCTACCCGGGCTGACCGGTATAACATCCTAATTTAGGACGTTATACCGTTGGAAAATCGGATCCCATCGCAATTTTGTTGCTGTTCAGGCCTGGTTTATGGAAGATATGCGGAAACTTTATAATTAATAGTTGGGCTTGGCGAATAATCGCAGGGTTCTCTGCAACGATTTAACAAGTTCTCAGAGAGATAGCGCCGCCAGGTTTCGAAGAAACATCAGCTCAAGCGATCGTGACGCTGGTTACCGAGTAGCTCGTACAATCGAGTATGAAAACCAAAAAATTGGCGTCTATCGCGTAAGTTAGAAGGAGAACGCATCATGAGAATGATGAAAGCAGTCGAAGTAAGACAGCCTCGAGGACCTTTGCAACTCGTGGAACGTCAGGTGCCCGATCCCGAAACGGGCCAGGTTCTCATCAAGGTGCAGGCCTGCGGGATCTGTCACAGCGATGTTTTCACCAAGAAGGGTCTGTGGCCTGGCCTCGAATTACCCCGTGTTCCTGGCCATGAAGTTGCCGGAATTATCGAGGCCGCAGGTTCGGGCGTGGATGAGTGGATACCGGGCCAACGAGTCGGTGTGGGATGGCATGGAGGTCATTGCGGTCGCTGCGAACCATGCCGCCGAGGCGATTTTATCCTCTGCCAGCATGCCCTCGTGCCGGGCATTAGCTATGATGGAGGCTATGCCGAGTACATGGTTGCTCCTGTAGAAGCCCTGGCGCGAATTCCGGACGACCTCTCCGACGTTGAGGCGGCCCCACTGCTATGCGCCGGCATCACCACTTTCAACGCGCTTCGCAACAGTGGCGCGCGACCCGGCGATGTGGTCGCGATCCTCGGCATCGGCGGTCTTGGGCATTTAGGTGTCCAATTTGCGACCAAGATGGGCTTCGAGACGGTGGCGATCGCGAGGGGGAAAGACAAAGAGGCCTTGGCAAAGAAGTTGGGCGCCCGTCACTACATCGACAGCAGCGTAGAGAATGTGGCCGGGGCGCTCACCACGCTTGGCGGGGCGACGGTCATCCTGGCGACCGTCACGAGCGGCACGGCAATGACTGCTGCTCTCGGCGGGCTTGGGATCAACGGAAAACTGATTATGGTCGGCGTCTCGGAGGAACCGGTAGAGGTACCCATCACCCCGTTCATCATGCGGCGAAATTCAGTACAGGGCTGGCCGTCGGGGACCTCGGCGGACTCGCAGGATACATTGGCCTTCAGCGCCCTGACGGGCGTAAGGCCGATGATCGAGGAGTTCTCGCTCGAACGCGCGGCGGAAGCCTACGACCGCATGACGAGCGGAGCAGCGCGCTTCAGGGTCGTGTTAAAGACCAGCTGAATCGCTCCTAACCAGCCCATCCCCCGGACCGTTTCAGTCCCAGCCGGTGACGGGTGGTGCTAGGCGCCATCACGCACAGCGACAACGAACATCAGACAGGAAGAACACCATCACAGCACAAAGCCAATGGCTCATATCAAGGCTAATCGCGATGGCAGTCCTGATGATCCTCGGGACGGATTCACTCGGACAAATCCTGCTGGACGATTTCTCGATAAGCGGTGAATCCAAGTACACTTAGACCGATGCGCACTACGGTTAAGTTACTCTCTTTCAAATGTCTTTCATTTCTCAAAATTACGCGTTTAAATTCCTATTCATGTCATGCGACGTGAATTAAACCCCGACGATATCACCAAAGAGTGGAGAAGCAAACTGATGAACAACCAAAACGACCTTCCCTTCAAGGGTGTTCTTACACCGGAAATCGGTGCTTTAAAACAGCACTGGGGTTGGCTGCTGGCGCTTGGCGTCATGTTTCTGATTCTGGGCTTTATCGGTCTGGGACGGCGGTATTTCTGACCATCGCCAGTATCATGTTCTTCGGTTTCCTGTTGTTAATCGGCGGAGGATTCCAAGTTGCCCACGTATAAAGTACTGTAGGGGATGGAAAGGCGTGCTCTATCACGCCTTGGTTGCCGTATTGTACATTCTTACTGGCCTCATTATGGTCAACGATCCACTAGCCGCATCAGCCATGCTGACCATGTTTATCGGCATATTACTGCTTATGGTCGGGATATTGCGAGCTGTCAGCGCGATTCAACACCGATCCTCCGAAACCTGGGTCTGGTCATTGCTGAGCGGTCTTGCCGGTATATTGATTGGATGATGATTATGTCCAGTTGGCCGCTATCGGGTCTCTGGGTCATCGGGATGTTTATCGCCATCGAATTAATTATTGCCGGTTGGGCGTATATAATTTTTGCGCTGTCGGTTAAGAAAATCGCCGCTGAAATAACGTAGGGCCATAGGATCTGCTGAGTTTACGAAGCGCATCGTTCGACTAAATACGAGCGCGAATGATGTGCCTCGATCGACCGATAAAGAAGGTGCGCTTCGCGCGTTTTGTTTTGAACTGGACGATAGGTTGGAGTGAGCTACGAACCTCGACATCATGGCGATGGAATTACGTTGACTACCGATTCCGTGCAGGTCTCCATTCACGGCGTCAAGGCCGCGCGGTTTCGATCGGTGCTGCCGGGCGGATTGGGGTGGCTTCGTTCGGCACCGGACCGGCGGGTTGTTTATCCCCGGTATTCGGATTCCAGCTTTCCCGCCGGTGGATGGCGAGGACGGCTACAGCTGTCCCGCCCACGGAAAATGGGACGCGACGTTTTTTCTGAGCGGATCGTTTTTTTCGCTTGCGACAGCGCGGTCTTGAGTGTATTCCCGCCTAACACGGCGGTCAAAGGGACACGCCCGTTACCTTGGCGTTGGACAACGGCGTCTAACTCCGGAACAGTAGGGGTAGGAGCAAAAATGAAAAAATTGAGTCTATCCTCTCCCTTGCGGTACATTCTCCTTGTTGTGGGAATGATGGGGTTGAGGCTGTCGGCCTCGTATCCTTTCAGGGTATTACCAAATGCTGCAGAACCATCCGCCCCACACTCTCGGTTTTCCAAAGTCAGGGCGACGCTTGCTTCGCGCCCGTTAGTCCTGGTGCTTCGTGGACGGCCGAGGCCGAGCTGCCGGTGCCCAAGGCCGTCGTGCGCTACCTGAGATAGCTCCAGTACCCGGAAGAGGCGTGAGAAGCCCGAGCAGGATCTAGACGCGGACCTCATACCCGTCCTCGACGACGGGCAAATCGGCGCCTCGGAGCGCTGCGCTCGCGTGGCACGGAGCTACTATCCGGACGGGCAGGTTTTGGTCCACACTGGCGACCGCGAATTCAAATTCTTCGTGGTCAAGAGCGGCGAGATCGAGGTCGTCGACGAATCCGGCGAACGACCGCGCACCATCGCTGTCGTCGGCCCCGGACAGTTCACGGGCGAGGTCGCGCACCTCACCGGTGGCGCTTCGGCGGTGACCGCCGTCGCCCGCGGCGACTGCGAGGTCTTCGAGATCGACAACGATGCCCTGCGCCAGGTCTTGAATCAGGCGCCTGAACTGGGCGACGTGGTCCTGAAGGCGTTCCTCGCGCGCCGGCACCTCTTGCGCGAGTCGGGCACGTTCATCGGCCTGCGCGCGATCGGCTCGCGCTTCTCCCTCGACACCTTTCGCATCCGTGACTTCCTGGCCGCGAACCATATTCCCTTCATATTCGTCGACCTCGAGGAGGATCCGGCCGTGGACGCCCTCCTGCAACGCTTCGGCGTGAGCCGCGCAGAAACACCCGTGGTGGCGTGGGGGCGCAAGCTCCTGCTCCGGAATCCCACCAACCGGGAGCTGGCTGAAGCCCTCGGCATGCGGCAGCCCCTAGAGAGAGAGGTGTACGATCTCGTGATCGTGGGCTCCGGTCCTGCTGGGGTGGCGGCGGCGGTCTATGCGGCCTCCGAGGGACTGCGCACACTGGTGCTGGAGCGCGCCGCGCCCGGCGGTCAGGCCGCCCGCAGCATGCGTATCGAGAACTACCCGGGCTTCCCGTTCGGCATGACGGGGGCCGACCTGAATGGCACTTACTTAAGCTTTTTAGGGTGTCCGTGGATACGAATATATTTGCGGGCTTGGGGCCTTGGTGTCATTAATCTGGGGTAAGGTTTTGGTCGTCGTTTTACCGCTCGTGGTTCGATCCGGCCTGACC
>JBGTCG010000111.1:0-25348 GCA_041748915.1 Methylococcales bacterium
CGCTCCCACAAATGGCTGGACGGCGTTTCGGATGTAATTTTGGATCCCCTCTGGCGCTAGCGCACGACGGGTATCCAAAATTACCTACGCCTACCGGGGACTACCAGCCCTCGCGTTCGCTCTCCATGGCTGGCAGCGAACGAATGCTGCGCAAGGGTTGGGTTGGATCTGTGGTTTGACATTCGTCAGGTTCTATGAGGTTTTCCAGAGTGATGGTTCTTCGTAAGGATTGGTATTGGTCGTTTTCCGCGCTATCGATCAGGAAAATGCGCTGGAATTGCATCTGGGCGATGAGATTGTGTATCTCCTCATTGTCTACGCCAATCATTAGGCTGCGCTCGTTGACATTCGACAGCACGAAGCAGCCTTGCAAACGGTTAAGAAGCTTAGTGGATCCGCCGGCGGCCACGTTTTCAAAACGTCGGCTCTGGCCGGTGAGGTCATAAGGCGCGAACAGTGGCCCCCCCTTGTTGATGCCGTCGTGCGGATCAGACAAGAGGTAAGCGTTGAGCTCCTGCAGAGCGGCAGATGCATTTGCATAGTAATTCTTCTTGGCCCATGGGGAATCGCGGTCCGGCAGGAGCAGGTAGAGGAAGATCGGATAATTATCGCGGTCCGGATACTCGGCCCGTAATTGCGCAATAACGTGCAGAAAGGCGCCTGCGCCTGTTCCCCCAGCCAGGCCACAGCATACATGAAATGCGACGCCTTGGATGTGGCTATTGGCCGAGAGTTCGTTGCACAATGTTCGCACCCGCTCCACGAACCCCCGGCACTGCGGTTCGAATAAGGCCGCGCCGAGCCGCCGCATTTGCCCCCCGGCCGCTAACTGGCCTTTCGCGTCATTGAAGATATCCGTCCACAAGGAGGGTCTGCCGATATAACGATGTGTCACCGGAAAATGCTCTGGATCGCTCAGGCGGGTAAGCAGATCGTTCTGGGCGATGGACAACCGATTGCGGTCGTTGAGCGCAATGAGCGGCCCAATGTCACCCTGAGTGCGCCAGCATTCACTTGCTTTAAGATCGCCAGGGCTAGAGTCTAGGTACAGATAGTTAACGTACACGGCGTGATGTTTGCCGTCGGTGCCGACCGGTTCGACATCGCGGAATTCCTCGTAGACTCCTCTTCGGAAGGCCTTGATCACTTTACCGCCGGTTCCGCCCAGACCAATGATTAGATGATTGTTGCTCATGGCAGTCCTCTGATAGGTTCGAGTCGTTTCCAAGCGTCATATATGGCGCCGGCGCACAGCGGCAGCCACAGACCCATGAGAATCGACACCAAAATCAATCGGACGATTGAAACAATTCGCCCGATTTTCAGTTCAAGTAGATTCAACATTTCTGCACCCACCAATTGAACCGCCTTACTGTGTTCGTAGTCTGTTTCTGGGTGTTCGCTGAAGAACCTGTCTATGTCCGTTTTGATCAATTCCGGCAACGGCCTTTCACTTGTCCACAGCAGCCTGGCGAGCAATGAGTAATGTTCCTGGAAATGGTCCGACACGCGCCGTGAATCGATGTCTGCGATGGCCGCTTTTGAGTCAGGGTGGATCGCGGGTATCCGGTGTCCTCCATCTTCAGGTGGAGGGTAAGCGGTGAAATTTTCTTTGTTTAGACGATGTACAGCCCAGTATTCCTGCCGGAAGGTTTCCTGATTCCAGGCGTTGTCTTGTGAGAAGCGGACTTGCCAAGTTTCCAGGATAGTCGCGACCGCTGGTTTAAGGTACGTCGACGCGGGCAAAAGGACCAAAACCACGAAGCTGACGGGTAAGGCAATTCCCGCGAGACTCCCGAGCAACCAGTTCGGTCTCCAATCGAGATACACAAGCCGCCCCAAAAGACCGAACAAACATCCTAATAGCACGGTCAAGCCGCCAGCGAGAGCCAGCCAAAGGGAAAACTTGGGCGGTTCTAGGCGATGGAATTCGGTAATCGCACCGAACAGAAGATTAACCATTTCAGCTAACACATTCCCTGACCCTTTCTCCAAAGAAACAGAATCTGAAGCGAAGAAGTCGAACTTAGCGGATAAACTTAGGACTGAATCCTTGGTACAGCGCTCCTTTTTTTAAGAAAATACGCTGCTAGAAACGGGCTGTCAAGGCGGATACTTCGACGGCCCTAATTGCAAGACCGGTATAAATTTCTTTATCGTTTACCACAAGGGGACGCTTATGATAGCCTGAATAGCCTATGAAATAGGCGTGCAGTAAACGAATGGTCACTTTTTGCACCAAACTGGATCGCAATAAAGATATCGAGAATACCAGTTTGGACGGAAAAAATATTAGCCGCATATAGCTTCGCGGAAATTCGCGCAATGAGACCGAATAAATCCCCACCGTACTCAGTAATATAAGTATTAAGATTAGGAGAATCGTTATGGAAAGTGACAATGAAAAAAAAGATCGAGAGCTAGCCGAGAAACTCTTCGGGCGTGTCATCAAAAAAAATAAAGAAGAGAACACACGAGAAGTGCCCGTAGTGAGTAATCAATCAACGAAAACATTTCATAAATGCGAGACAGAAGATCGTGAACCTCAAGAAACGCCAGCTGATCAATGCCCCGAAAAATTAAGTAATGAGCGAATCGAGCAACTCGCACAGTTAGTCGCGGATGTAGTATGCGCTCAAACTGAGCGCGCTGTACACGAGAAGACTGGCAAGAAGCTAAATTGAGCTAGAAAAAATCGTAGCTGCGGCCGTCCTGCAATGGCGAATGCGGTACACGATTTGATTCAATCCCAGGGAAGCCCACCCACGGGGATCTTTTGCATGCTCGGTCACGAAGACGGCATCGTGTCCTATGGAATCACCGCGGAGCACACCGGAAATTCATTGATCGACACATTGGCTCGGGCTCTGGCTTTCGCATAGGTGAATCGCCGGGCATTCGTGCTAACTTACCGATCGGCGAACGTGGCTTCGCGATCACCCAGAATCGGGGAATTATCCAGTTCCAGGTGCCCCAGCGGCCTCACGAAGGTGTACCGGCCGGGCTCGAGGAATAATTTATCGCCCGCTTCGCCGACATTCCCGCCGATCGCGCTGACCGGCAGGGTTATCAGCCAGAACACACCGCCGGTGATCGTCAACGCAAAAGTCAGCGGCCTCACAATGATAAAGTCCGCCCCCATCGCGATGATGCCGGCCCGCTCATCGCCGGCCGGGTAAATGTTTCCGTTCGTAGCACCGGCCTCGGGGGAGACCATGGCCGCGCTGATTCCGTAGATACCCGCAAAGAACACTCCCAGATATTTTTTACGCATAATCCGATTCACCCGCTGATTCGTCACAAGTCCTGAACGAGACGGAGTATAAAATGCCGGGATAATGAAGCAAAGTAAAAATTCGAATACTGACCGATCCTTCCATTTACATCGGGAATACCGCCCGCAGTACGGACGGCAGCGGAAAATGCCAGTGAAATCCTTTAATTTTCTGCCGGCAGCCCGGGCATAGTCAGCGCGCGTCAATCGATGCCGGACGCCGGCGCAAACCCGCGCCGCACGGTGTTTTCAGTCACGGTCTGCTGATTCATGAACTGCGTCAGATAGGAACGCCCGCCGGCTTTACTTCCGACGCCGCTCATTTTAAAGCCGCCAAACGGCTGGCGGACAACCAATGCCCCGGTAATGCCGCGATTGATGTACAGATTGCCGACCTGAAATTCACGTTTGACCCGCTCGATATTGGCCGGGCTGCGGGAATACAATCCGCCGGTCAGAGCATAGGCGCTGTCGTTCGCGAGATCCAGCGCGTGCTTCAAATCGCGGGCCCTGAGGATTGACAGCACCGGACCGAATATCTCGTCCCGGAACAGCGCCGAATCCGGCGGCACATCGCTGAATACCGCGGGCCCGACAAAGAAGCCGTGGGCATCGGCAGGGCAATCCACGGCCAATTCCAGCCTCGCGGCCTGTTGGCCTTCGCGGATCGCGTTCCGGATCCTTTCCATCGCGGCGGATTCGATCACCGGGCCGAAGTTCACCGAAGGATCCTCGGGTCGGCCGATATTCAAACTGCGGGTCGCATCAACGAGCCTCTTCAGCAAGGGCCGGTATTGATCGCCGATCACGATCAGACGCGAACACGCGCTGCATTTTTGACCCTGGTATCCGAAGGCGGAACGGACAATACCCTTAACGGTCTCATCGGGCTCCGCGTCGCTGTCGACGATGATCGCGTTTTTCCCTCCCATCTCGGCGATCATTCGCTTGACATGCCTTTGCCTAGGCCTCCGCCGCGCGGCCGACTCGATCAATGCGGTCCCGACCGCCTCGGAACCCGTGAAGACGACAAAATGGGTATCGGGATGCTCGACCAGACGCTGACCGACGCTCGATCCTGGCCCCGGCAGAAACTGGACGACTCCAGCCGGAATCCCCGCCTCGTGCAACAGCTCGACGAACCGCGCCGCGATCACCGGGGTCTGCGAAGACGGTTTCAGGATCACCGTGTTGCCGGCCGCCAGCGACGCCGAGAGCATTCCCGTCAAGATCGCCAGCGGAAAATTCCAGGGCGGGATTACGACCCCGACGCCGAGCGGAGAATAGCGATATACGTTATTCTCGCCGGGCACATCGAGCCCATCCGGCGTATCGAGCCGTATGGCCTCACGAGAATAAAATTCCAGGAAATCGATGGCCTCGGTAATATTTGCATCGGCCTCGAACCACGTTTTACCCGCTTCGAGTATTTCGAGCGCCGCGAACCGGTCGCGTCGTTCATGGAGCAGCGCGGCCGTACGGAGCAAAATCCGCGCTCGCTCACGGGCCGGTACGCGCGACCAGCTTTGAAAAGCTTCCCGGGCGCCCGCAACCGCGATATCCACGTGTTCGGCGTCGGCCGCGCCGACCCTCCCGATCAATTCGGCGGGATCCGCGGGATTCACCGATTCCGTGAACGTCGCGGTTTCGACGGCCTCGTCGTTGATCCTGACCGGATAGTAGTCACCCAGTCGGCGTCTTGACCACTCGATGGCCGAACGCATCGATTCATGTTCGCGCGGATCCGTAAAACGGTGCAGCGGTTCGTTGGTAAATTCGAGCCGGTCCCGATTATCTTGATCGGTACGGGTCGCGCCGTTCCGTCCAGGCGATGGATTCAAGCTCGGGTCCGAAGGACTCGGCGGCGCCAGCACAACGGATTCATCCATCACGGCCGCTTGCCCGGAAATCAGTAAAGACTGGCCCGATGAATTTTCCAGCAACCGGCGAACCAGATAAGCCATGCCGGGAACCGGTTCGCCGAACGGAACATACACCCTGAGGCACCAGCCTTTCGCCGGAATCGCGTGCTGCAATGCCGGAGCCATTCCGTACAGCATTTGAAATTCGAACTGATCGGATCCGAGGCCTTGTTCTTCGGCCAGAGCCACCGCGCAGGCAATACTGCGCGGGTTATGGGTCGCGACCGCGGTTCTGAGCGCCGGATGGTGGTTCAGTAATCGTTCGAGACAGTGTTCGTAACACCTGTCTGTCGCGGATTTTTCGGTCCATACCGGGATCTCCCACCCATGTTGTCGCGCGATCACCGATTCATAATCCCAATAGGCGCCCCGCACCAGCCGAACGGTAACCGGTGTTCCGCGGGCCGCCGCCCACCGCGCGAGACCCTCGATATCGTCCGGGCTCTCCTTGAGATAGGCCTGTATCGCGACGCCGACATGCGGCCAATCCCTGAGTCCGTCCTCGGTCAATAGTTTCTTGAAGGTCTCGAGCACAATGGCCTTGTACTCATATTGTTCCATATCAATGCAGACAAACGCGTGTTGCGCGCGGGCAGCGAGCAACATCGGCCGGAGCCGTTTGGAGATCGCATCCACGCTTCCCTCACAATTTACGGCGCTGACCTGCGAGTAGAGCGAAGTCAGCTTCAGCGACAGGTACAATCCAGGTCCAGGCCTGCCGTCGACACGGTCCAGCAAAGGTATCGCGGATTCGCGCCGGATTGCCGGTCCCAGGGTTTCGAGCAATTGCAGATAAGCCGCCTGATAATGATCGGCCTCCTCCTCGCTGACCACGGCTTCGCCCAGGAGATCGAGGCTGAATCCGAGATTCTGCCGGCGCAATGCGATCACGGCGTCCATTGCCTCGCCGGAATCCTTGCCGCCGATAAAGCGGGCGGCGACCAGCACCAAGGCCTTTCGCACCGCCTTGGCGGTTAATTTCGGCGAGTAATGCGCCTTCGATAAACCCCATTTGAACAGTGCGGGAAGATCGGTCGACCCGGAACCGAAATATTCGCGCAGGTGCCCGACCAGCTCGGCGTCGTCTGTCAGACTGGGCAGGACATCCACGAAGCGCAATATCTGCACCCGGAATTGTTCATCCCGCAACATGCTTTCGGTAATCCGCTCGAACCAGGATTCCCCGCTCCGGTTCCGTTCGCGACTCGCTTCGAGCAAAACCCGGCCCAACTGCTGAATTCTCTGTTCCCTCCGGGCCGCAAGTCCCGAATCTCCGCGCGTCACGGTATACTCGAACTGTTTCAAACTCCGCCTCCTGATTGATTAATAGTTTTCGTTCGGAAGCGAACGAAAACTGTCCAGGCTCAGGATGAGCCGTCATATTCAATGGTTTAAGCCGTTGAAAATGAAAGGAACCGGAAAATCACATTTTTCCGGTTCAGTCTATCGATATGCTGAATAAATCCATCCTGGATTTCGCAGCGGTCGGCAACCCCCAATGCGATTTGGAGTCGCCTTACAAAATCAAACGCTGAAAGCGTTCGATTCTGGCAGCGCATCCCTGCACTGCGGGAAGCTCTGATTTAATCAGAGCTTCCCCGGAAAACATCCCACGGATGGGTGTTTCCGAATAAGCCCGAACTCCTGTTCGTTCGCTTACGAACGAATTATCCTGGCTTAAAATTTGCTCGCGGTTTCGGCGAACTGCAACGCCGCGAGTCGCGCATATAATCCATCCTGACCGATCAATTGCCGGTGGGTTCCGCTCGCGATGATGCGGCCGTGATCCATCACGATAATGCGATCCGCATTCAGAACTGTCGACAACCGGTGGGCGATCACCAGCGTGGTCCGGTTTTCCATGAGTTTCTGAAACGCGGATTGGACCAATTGTTCGCTTTCCGCGTCGAGGGAACTGGTTGCTTCATCGAGCAGAAGAATCGGCGCATTTTTGAGCAGCGCCCGCGCGATCGCGATGCGTTGCTGCTGTCCGCCCGACAGCCTGACGCCTTTTTCGCCCAGATAACAGTCATAGCCTCCGGGCAGGGCCGCGATAAACGAATCGGCGGCCGCCGCTATTGCCGCGGCGCGGACTTCGTGATCGGAGGCATCCGGCCGGCCGAAGCGGATATTGTCCATCGCATTGGCGGCGAAAATGATCGTTTCCTGCGGTACGATGCCGATCTGGCGTCTGACTTCCTTGGGATCCGCGTCCGCAATGTCGACTCCGCCCAGCCGGATCGTTCCGGACTTTGGCTCGTAAAAGCGCAGCAGCAATTGAAACACCGTGGACTTTCCGGCACCCGATGGACCGACGAGAGCGACCCGTTCCCCGGGCTGTATACGCAACGAAAAATCGCGTAAAGCAAGGGTCTCGGATCGCGACGGATAATTAAATAAAACATTCGCAAACGAAATTTCCCGGCAATCCGCTCCCTTCAAAAGGGCCTGTCGCGCCGGGACTACCAATTGCGATCTCGAACACAGCAGCTCCACGAGCCGATCAAGGGCTCCGGCCGCCTTCTGGACTTCACCCCAAACTTCGCTCAAGGCCGCGGTACTGGTGGCTACCATCAACGCATACAGTAAAAATTGGCCAAGTTCTCCGGCCGATAATTCGCCTCCGGCTACGAGCCGGGTCCCGGCCCAAAACACGACCATGACACCGCTGAACACGACGGAAATCGCAAAAGCCGTGAGCAAGGCGCGCTGGCCGATGCGCCGGATTGCGGCATCGAGCGACCGCTGCACCGCCGCGTCGAATCGCTCCGCTTGAAATTTCTCCAGTACGAACGACCGCACCATGCCGATGCCGTTTAACGTTTCTCCGGCAATCGCCGACGACTCGGCGATCCGTTCCTGGGTCAGCTTCGAAAGGTTGCGCACCTTGCGCCCGAAATACAGCAACGGAAACACCACTGCGGGAACCAGTATCAGGATCAATCCGGTAAGACTTCCGCTGCTGACCGCCAGCATGACCAGGCTGCCCACGAGCATCACGCTGCTGCGTAATGCAATCGATGCGCCCGAGCCGACCACGCTTTGCACCAGGGTGGTGTCGGTAGTCAGCCGCGACAGGACTTCCCCGGTGCGGGTCGTCTCGAAAAATATCGGATCCAGCCCTAACACATGCGCAAAAACCTTGGAACGGAGGTCCGCAATGACCTTCTCGCCGAGCGACATCACGAGATAAAAACGGCTCGCCGAAAACACGGCCAGCAGCAGAACCAGGACCAGCAAGGCAATGAAATACCGGTTGATCGATTCGAGATTTCCGGTTAAGAAAACGCGATCCACGAGATATCGCACCGCGATGGGCATGGCCAGCGCGGACGCGGCCGCAAGCGCCAGCGCCGCGAGCGCAAGTAATGCCCGAATCCGGTAAGGCCGGAGGAACGGCAGTAGAATCTGCAAATTATTGCGCGGCTTTTGCTCGAACGACGGTTCCGCGAATTTCACCGCTTTCGAGCTCATCGCAATTGGCAGCGCATCCCGAGCTTCCTTAACGAACGCCGCCGACCGGACGCATCTGGGTATCGCAACTGCCGCCGACGCTGACGATCGCCGGTTTGCCCTCGTTGCGGCAATCCTCGCCGAAGTCCTGAACCGCGCAGCGCAGTTCCAGTGGTTTACCCGCGGCCAGCCACGGCGGGGTCTTCCGGTATCGATCGATCTTATTGAATGGACAGCCTGCCGGGATTCCATAGGGCGCACAGTCGGACGGTGCTTTCAGTTCGACCTTGCGGCCATCGATCTTGAATCCGGGATAGTTGTGCTCGACGGAAACGTAATCGAGGTACATTTCCTCCCGTAGAATAAATTCATCGAACCGATAGTCCTGACCCACCTTTGCGCCGACCTGGATGCGTTTATTCGCAATCAACGCGAAATCGGACCCGTTTTGCGCGACCGCCCCGGTTATATATTCGACGTAAGGACGGTCGGGAAAACATTTTCCCATCGCCGGCGCATGGTAGTAATGGCGTAGCGAATTCAGATCGCCCGGCGGTAGGGACGGAAAAATCGAACCGAGGGTTCCGTCATCGCCGAAGAGAATGCGTTCGACATCGCCGACATTTTGCCGGTAGATCCTGCCGATCTTCTCGTAATGGGGATTGTCGGAATCGGGGCGCAGGAAACAGGAGGTCAGGCCGGTCACCTGGGTCAGATATTCGTCCCAAATATTGTATTGCGAAACCTTCGACGCGACGCCCAGGTAATCCCCCGGAAACCGGCAACCCTGGTGTGCGACGCAGGATTCCCGGCCGCGATTACGGATCGACAACGCGATGACGTTCCGCTCACAGGCCGCATAGGAATTGCAGCCGCGATCCAGGTGGCTCTCATAAATCGCGGTCCGCAGCGTGTAATCGAGATGCCTGGCGCGTTCAAGCTGGTAACTAGGCCATTGCCTGAGATTCGCTTGAATGAAGGCTTCCCAGGCCCTGCCCAGCGCGTCGCGGCGGCCAACGAGTCTGCGATTGGCATCCCGGCAATCCGCCGAAGCATGGAACGCGCGAATGATCTCGTCCAATGGCCCACTGTTGCGCGCGGCGCCGGGAGGTTTTGTTGATGGAGCGGAATCGAAATCGAAAAATGGGGCCTTATTCAGTTTAAACAGATTGCGCACATCGATTACATAGCGCACGGAAGGATCGCAGTGATGGTTCTGAACCCGGAGATCTTTCCGGCGGGCGATGGCATTCTTGAATGTTTCGACCGCTGCCGCGGTCGCCGTTCTGGCATCGACGACGATCTCAAACCCGACATACGGCGTGCCCGTGGGGTCAGTCAATGGACGGCTATTGCGGATAACCAGGCAGGGGATCATCGACGTGCCCTGGGTCACCGTGCCGGCCGGAACGGGTTTAATGTTCCGCTCGACCGATTCGATGAAATAAAACGGCAAATTCAGGTCGCCATTGAACCGGTACAGCGTCATCACCGGTGTCGCCGGAATTGCCGCGGCGGCCTGACCCGCGATCAGAGACAGCAAAATGATTACGACTTTCAGCATCAGATAAGAGCGGCGCGCGCCTGCCCAAAATAGTCCAAAAATAAAAATGAAGTCAAGCGTGGCCGGCAGTGGTCAATCCGGTTTCCCGGTCTGCCGGGGTTCGCGGTCCAGTTCGCCCAGTCGCCTGAGTTTCTCGGCAATTTTGATTTCGAGGCCGCGCGGAACCGGCTCATAGTATCGGGTACCGCGCAAAGGCTCCGGAAAATACTCCTCCGCGGCGGCGTAGCCTTCCGGCTCATCGTGCGCATAGCGGTATTCACGGCCGTAATCCAATTGTTCCATCAGTTTCGTCGGCGCGTTGCGCAGGTGCAAAGGCACTTCGAGGCTGCCGGAATTCCGGGCATCCCACATGGCCGCTTGATAGGCCTTATAAACGGCATTGCTTTTCGGGGCGCAGGCGAGATACGCGACCGCCTGCGCCAGCGCCAGATCGCCTTCCGGACTGCCGAGCCGCTCAAGGCTCTCCCAGGCATTCAGCGCGAGCTGCAATCCCCTTGGGTCGGCGTTTCCGATGTCTTCCGAGGCGATCCGCACAATGCGCCGGGCGAGATACGCGGGGTCACAACCCGCATCGAGCATCCGGCAGAGCCAGTATAATGCCGCATCCGGCGCGCTGCCCCGGACCGATTTATGCAGTGCGGAAATCTGATTGTAGAAATCCTCTCCGCGTCGGTCGAAACGGCGCACGTCGCCCGAGATCACCGAACGCACCGTTTCGTCCGGGATATTGGTTCCGGTATTGACCGGACCGGCCAGATCGGCGGCCAATTCCAGCAGATTCAGGAGTTGCCGCGCGTCGCCGTCCGCGGCGCCGACGATCATCGCTTTGGCCGCTGGACTCAACGCGGTTTCCGGCACTCCGATTCCGCGTTCAACGTCGGTCAACCCATTCTCCAGAAGCTCCAGCAGCGCTTCGTCATCAAGGGTTTTCAACACATACACGCGCGTTCTGGAAAGCAACGCATTGTTCAACGCGAACGAAGGATTCTCGGTGGTCGCGCCGATGAAATAAACCGTGCCGTCCTCAACGTGGGGCAGAAACCCGTCCTGCTGAGATTTATTGAATCGATGGACCTCGTCGACGAACAGAATCGTTTGGCGGCCGGTATGCTGAAGCGACGCTTTGGCCTTCGCGATCGCGTCCCGGACATCCTTGACTCCGGACAATACGGCCGAAAGCGGGATGAATTCGGCGTCCGCGTACCGTGCAATCATGCGCGCGAGCGTCGTTTTCCCGCTGCCCGGCGGACCCCAAAAGATCATCGAATGCAGATGCCGGCCCAAGACCGCTTCGTACAGCGGTTTTCCCTCGGCCAGCAGATGTTTTTGGCCGATCACTTCCTCCAGAGAGCGCGGCCGCATCCGGTCCGCAAGGGGTTTGTTCATTGGTTGAATCGCGGGATCGAAGCTTGCCGTGCGGCCGTCACCGACTCGAATCAATCACCCTTGTCCTCAAAAATATCAACGCCGGCCGGCACGCTGAACTCGAACCGTTTGGGTTCGATCGGGTCATTGATCTTTAGATTCGAGAACGTGATGCGTGTCAACTGGCCGAAACTGTCGCTGAGTTCCATTGCTTGCAGAGTATTCTTTTGAATTCCGATACTGATGTATTTAAAGGTGTTGTCTTCCGAACGAGGCACCAGTCGAATCCACTGCAATGCTTCGCGCTCGCCTTGATCTTCGATCACGAAATTTTCATCGAGATTCACCTGTCCCGTGAGCAAAAGCGCGGGGGTCGAACCGATCGCACTGTCGATCCGTTTCACCGTGACCTGTTCGAGGTCTGCATCGTAAAACCAGACTTTATCTCCGTTCGCGACAATTTCCTGTTGGTACGGCGAAAGATAATCCCAGCGGAATTTGCCGGGCGTGGCCAAAAGAAACGTTCCACGGCTCGGCTGCCCGGGACGGCCCGCCTCGTCGATGGCGACCTGTTTGAAATCGGCGGACAGCGTTCGCGTATCGGCCAGGACACGGTTCAGTTGATTCACCGTATCCGCGGCGACCGGCAGGCTGCACAAAAAAACCAGCAGCCCGGAAAAGAACGCATATCGGTCGTTTAGGGTCCTGAGGTGCATCTTGGTTTTTTGGCTTTGCAATAATGGCATTCGGGGATGATTCCTGTCAGGTTAATGGGTGGGATTCTGCGCCGCGCGATACGCTGAGCTCCATGCGGAAAGTCGCGGAGCCGGCGGAAAACCCGGATCAGTCCCGCGGCGGCGCGGCGACCAGAACCTCTCTCGAGCCGTTCGTTTCCGCGGGGCTGACCACGCCGGCCCTTTCCATATCCTCAACCATTCTTGCGGCGCGATTGTAGCCTATTTTGAATTTTCTTTGGACGCTCGAAATGGATGCCCGGCGCGACTCCGTGACAAAACGTACGGCTTCATCGTACAGCGGATCAGACTCGCTGATCTCCTCGTCGGTTCCGGCCGATGTTCCGGGTTCGTCAAATTCCCGGGTAATGTCATTCAGATAGTCCGCTTCGCCAATACTTTTGAGGAATTCCACGACCCGATGCACTTCATGATCGTCGACAAATGCGCCATGCGCGCGTAGTGGAATGTTGCTGCCCGCGGGTTGAAACAGCATGTCGCCGTTACCGAGCAGACTTTCGGCGCCACCCTGATCGATAATCGTGCGCGAATCGATTTTCGAGGACACCTGAAATGCGATCCGCGAGGGGATATTCGCCTTGATCAGGCCCGTGAGCACATCGACCGAAGGGCGCTGCGTCGCGAGCACCAGATGTAAACCCGCGGCGCGCGCCTTTTGAGCAAGACGCGCGATCAACTGCTCGACTTTCTTGCCGACGATCATCATCATATCGGCCAATTCGTCGATCACGATCACGATATTGGGAAGCGGAGTCAAATCCGGAACCTCCCGAACCTCGCTCGAAAATGAACCCGAATCGAAAAACGGATCCCGGATCGGGCTGCCGCTCTGTTCCGCCTCCCTGATTTTCCGGTTGAACCCGCCGAGATTACGGACCCCGAACCAGGACATGAGCCGATACCGGCGTTCCATTTCTGCGACACACCAACGCAAAGCATTCGCCGCTTCCTTCATGTCGGTGACTACAGGGGTCAATAAATGAGGGATCCCTTCATAAACCGACAACTCGAGCATCTTGGGGTCGATCATGATCATCCGCACGTCGGCCGGGGTCGATTTGTACAAAAGGCTCAGAATCATCGTATTGATGGCCACGGACTTGCCGGACCCCGTGGTTCCAGCAACCAGAAGATGCGGCATCCTGGCCAGATCGGTGATCACCGGTTTGCCGCCGATATCCTTGCCGAGCACCAGAGTCAACGGCGACGGTGAATCCTCATAAACCTGCGACGACAAGACCTCCCGGAGCGAGACCGTCTCATATTCCTCGTTCGGAATTTCAAGTCCGATCACCGATTTACCCGGAATGATCTCGACGATCCGAACACTGCGCACCGAAAGGGCGCGCGCGAGATCCTTGGCGAGCCCGCTGACACGGCTGACCTTGACCCCCGCGGCCGGCTGCATTTCAAAGCGCGTAATCACCGGACCCGGATGCACCTCGACCACTTCGACGTCGACGCCAAAATCACCAAGGATAACCTCGACCTTGCGCGACAAATCGTCGAGCACGCTTTGCGCATAACCCCGGACCCTGGAATGATATTCGTCCAGCAGCGATAGCGGCGGCAAGGTAGCTTCGGCCGGGTGCAATAAATTCCGTTGCCGTTCGTTCCGGGCCCTCGCGCCGGGTTCAATGACCGTAAGCACGGGTTCGATTCTGGCCGGCCTTGCGGGCATGGGACTGTTCACGAGCGGTTTTTTCGGAACCGTTGGAATTTCGACGGGCGTCCGCTGCTTGGTCCTGTTCGATGCGAGGTAGCGGTAAAACAACCAGATCGACGTTCGAATACCCGCCAACAGGCTCAGCGTATATTTGCCGATCGCATCGATCAATGCGATCCAGGAAAAGCCCGTTGATAACGTGATCCCGGCCAGGAACCCGGTGAGCATCAATAGAGTCGCGCCGGTAATGCCAAAACCTTCGGCCAGCTTTTGTCCGATTTCTTCCCCGACCAAGCCGCCCGTGGTGCCCGGCAACTGAAAAGCGGCGCGTACGAAATGCACATACGCGAGAGAATCTCCGGCTACCACGGCCAACCCGAAACCGGTCCAGCGTAAGGCCGCGGTCCCCCGGTTACGCCGGTGCTTCATTTCACGAAAGGACTGGATGCTTCGATAAATGATCATGAGTGGGAACAATCCCGCCATTACCCCGAACATTGCGAGAAAGAAATCGGCAAGCCAGGCCCCGATCGCACCGCCGGCGTTCCTGATCGGAGTTCCGCTGCCGCTCGAACTCCAGCCCGGGTCGTCGAGATTGAAGGTCGCCAGCGATATCAGGAAAAACAACCCGAGTGCCGTTATTCCGAGCATTAGGACTTCGCGGAGTCCCCGAAGCCATTCGTCGCCGACCGCCTCGCGGATCGCCCGATTTTTTTGCTGTGCCAATATCTTACCCGGTTTCTAAGTAATACAAGTATCTTATTATATTTAATGAAAATATAATTTCAATCACTTCTAACCTTTACGAATCCGAGCCACATTGACATACTAGCCCCCACCAGAAAATTTTCCGTTTCTTCAAGATAAACAAGAGAGATTGTTCATGAGTGACAACAAACACTGTCGTCTCCTGATCCTCGGTTCGGGACCGGCCGGCTATACCGCGGCGGTTTACAGTGCGCGCGCGAACCTGAAGCCGGTTCTGATCACCGGTCTGGAACCGGGCGGACAGTTGACCACGACGACCGATGTGGATAATTGGCCCGGCGACGCCACCGGCGTGCTGGGTCCGGAACTGATGGACCGCATGCGCCAACACGCGGAACGCTTCAACACCGAGATCCTGGTCGATCATATCGTGAACTGCGATTTATCCGGCCGCCCGTTCCGACTGACCGGCGAATCCGGCCGCTACACCTGCGATGCGCTGATTATCGCAACCGGCGCATCCGCAAAATATCTGGGGCTCGACTCCGAAGAAGCCTATAAGGGCAAAGGCGTCTCGGCCTGCGCGACCTGCGACGGCTTTTTCTACAAAGGCCGGAATGTCGCCGTGATCGGAGGCGGCAGTACGGCCGTCGAGGAGGCGCTGTATTTAAGCAATATCGCATCCAGGGTTACGGTTGTCCACCGCCGCGATAAATTCCGCGCCGAAAAAATCCTCGCCGACCGGCTACTGGAGAAGACACGCAGCGGAAACGTCGCGATTGAATGGAATCATGTACTCGACAAAGTGCTCGGCGACGATTCGGGGGTCACCGGGATGCGGATCCGGAATGTCAAGGACGATTCCAGCAAGCGAATCGACCTGCACGGGGTATTCATTGCAATCGGCCACACCCCGAACACGAGCGTATTCGAGGGCCAGCTCGAGATGGATAACGGATATATCCTGGTCAAGGGCGGTTCGTCCGGAAATGCGACCGCGACCACTATCCCGGGAGTGTTCGCGGCCGGTGACGTGGCCGATGCGATCTACCGCCAAGCAGTCACTTCCGCGGGTTCCGGTTGCATGGCGGCGCTCGACGCGGATAAATACCTCGAAGCGTTGGAATCTTGATCGCGCAACTGCATAGTCTTACCGTTTTGATGCCATGGCGCCGTTCTCCGGAATCCACCCGAAACAAGCGGGCGGTAAGCGCATCACGATGAAGAATATGGATGATGCAGTTCGATCCCGGATCGTCCGGCGCCTGGATGAAATCGAGCCGGCGGCCTGGAACGCCCTGAGCCAATCGGAATATCCGTTTCTGCGCCACGAGTTTCTGTCCGCTCTCGAGCGGCAAGGATGCCTCGGGCGCAGCACCGGATGGGATCCCGCGCATCTGATTTTGGAAAACACCGATCACGGACTGATCGCGGGCCTGCCGATGTATCTGAAATCCAACTCATTCGGCGAGTTCGTGTTCGACTGGGCCTGGGCCGACGCGTATCACCGCAGCGGCCTCGACTACTATCCGAAACTGGTCGTCGCGGCGCCCTTTACCCCTGCGACGGGACCCCGGATACTGGTCGCGGAGCCTTATCGATTCAAAGAAACGTGGCATGGAATCATCGAGTCCGCAATCGAAATCGCGAGGCGCCTGGGCGTCTCCGGTCTGCACCTTTTATTCAGCAATGATCCGAGAGACCTCGAACACTCCGAATTCTTGCGCAGAGAAGGATGCCAGTTCCACTGGCGAAACCGCGGTTATACCAGGTTCAGCGATTTCACGGATTCGCTGACTGCAAAAAAACGAAAATTGATCCACCGGGAACGACGCCGGGTCCAGGAATCCGGCATTGAATTGGAGCGAATACCCGGAAATCAGGTGTCAGAACTACAATGGGCCGAGTTTTACCGCCACTATGAATCCACTTTTCGGCTATACGGCAATTATCCCGCGCTCACCCGCGAGTTTTTCATTGAAATCGCGCGCACGATGGGCGAGCAGATTTTATTGATCGTTGCCCGCCGGGCGAACTGCGTCGTCGCGTCGTCCTACTTCCTGGTCGGCCGTTCCGCGCTGTACGGCCGGTATTGGGGTTGTTCCGAAGACATTCCGGGCCTGCACTTTGAATGCTGTTACTATCAGGGCATTGAATACTGCATCGAAAATCAACTCACGCTCTTCGAACCCGGAGCACAAGGCGAACACAAAATCAGCCGCGGATTCCTCCCGGTTCGCACCTGGTCCGGCCATTGGATCCAGGACTCCCGCTTCAGAGCCGCGATCGCGCAATTTCTGCACCAGGAAGCCATTCGGATGGATCGGTATATCAGTGACCTGAGCGAACATTCTCCCTACCGGGAAGGCTTGCCGGGCCCGCAAAATGAAAATATGCCGACGTAAGGGAGATGATCCGCTTTGTGCGAATGAATTCGCCCCTACAGTAGTCGTCCGATTGTGCTGGCGAAATAGAGAATTTCCCGTTATCTAAAAACAGTGTTATCCAAAAAACAGTTGCCTTCCACGATAGGCCAGTGTATAAAAATCCGCCCGCCGGGTCCTATTCCGTTAACTTCCGGCGTGTTGGTGTGCCCTGATCTGTGATGCGACTCGTAACCTTCGACCCCTTGCGGGCTTTGGATATTCCCGGAGCCGCTTATATCAAACCCGAACCGATGTTGCGCCCGCGTGGAGCCCTGCTGGACGCCGATTGGGTCATATTTCCGCAATCCTGACAGATCCACGCGCTCCACTATGGTCTCAAGGTACGGATTTTTCCGAGCATCGCCGGTTATCACCTCGGCATGAACAGGATTGAAATGACCCGCGCCTTCTGGTCCGTTTGCGCGGCAAAAGAGCCGCACACGTTGATTCTGTCCAACAATCCGAATGGCCGCGAGCAGGGTTTGGACGAAATGAGCTTCCCGCTGGTTCTCAAGGAGCCGCTCAATTCCATGGACCGGGGTGTTTTTCTGCTCGAAAGCCCGGCCGAATTCCACGAAATGACCAGGAAAATGGAGGTACTGTATGTTCAGGAGTACCTGCCAATCGACGAAGATCTGCGCGTTGTATTTGTCGGGGACGGTATTGCCGCCGCTTATTGGAAACGTGGCGGCGGATTCCACCATAACATCGCAAACGGTGCGCGGGCCGATTTCCAGGCGATTCCGGAAGCGGCGCTCGGTCTGGTCGAATCCGTCGCGCGTGGAATCCGCCTCGGGCCTAGAATCGTCGAATATCTGCAAAATCGCCTCGCGATTCCATCGGCGGGCTCGCTGCTCACTGCAAGCTAAATGTCGATATCGACGGTCGACGCCTGCGCGACTGCTCCGCTGGTTCTGCCGGGTTTCCCGGAATCCCCGATCGGTTCTCCATTCGATAGATACGGGTTTATATGATTCAGTATTTAACCGATCCCGGGATTTGGGCGGCATTGGTCACATTGACCCTGCTCGAAATCATCCTGGGTATCGACAATTTGATCGTGATTTCAATCCTCACCGATGCCTTGCCGCGTACAAAACAATCGCGCGCAAGACGCATCGGGCTGATCGTTGCTCTGATCACGCGAGTGGCCTTACTGTCTTTGGCGTTCATGGTCGCGCAGCTCGAATCACCGATTTTTTCCATCCGGGGCGTCTGGATCTCCTGGCGCGACATTCTGCTGATATGCGGCGGCATCTTTCTATTGGCCAAGGGAACGACCGAAATTCACGGAAAAGTCGAGGGCGCGAGCCAGGCCATTGAACCGTCCGAAGGGACACGGTCCATGATCGCGGTCGTGTTTCAGATTGTGGCTATGGATATCGTTTTCTCGTTCGACAGCGTCATGACCGCGATCGGAATCGCCAATCAGCTTCCCGTGATGATCGCCGCGATCGTGATCTCGATGGTCGTCATGGTGCTTGCGATCAATAAAATCGCGGATTTCATCAACCGGCACCCCACGGTTAAAGTTCTGGGCCTGAGCTACATGCTGCTGATCGGAATGGCTTTGATCGGCGAAGGCTTCGATGCCAAAATTCCCAAAGGTTATCTGTATTTCGCCATGGCTTTCTCGTTCTTCGTCGAATTCATCAATATTCAGATCCGGCGCAAAACCAAGTCGGTCTGACCGGTTTGGCCCATTGGCAGGGCCGAGATTCCATTCGGATCTGACGGCGGATCCGCTACCGGTGCGAAAGCGCCGCTTTCCCATATGCCGAATACCTCCATCCCAACCCAGCTGATTATGCAACGGTAAGTGGGCGCCGGGTTCACGCCACGCGTCTGCGCTTGGTTAGGCCGTTCGGCGACGAATCTTGCGAAATACGGTCATGCCGGCCGACGTAATTTTCCTGTCATGTTCATAGGTGACACTTTGCGCTCCTCGACCGCGAGCAGCGGGGAGATTTTTGCTCCGGTCGCATCAACAGTTGCGATGCTTCCGGGATTGCCTGGACCACCGGTTCGTAATCAGAGCAACAATAATTGGAGATGACCGATGCTGACTTCACTTCAAACGATTACCAAGCGACGATTAATGATTGCGGCTGCGGCTGCTACACTGTCCGCGAATCCCCCTGCTTTGATTGCCGGCGCGAATCCCGCGAAGTCGTTGTTTGCACCGGTCGCTACATTCGATGTGATTCACGGCAACGGTTCCGCAGTCGCGGAAATTGTCGATGTAACCAAAGATGGCAGACAACTAGTCTACACGGATGCCGAAAAGAAGCAGATCGGCTTTGTCGATATCCATAATCCGGCAAACCCGCAGGGCGCCGGCACCGTGGATCTGAACGGTGTACCCACCAGTCTGGTGATCCGGGGAATTTGGGTACTGGTTGGGGTCGACACCGCTGCCTCCAAGACCAACCCGTCCGGCAAGCTCGTGGTGGTTGATCGCAAAAGCCAGACAATCGTTGCCGAACACGAACCGGGTGGCCAACCCGATTCCATAGCGCTGGCGCCCGACCAGCGCCGCGCCGCGATCGTAATTGAAAACGAGCGGGATGAAGAATTTAACGACGGGCTGATCCCCCAACTTCCGTCCGGCGGACTGTTGATCGTTTCTTTGAACGGCAAACCGCAGAATTGGGTCATCACGGCAGCCGATTTGTCGCCGGTCGCGGCCAACGCTTTTGCAGGCGACGATCTGGAGCCCGAATATGTCGATATCAATCAACAGAACGAGGCCGTCGTTTCCTTCCAGGAAAATAACCACTTCGCCATTGTCAATCTCATAACCGGCCAGGTCATCAAGGAATTTTCGGCGGGATCCGTCGAATTGCACGATGTTGACACCAAAGAAGAAGGCCTGATCACGCTCGATTCGACGATCACCAAGCGCCGCGAACCGGACGCCGTAGCCTGGATCGACGATGATTCCTTCGCCAGCGCCAATGAAGGCGACTATGCCGACGAGAACGAAGAAGAAGGCGGTAGCCGCGGATTTACCGTATTCAACCAAAACAGCACCATCGAGTACGAATCGTTCGAATCCTTCGAACATCTTCTCGTATCCGTCGGCCATTACAATGAGGCCCGCTCGGAAAACAAAGGCATAGAACCGGAAGCCGTGGAATACGGCCAATATGGAAAGCGAAAGCTGTTGTTTGTGGGCTCGGAACGTTCGAATGCCGTGGGTATCTACGATGTGAGCGCCGGTCAACCGGAATTCGTGCAGGTCTTACCGACGGGAATCGGCCCCGAGGGTTTGAAAGCCATTCCAAAAAAGGGACTGTTCGTGGCTTCCACCGAAACCGCCGAGGCCGATGTGGGTATCCCGACCATGATCAATATCTATGCGCTTAAAAAAGGGCCGGCCGCCTATCCGATGATCGCGTCGGCCGACGACATCGATGGGTTGCCCATTCCCTGGGTGGCGCTTTCCGGTCTCGCCGGTGACTCGGCTGACCCGAACCTTCTCTACGCCGTCAGTGATGCCTTCTTCGCGGAGGGTTTCATTTACACGATCGATGTATCGTCTTCTCCGGGAAGGATCGAGGGTCGTCTCAAAGTCACAGGAACCAGCGAAAACGTGGGCCCTCGCCTCGATCTGGAAGGCATCGCGGTCGGTCCGGACGGAAATTTCTGGGTTGCCAGCGAGGGCAACGCCGACGATCGGACCAACGCGATCCTCAAAGTAAATGCGAGTACCGGCGCAGTCCAAGCCGAAATTTTCCTTCCCCCGGCGCTCGAGGCCAATGCCCGCAGCAATGGCTTTGAAGGGGTTGCGGTTGCCGGGGAACCCGGTGCAGAAATAGTTTACGCGGCGATTCAACGGGCTTGGCCCGCCGCTGGAGACACCGATAAGGTAAACACCAAAATCGGTCGCTATGACGTTGCGAGCGGAACCTGGGGTTTTGTCCACTACCCGCTGCAACCCCGAGGGCGCCGGCGACTGGATCGGATTGTCGGAAATCACCCGGCTCCCCAACGGGGAATTTGCCGTGGTTGAGCGGGACAAAGGCTGGGGCCCGACTACAGGATTCAACGCCGAGCTCAAGGCTCTGTATACCGTCGACTTGGCGGCTGCGGAATTTCGCACCTTCGACGATAGTAACGGCCTGGTTACGATCGGCAACCAACTGTTGGCGGATGTCTTGCCGGAACTGGCGAGCCGGAGTATCTGGACGGCGGAAAAGCTGGAGGGCTTTGGCGTAACCGCAAACGGCATGACTTACGCCGTTACCGACAATGACGGAGTCGATGGCGCCACGGGCGAAACGGTATTTTTCAGTTTGGGCGCGATTCAAGACCTGTTAAACGCGCAGCAGAATTAGCTACGTATTCTGGTCGAAACGAGTGAGTTGTACGTAGCGGCGCGGACCGGATCGGGTAACGTGCCACTACACCAAAATTAATTCTTATAATTCCGAACGCCCCACAAATCAGGCCTCACAAGGCTTCCGGCGAGCAAAAATCGGATCTTTCATCCTGAACTTGAGTCGCCCGCCCCTGCCTGACAGACGCGTTGCCACCACAGTCTTTGGCACCGACAATCGTCGCGCGTTTCAGGACACAACCTATCCGTGGTCGACCGTCGGGCTCGTGCAGACCAATCGAGGATCGGGTTTGGGTGTAATGATTGGCCCGCGTCACCTGCTCACGGTCAGCCACGTCATCGACTGGACCGCGCCGACCGGCTTCGCCGCCGACTGGGTGCGATTTACGCCCTCGTTTTTCGACGGCAATGCTCCATTCGGCGAGGCCTATGGCGAGCATATTTACTGGTATGTCCAGGAAAATGGGGATGGTTTCATCTCAGACAACGAGGGAAATTTCGACTACGTAGTGGTGGTGCTCGATCGACGACTGGGTGATACGACCGGTTGGATGGGCGCACGCGGCTACGATGACGATTGGGACAACCTCGATGTTTGGTCGCACATGGGCTATCCCGCCGATCTGAACAGTGGCCAGCGGCCGACTTGGCAGGGCGGTTTCCGCGTGGACGGCACCGATGCGGAAGCACAGTCGATTTTACACAGGCCGATGTGTTTCCGGGGCAATCGGGCGCACCGGTGTTTGGTTTCTGGGCCGGTGATGTAGGACCGCGTGCCATCGCGGTACAATCCTGGCAGACCCGCATGTACAACGGCGCAAGCGGAAGCATGGACATGCGGGATTTGGTTGCTCTCGCCCGAACCGAGTTTGCCTAAAAGCCGTAAAACGCAGTCCGAAGCAAAAGCGTAACCGGATACAATGAAATGGAATCCGGGAGATTCGGAACACAAAATCTCCCGATTCAGCTGCCCAGCGACGATCAGGGCAGGAATAGAACTGCTGGTCCGGTACAATAATAAACCGGTATGGGATTCTATCACTGGGATCGAGCCGGTATTGAGGATCGGCAATGTCGAACAGGAAATCGAAAACCAGGGGTACCGGTTCAGACGGGAGCATTTGAAATTCCGGCCGCCGGTTGCGGGCGCGGCGCCGGCGGAAATGCAGAGTCCCGCTGGATCTTCCAAATGACTGACCGTTTTGACATCATCTGTCCATATTGCGGCGAAAGTGTCGAGCTCGATCTTGAATGCGACATTGAAGGAGATTTGGTCCAGGATTGCGAGGTTTGCTGTAACCCCTGGCAAGTCAATGTGCGGATCGACGACAATCAGCTCCGTAGCGTCACTGTTACGCGCGCCGACGGGTCGGAGTAGCGGGAAATTTACGTTGCCCGCCGCCTGGCCTGGTTCCGAACAACAGGCGTAGCCACGGCAGGGTGTATTACGCGGAACCCGCTTCACGCTGGTAACATAGGGCTGTTCAATCGCGATCAAGCCCACTTGCATCGATTTGCAGCAAAACCGGGCAGTCCTGTTGGTGGCTATCAGCAATGAGCGTTGACCTGATCCACGCCGACCCATTATCCTGTGATGTCGTCGGTACTCAAATCCAAACGTCGAATGGCCCTGAAAATTCTTCTGCAACAAAACAAGCCGCTGATCATGGGTATCCTGAATCTGACGCCGGACAGTTTTTCGGATGGCGGCAGCCACTCCGATCGCGGCAGTGCGGTTCAATCTGCGTTGCAGATGGTCCGCGAAGGCGCCGATATCATCGACGTGGGCGGCGAATCGACCCGTCCCGGATCAAAACCGGTCAGCCCGGCGGAACAGATCAGAAGGGTGGAAAGCGTAATTGCCGCGCTACGTAAAACGCTGCCCGCTGAAGTCCCGATCAGTATCGACACGACGCTTTCCGAGGTGGCCGAAGCGGCCGTCGAGGCCGGCGCATCGATTTTGAATGATGTCAGAGCGGGCGGCGACGACGATGAGATGTTTCGCCTCGCGGGGCGCAGGAATCTGCCGCTGGTCCTGATGCATATGCAGGGTGATCCTCTGACCATGCAGCAAAATCCGCAATACGATGATGTCGTCGGCGAAATTAGGTCGTTCCTGGTGGACCGTGCGCGTCTTTCCGAGCAATTTGGTGTCGCCGGAAACCAGATCGTGATCGATCCAGGGCTCGGTTTCGGCAAGACCAAGGAACACAACAAAGAGCTGATGGCCAACCTGAAGGCTTTTGTCGATACGGGTTATCCGGTCTTGCTCGGCGCGAGCCGCAAACGCTTTCTCGGCGCGATCAACCGGGAAGAAGAGCCGCGCAATCTGGTCGGCGCGACTTGCGCAACCACCGTTCTGGGAGTACAGGCCGGTGTGCGGATTTTCCGCGTTCACGACGTGATGGCCAACCGGCAGGCGGCGGATGTGGCTTATTCTTTACGGCCCGAAGCGCGCTGACAAAATCGCTCTTCCAGTTTCGCTTAAGGCTGTCCGATGAACTGGGCCAGGTAATTCGATAAGTTATCGAGCGTACCGAGATCCACCGAAGTTCCCTGCTCGAATATCACATAATCTACCCACAGGCCGCTTTTTAAAGCCGCAACCATCAAGTCGCCCATACAGAGCTCCCGTTGGGGTCTGTTCGGGAGGCTGATCAGCGTCTCCTTTTTTGCCAGCATCGATTGCAGGTATTGATGCGAGAATTCCGTGAACGACGGTCCCCAAACGGCATTCGCCCAACCATATTTCAATTCCGGACAGTCTTGCTTGATCAGGATGTCCTTGATCCGCCCAGCTTCAAAATCAACCATGTCCCATGCCTTGTATTGTTTTATCGGACATAATCCCAGTACAACATCCGACCGGTTCCGGACAATCCTTTCTTTCATATGGACGAACAGATCTTCGGGTGAATTGATAATATCCGGAAACCCCATGGCTACGTAATTATCTTGTACATAACTATAGGCCTGATCGACCGTGAATGGAGTGCCGTGGGGCAGACCGGCAATCAAATAGGATATGTTCACACCGTAGCCACTGCCGTCACCCAAATAATCAAGAATATCCCATTTACCTTTGCGGATAACAAAATGGATATTGCGGATATCGGCAAGACTATAGTATCGAATCAGATTTTCGCATAAAACGGTCGCCCGTGAATTCCGGATAATCGGATAAACCTCCTTACTGACCGGTAATTTACCTAATCGACTGCCAATGCCTGCCGCGGGGATTATTCCATGGAATTTCATTCGTTCTCTGACCTACTACTGGGGTATCTGAACAAATTTAGATGATTATCCGCGATACTTTCATTTTGCGCTCGGACGAGTTTCGCGTCCAGGATCTCGGTCGGCGAACCCTCGTGATCCAAAGGTCCCGTGACCGGTCCGTTGTTCCCAGACTGCGCCACATCGGCAAGTCTACCGCAAAGTCATATTCTTGGAACGCAATTCAATTCAGCGCCGGTATGACGAATATGCGGGTGATCCAATAGGCGACTCGTTCCAAGTGGTGTTTCTGGTCTGGCGTAATGGTTAACGGCGCACGGTGTTTCTGAAAGGCATGCGCTGTCTCCTTTAAATCATATTCGGAAGATTATAACAACTATCTTATATAATACATGAACTATGGAGCTATTTAACGTGAATTTCGTTTAAGGTTTCACAAAGTGCCAAGTAGGGAGCGGTTAAGCCCGAGTTTGACAGTTCCAGGTACATTTCCAGGATATATCTAAAGGTCAGAAGGTTGAAAAACAACGGCTTAGAAGTTACAGGCCTAGGTTTTTTGCGTCAAATGCATAGATACATAGATCGGGTTTAATCTATTGACATAGGGTGTTATAGGCTGTATTTATTGCACACATG
>JBGTCG010000112.1:0-34044 GCA_041748915.1 Methylococcales bacterium
AACACAGGCTCCATCTGGAACCATTCACCGGCGAATTGCCGGAATCCGTACGCCAAGACGTTCATGCCAAAATCTTCACCGCCAATTTGGCCGAAGCCTTGGCCCGGGAAGCCTACGAATCGTTGCCCGAGGAGAAACAGGCTCATTATTTCCCGAACGTCGCTTATATCCTCCATTCCCTGAAAACCCGGCTCTTCGCCTGGCTGATCAAACGTGTGCCGCCCGATCAGGTGTTGGAATTGATTGCACTCTACGCCAGAACTCTGGAACTCAAACGGCCTGATCGGAAGGCGCCCAGACCCAAAAATTGTATCGACCCCAAACCCAGGCGGCAGTATCGCTGAGCTTAACGGCATTGCGGCCTGGCTAGGTGGGTTGGTTTTTTAGCGCCCAATTGCGCGGCATGGGCTGTGGATGGCTGTTTCGCCGACAAAGTGGGAGACATATTCATATTTTTCTTTCCTTTAATTGACAGATCGTTTCCTGAATCAACGCCCTCAAAACCGGTAATTGCTCCCTTTGTGACAAAAATCTACACAACGCACCGGATCCCCGTCTTCGCGGGGATGACCTACATTGGGTGGTGTACCAGGACCACTGGTTCAGAGGGGTTTCAACGTCAAACTCGAATTGATAATTTATACCACAATCAATTGGCTTGAAATATCGTAATTTTCTCTCTTTCTAATGCTTAATTCTCTTTATTAACTCAATTTTCGTGCTGTGCGCTCTCTTTCATCCATATTTTCCAATTGAAAAAACACGGTTTACATGGCCGCTTTAGTTCCGCGCCCCAGACTCAACCTGATTCGATTTCCATGGCTGATCGGATCGAATTTTTTTGGGTTTAATATGCGATTGTGAAGCCGTCCCTGGCGCGGCGTTTGGGGTAGAAACCTACCCCAGCCCGGACATCCTGTCCGGTCGTTCGGTAAGCTGCGAAGTGACGTTAAGTCACTTCGGTCTTGCCTCACCCCAATGCCAAATTGCGTTTCGAGATCCCCTCGGCTGTACAAGACGATGAGCCCCGTCCATCGGCTCCCGTCCGAATCAGCTGGGCTCGGCCTTCGAACATGCTTCGAGCATTCGTCGCACAATCGCAGGCAAACGGACCGGGTCTCCTATTCAGCGTTACCTGACGGAATGCATCGTATTATTGGGATTCCTTACCAATACGGGCCGAAGCCATGCCAAGTATCTAGGGCCGGATCGGAACGGCGGTGATACTGTTTTTCGGAGACCCTTCAATAACTCGATCGCTATATACCATATACCATATACACAAGAGTATTTCGCTTCTGGTCATAAAAGCGGACGACCTGCATTGTTTTAAATACTAAAGAAGTGCGTTGCTTGAAAACCTGTTCGGTGTCACGCTTGCCGCTCCTGATATCATCAGGAAGGTTAATGGGGCCGGTCTGCTGACAGGCAATGGACGCATCCGATTTATCTTCGGCTATCCCGATGCCTCCCGAAATTCCGCCGGTCTTGGCGCGGCTCAGATAACACGTAACGCCGGCTACCGCCGGATCGTCGAAAGCTTCAACGACAATCTTGTCATCCGGCCCCATCCATTTGAATTTTGTATCCACATGACCCAATTTCTCCGCGTCTGCTGGCAAGATGTTAAGCGTCAAGAAAACACCTAGCAACTGCATAAAAAGTCGCGCTTTCATTAAGAACTCCTGAAAAATAAAAAATAGTTCGGTTTTCACTACCGTCCGGAGATTTCCGGCAAGCAATCGTGTAACCTACTGATAAACCAGTGAAATAGGCTCAGTTACCCGGTCACCGACGTGAACTGGGCGCCACGCAGCGCCGGAAGATGGGTATGGCCTTGGCGCAACCGACTTTCCGCGACGGCCGTGCCGCAAATCCGTCCACAGTTTACCTGCGACGGGCTATTCAGATACAAAAAAATATGCCCCTAATTATAAAGCCTCCGCGTTACCGAACAAGGGGAGACCTTTCTGCTGTGGGTTGACGTCCGTATCAAAGGATTCGCCTGGCGGATCAGACGATCGAATCGTTATTTAGTGTTTATCCGGAAACACCCTTCCGTGGGATGTTTCCTTGACGGAACCGGAAAATGTGATTTCCCGGTTCCTTACATTTTCAATGGCTTGCATCCATTGAAAATGCCGGCGCATCCTGAGCCGGTATAGTTTTCGTTCGTTTCCGAACGAAAACTATTTAACGGTAAGGGTGTAAATTCCATCCCACGTTTCGGGCGGACCATGGATGGAATATTCGTCGCACAACCGCAGATAAAATCGACTGGGGCCGTCGCCATACTGATTGGTCAGCGATTCGAACGTCGATTTTGCTTCGCGCCAGCGGCCTGCCTCGAATCGAAACAAACCTTCCAGAAACATCTCGCGCAGGTCAAGGAAATTCTGGTCACAATCTTCGGACCGGCACACCAGTTGGAAAATCTCCAGCGGATCGTCTTTCCCTTTGAGCCGGAACTTTCCGGCGCGGCGTATGATCATGCCGTCGACCTGCGCCGCGATTTGGGCTGATACGAGTATGCGGGTACCGAGGTACTTGTTGAGTCCTTCAATTCTCGATGTTGTATTGATCATGTCGCCGACCGCACGGAATTCGAAGTGATTGCCCGCACCCACATTGCCGACAATTAATTTTCCGGCGTGCAGGCCGATGCGGGTCGGCAATATGCTCGATCCTCGATTGTCCGCGCTTGCCGCTGCTATCTTGCTTTGAATTTCGATCGCGGCGTGGCAGGCCTGAACACTCGTTTGGCCTGGATTGGATTTGTTTTCCCAGAATGCAAGCATCGCATCGCCGACGATATCCAGAACGGTCCCGCCGTGGTCTCTAACCGGTTGGAATAAAAAATTGTAATAGCGGTTCAAGTGGCTCTTCAATTCCCGCGGCTCGATGTTTTGCGCGAAGGACGTAAAGCTTTCTGCATCGCTGGCCAGGCAAACTCCTTCTACCACGCGACCGGCATCGACGAGGTCGCCCTGCTTCCATTCGGACAATGACTGGACCACTTCCGGGGGAAGAAAATAGCCGGCGGTTTGCCGAATGCGAAGGCTTTCGCGATGGCTCAAAAGATATTGGCTCAACAACGCGGCGAACAACGCGAGGGGAAGTTGAAACAACAACGGAGTTACCAGTGGCATCCAGGCGCCGTTCTTCTCGAACCAGACCGCGCTGATCGTAACATACAAACCGGCCAATAGAATCGCGGAAGCGGCGGCGGCGAGACCCGGCGCCAAATAGAACACCACGCCGACCGCCAGCCCCCAACACGTGACCAAAATCAGATGATTGAACCGGGCAATCGGCTGCACGCTGCGGCCTTCGAGCAAGTTCGCGAAAACCGTCGCCATGATTTCCACGCCACTTAAATCGATGCCGGTGTCCCCGGAAAATACGGTATGAAAGTCGTCTTTCAAATCAGGTTGATAGGGCTCGGAGTTTCCGATAAATACGGCTTTGCCGTTAAAATCGATTCCAGTGTGCTGGTAGACCTCGGTCTCACTGGAATGAAAAACCTCATAATACGGAATCGTCTTGATGGTCTGGGGAGGGCCGTAGAAATCAATGTAGTGATTATCCGGTCCCAAGTACAGCGCCTTCAGTATTCCGAGCAGACGATGGAATTCCCGATCCGGGATATTCCCGTCGCGCCCGAACAATTCCGGATGCGTTTGCGCTGATTGCCTGATCATGCGGACCGTAGCGCCGAGAGTCGCCGAGGTCAAAGACGCTTCTATACTATCGAGCCCGGAACCCGGCAGCAAAACCTGTTTGAACCATTCATGCTGTAAATTCTTGAAAACCGGACTTGCAAATTGATGCAATGCCAATACCGGGATCGTGGGAAGATCCGCTGCCCCCGACTTGAATAACCAGGCCTGGTTAACGCGAGCGGGTACCTTTGGCAACGGAAAGGGCGCATAGGACAACGCGGAATCCGCGATCAATTTGACCGGCGGTACGAGTTGGTCCATTAATACCGTCAGTGAACCGCCGCCAGGTTTCGGCATTTGAACCGGCCGCTGCTTCAGGTGGGCGAAAAGAATAACGTTACCGGCCCGCGACAGCTCGGCGGCAAATGCCTGATCGCTTGGCGGATCACGCTTGGAGCGAAAAAACACGTCGAATACAATAACCCGCGCGCCCCAACGATGGAGTTTTCTGACCAGTTTAGCATGCAGTGACCGCGGCCACAGATTGGGCCCGTCAGCGAGGCCCAATTGTCGCGACGATTCATCATCGATACTGATGATTACAACTTCCGGCGGTACCTGCCTCGATCCGCGTAAGCCGAACATCCACGCAAGTCCCAGATTATTTTCCAGATCGGCTACGGGCGGCATTATAGTCAAAACAAGGCCGGCCAAGGCAGTCCCCAAGCCGAGCCGCAAACCTCGCGACAGATGAATCGATAATGATTTCGATGCCACTGGATGATGGGTTCGGTTTAAAAATTTCGCGGCAGTCGCCGTACCGAACATCATAATCATATTGTGGATGCCTGAAAACGGCGAGCGGATCGGCTATTCGGCGCATCCGCGGAATAGGGGCGCCTGAATCAAGAAACCGCGCTACCCACCGATCGTCCGCCCGTATTGCCAAAACTTGAACGTTTAGCGGCGGCGTCCTCCACCCCAAAATCCACGACCACGCCCGCCGCGAAATCCGCCGCCGCGAAAGTGTCTGGGGCCTGTCATGCCGCGATGCCGAAAATGACCAGGTCCGTGGGGGCGCCAATTAGGAAAGCCTCTCGGGCCAAAACCTCTCGAGCCGTAAAAGCCTCTCGAACCATAGAAGCCTCCCGAGCCATAATAGCCGAATGGTCTGTGCCGGTAGGAATAATAAGGCCAACGGCTATAACCGGAATAAGGCCCATAGCCGTAACTTAACGAATAAGGCCCATAGCCATAACCTAACCCAAAATACGATGGCGAACGATAGTGAGGGCCGTAGGGTGGCCCGTAGACCGCGCAGCCTTGCGTCAAATAGATCAAACCCAAGGCGCCCAATATTCCCAATGGTTTCATATTCGCCTGTCTTCAGCAAATTTGTCGCGGAGGTTTTGAGCTTTCATGCAAAAACCAGGTGTCCGGCAGGCGCGCGGATCCGTTGGCGAGAAACGGTAAGGTCATAGTACCTTAAGACCGAACTTGATGCCCGGAGTTCCGTGCGGCCGCTTCCGCGGAACGGACGTAGCAGCGCTGCTCTGCATGACGATCGATCCGTCAGGGACGACTTCAAATGAAGCCGTTTTTCAATCGATCAAATTCCGATTTAAAGGTTGATTTTTCCGCAGATACTGGTTCAATGGCCGGCAAATTTTGAGATGAACTTTTCAATGAATCTGACTATGTGGTTATTACCGGTTCTTTCCGGGATTTTGATCGGTACTAGCTATATTCCGTTTCCGCCCTGGGCCTCGCTTTTTTGTTTTGTGCCGTTGTGGATTTTCTGGACGCGCCAGAATGATTTCCCACGGATCTTTCTGGGCGGCTGGATAACGGCCTTCGTGTTGACGCTGATCGGATTTAACTGGGTCGCGTATACGTTGCATGAATTCGCACATCTGCCCTGGCTGTTCGCGGTGATCGGCTTATTGCTGTATGCCTCCGCAGCCAATCTGTATATCCCGCTGGCCGGGGCCGGTTGGTTTTGGTTGCAAGCAAAGTTGCGGTATTCCGCAACGACGGCGGTGTCGTTGATGGGGTTGATAATTGCGCTCGGCGACCGCAACGCGCTGACCTTGTTTGACTGGAATTTCGGCTATTCGTGGTACGGATCGGATCTGCCGCTCTATCAATGGGCGGAATGGATCGGTTTCAGCGGTTTGAGCACGGTGACCGTGCTTTTCAATATACCCTGTTTTTTGGCCTGGAAATACCGCCGGGATCGGCGAAGCCGGGTGTTGCTGGCAATGGTTTGCATAGTGTTCGCCGCGATGAATGCCGGCGGGACCTGGCTCAGGGAAAGGCTGCCTGTAGCCGATTCCTCGTTGAAGGTGTTACTGGTCCAGGGGAATATCGGCAACGAAGAAAAAAGCGCCGCGGAGCTTGGGCGCGGTTTCCGGGAATCGATTATCACCAAGTATTTCACGCTAACCGACCGTGCGCTGGAATCGGAACCGGAAAAGACTGTGGATCTGGTGGTTTGGCCGGAGGCCGCTTTTCCCGCTATTATCGATCCAAATTATGGATCCCCGCATCCGTTCGCGGCCCTGCGGAAATTTGTCTCGGACCGGACTATTTCATTGGTGACCGGCGGTTACGGGGTCGATCCGATCCAGCAACGGATCACCAATTCACTGTTTGCACTGGACAGCAAGGGTACACTTACGGCGCCTCATTACAGTAAGTCGATCCTGCTCGCATTCGGCGAATACATTCCCGGAATTGACTGGTTTCCATTCTTGGCGGAGTGGCTGCCGCCGATTGGCGAATTTGCGCGCGGGCCCGGGCCAACCGTTCTGTTGCGGCTGAATGCCTATCAAATCGGCCCACAGATTTGTTATGAAAGCCTGTTCTCCGAGTTTTCGCGTGGACTCGCTGATCTCGGCGCGCAGTTTATTATCAATGTGACCAACGATTCCTGGTACGGTCAATGGCAGGAACCTTATCAACACCTGTATATGACTCTGGCCCGCGCGGTCGAATACAGACGTCCGGTCATCCGCTCCACCAACACCGGTATTTCGTCGGTGGCGCTGGCATCGGGAGCGATCTTGAATCGTTCGCCAATACAACGGGAGTGGAGCGGCCGGTACCGGGTATCGTACCTGGAACAACCACCGGTGACATTCTACCAGCGCTGGTTTTGGCTCGTGCCTGCACTCTTGTGGTTATCCCTGGCTTTAGTGCTTGGTTCAGGATTGCGGAGCCGGATGCGAACCCGGCTGGTTCTGAAGCCCCGCTGATCAGAGTAAAATAATACCGAAATGGCGCCCGCGACGAGACGTGGCCAACACCGGCCTTTTTCAGAATGGTATCCGGCGGCGCCAAGCGTAGCGAAGGTTTGAAATCAAAGGGCGCGCGTCCATGCTAAACTTTGGACTGTCCATGCTCCAAATGGCCGATTGACGAACGGCAAGTCCCTGCTCCTGTCCCCGCGTAAAATTTCGTTGTCCAATCAGAATGGCCAGGCGATTGTGAACTCATTAAATATCAACGTCTTGAATAGCAACCTTGAAACGAAACCGGTGTTCCGGTTCGGCTTGTTCGTGTGTGGCCTTTTGGCGACCGCGAGCGGAATCGTGCATAGCGGCGCGGCGCAACACGATCGCCAGGAATTCATCCAAGCCGAGGCCGCATTGAAATCAGGTAATCGTGGTGAATATAACCGCCTGTTGAAACGGCTGGATCAATATCCACTGGTTGCCTTTTTGCGATTCCAGGAGTTGAGTAATTCGCTCGCTGATGCCGCGGTCGCCGATTATCTGGATCGGTTTGACGGAAGCTTCTATGCGATGAGGCTGAGAAAACTATATTTGGCGCGACTGGCCGGATCCGGGCAATGGCGGAAATTTGTCGAATATTATCGCGATTCTGATTCGATCGGCCTTCAATGCAGTTATTATCGCGCGCTATATGCAACCGGACGGAGGACCGAAGCGCTTCGCGGTGCCCAGGCATTATGGCTTTCCGGAGAATCCCGTCCCAAGGCATGCGATGATCTGTTTGATTTATTGAGAAGCAGTCCATTGTTTACGCGCGATCTTGCATGGCAGCGGTTCGCAATGGCGCTTGAAAAAGATCATGAAGGATTGGCAAAATACCTGCTGCGCTTCGTTTCACCCGAAGACCGGGCAATCGCCGGTCACGCGTTGGAGATCCATAGAAATCCGGGCCTCATCAGCTCTTGTCCGAGGCGCTCGACCGGCCGCCGCGAAGGCTGGATATTTGCTCACGGAATCGAAGGAATAGCGGACAAGGACCTGGCCAGGGCAATTTCCCTGTGGGATGCGCGCGGCGCGGGATATTCGATGGATGCCGAAACCCTGCATCGGGTGAAGCGGCGGTTGGCGATACTGGCCGCGCTACGGCGTGATCCTTCCGCTTATTCAAGATTTGTCGATCTGGATCCTGAATTCACCGATCAGGATTCCCGATTCTGGCGAATACGCGCCGCGCTGATCACAAAAAACTGGGATCGAGTTCGTGAGTCGGTCGACCGGTTGCCCGCAAATGAGAAAGCGCAGATTCAGTGGAAATACTGGCTCGCGCGGGCATTCCAGGCTCAGGACAAAACCGATCAGGCCAGAAACCTCTTTCTCGAAGTTGCCAGGGAACGGGATTATTATGGCTTTCTCGCGGCGGACAGGATGGATGTGGATTACCGGATTTCCAACCGCCCGGCCGATCTCGATGTTGCTGAACTGGCGGGGCTCGAAGCATCGCCGCAAATCGACCTGATTCGAGAATTGTTATTGTTGGGCCGGGAGGTCGAAGCGCGACGGAACTGGTGGTATATGCTTGACGGATTGAGCCAACGGGAGAAGGCCGTGGCCGCGAAGATCGCCCAGAATTGGGGTTTGCGCAAGGAAGCCGTATTGACTGCGGCAAAGGCTGAATACTGGGATGATCTTCCGTTGCGTTTCCCATTGCTGTTTACTCAACCAATACTAGAAAACGCAAGGACAAATAACCTGTCCCCGACCATGGTCTTCAGTTTGGTCCGCCAAGAGAGTATCTTCGATGAAAACGCGGTTTCACCGGCAGGAGCAGTCGGCTTGATGCAGATCATGCCGGCTACCGGAAGGCGCATCGCCATGGAAATCAGGGATTCCTGGCGCTCGCAGCAGAAGTTATTTGATCCGGGCACGAATGTGCGGTACGGAACCCATTATCTGAAAAGTTTGCTGGATTCCTTCGAACATAATTTTGCGCTGGCGGCGGCTGCCTACAACGCCGGGCCGGGCCGGGTTCAACGCTGGCTGCCGGCCGACAGACCGCTTGAATCCGATATTTGGGTGGAGATCATTCCTTACCGGGAGACTCGCAATTATGTGCGTTACGTGCTGGGCTATACGGTGATTTATCAACAGCGCCTGGAATCCGGGCGGAAGAAACTACGCGATTTTATGCCGATGGTTGCTCCAGGACGTTCAGTGGCAAAAATCGATTTGCCGTTGCAGCAAGTAATTTCCTGTCACTGAGGAAGTGGGTGGCCAAGCTTTGGGCTTTGTCCTCTTGCAGGTTCGCTGCAACCGAAACGTTTGAGTTCAGGAAACCTGCGCGGCGTATGAAATCAATTCAATACTGTATTTTTTGTCCGTCTATACGATAATAGTACGTTTTAACTTTAGATTTCGAATTCAGGGTCATAATGCATGCAACAGCGCAGCAGCTATAGCCGGGATGAACTCCTCGAGTGCGGGCGGGGCGAATTGTTCGGGCCTGGAAATGCACAACTTCCATTACCGAATATGCTGATGTTTGATGAGATTACCCATATCAGTAAAGAAGGGGGCTCTTACGGCAACGGCCAGGTGATCGCCGAATTGAACATTACTCCGGATCTGTGGTTTTTTGGTTGCCATTTTCAGGGTGATCCGGTCATGCCGGGGTGCCTCGGACTGGACGCCATGTGGCAACTGGTCGGATTTTATCTGGGCTGGCTAGGCGGTCCGGGACGGGGGCGTGCGCTGGGAGTGGGGGAGGTCAAATTTCGCGGGCAGGTTCTTCCAAGCAATCGCCTGGTAACGTATCATTTGAATCTCAAGCGCGTCATTATGCGAAAACTGGTTATGGGTATAGCTGATGCAACGATGGATGTAGACGGTAAGGTCATTTATGAAGCAAATGATCTTAGAGTTGGATTATTCACTTCGACCGATGATTTTTGAAGGCTGGCATCGATGAGACGGGTAGTTGTCACCGGAATGGGGATAGTTTCCAGTATCGGGAATAATAAGCAGGAAGTCGTGGAATCTCTTTGGGAAGGGCGCTCCGGGATTGAGTATTGTGAAGAATATGCCTCCCTTGAATTCAGATCCCGCGTGCACGGTCCGATCCGGCTCGACCTGGATGCACGGATTGACCGCAAAATCAAGCGCTTCATGGGCGATGGGGCCGCATTCAATTACCTCGCGATGCAGCAGGCGATCGAGGATTCCGGCCTGGAAGACGATGAGGTGTCGAATATCCGGACCGGATTGATCGTCGGCTCCGGAGGACCCTCTACCGCCAATCTGCTGTTCGCGTTCGACACGCTGCGCGAACGGGGGATTCGCAAGGTCGGTCCTTACATGGTAACCCGCTGCATGTCGAGCACCAATACCGCTACGCTCGCGACTCCTTTTAAAATCAAGGGACTCAATTATACAATCAGCTCCGCTTGTTCGACCAGTGCGCACTGCATCGGCAATGCCATGGAACAGATCGAGTACGGAAAACAGGACATCATCTTCGCGGGCGGGGGGGAAGAAGTTCACTGGACCATGACCGTGTTGTTCGATGCCATGGGTGCTCTCTCGTCCAAATACAACGATTCGCCAATGATCGCCTCGCGCCCTTATGACGCTAGCCGTGACGGCTTCGTCATTTCCGGTGGGGGCGGCGTTCTGGTTATGGAGGAGCTGGAACACGCCAAAGCGCGCGGCGCAAAAATTTACGCGGAATTGGTTGGTTACGGGGCGACCTCAGACGGCTACGACATGGTTCAACCCTCGGGGGAGGGCGCGGTGCGTTGCATGCGTCAGGCTCTCGCAGGCATCGAAACCAGGGTTGATTATATCAATGCTCATGGAACCAGTACCCCGGTTGGCGATACCCGCGAATTGGAAGCGGTGAAACAGGTGTTTGCGGATAAAATTCCTCTGCTCAATTCGACCAAGGCGCTTTCCGGCCATGGCCTTGGGGCTGCCGGTGTCAACGAAGCAATTTACAGTTTGTTGATGATGGAAAACGAGTTTCTCTGCGCCTCGGCAAATATAACCCAACTCGATCCGGCGGCGGTTGATTTCCCGATTATTCACGAGCGTATCGATAAAATTGAATTAAATACCATCATGTCCAATAGTTTCGGGTTCGGTGGCACTAACGCAACACTGGTTTTTCAGCGTTACAATGGTTAGCTGGTCAGTCCGCTGATGAACCCGGACCAGATCGTTTCTGCGGACGGCCTATCTAGGTCATTATCGATCGATCGGATCGATCCAGAGCAGCCATCCTTTCCGGATCCCCGCACCAAAATCAGGGTCAATAAACTCCAGAAACGACTTCGCCGAGAAGTTGGAAATGCAATATTGGATTACGGCATGATCCAATTTGGCGACACGGTGATGGTCGCGTTGTCCGGAGGCAAAGATTCGTTCACGTTGCTGGATATATTGGTCATTCTTCAATGCAACGCTCCGGTGGATTTCGAGTTGATTGCGGTGAATCTTGATCAAAAACAACCCGGGTTTCCAGAACATGTTCTTCCGGAATATCTCGAACGCCGAAACATCCCCTACCATGTGATCCAGCAGGATACATATAGTGTCGTCAAACTGGTGGTTCCGGATGGGAAAACAACCTGCGGCTTGTGTTCGAGGCTGCGCCGGGGAGCGCTTTACAATTTCGCCAAACTGAACGGCGTAACAAAAATCGCGCTCGGCCATCACCGGGACGATATTGTCGAGACCTTTTTTCTGAATCTTTTTTATGGCGGAACATTGAAAGCAATGCCGCCGAAGTTACTGAGCGACGACCGCAATCATATTGTGATCCGGCCGCTTGCGTATTGCCGGGAAAAAGACATCAGCGCGTACGCGGCGCTCAGGGACTTCCCGATCATTCCATGCAATTTGTGTGGATCGCAGCCCAATCTTCAGCGTCAAGCGATCAAACAAATGCTGAAAGTCTGGGACAAACAACACCCCGGACGACTCGAAAGCATCTCCAGGGGTCTCCAGAATATTGCTCCCTCACAGCTCGTCGATAGAGGATTATTCGATTTTTTGAATCTTGAACTAAAGCGAAACCCAGCCGAATCCGGAGCGAAAACGGTTCAGACGGCGGGATTTTTCTGAAGTATTCCACAATGATTGTATTGTTTACCGATTTTGGCAGCGAAGGCCCGTATCTCGGCCAAGTCGAAGCAAAACTCTACCAGGAAACCAGCGGCGTTCCGATAGTCCAACTGGTGAATAACGCCCCGGTCGGCGACCCGCGTCTGAGCAGCTATTTGCTCGCCGCGACCAGTGCCGATTTTCCTTCCGGTAGCGTCTTTTTATGTGTGGTGGACCCGGGGGTCGGGGGCGACCGCCTGCCGGTCGTGTTAAAAGCAGACGGTAAATGGTTCGTGGGGCCCGATAATGGGTTATTGAATTCCATCGCGGTTCAGGCTGGATCCGCGCATTGGTGGATTATTCATTGGAAGCCCGAGAAACTGTCGGCCAGCTTTCACGGCCGCGATCTGTTCGCGCCGATCGTCGCTCAACTGGCCGGCGGCAACCATCCGGAAGAAAATGAATGTTACCCTGGGCCGGACCTGGAATGCTGGCCGGCCGATATTGCAACGATTATTTATATCGATCATTATGGCAATGCGCTGACCGGGTGGCGCTACAGCGAGGAGCTAGACAACAAAATGTTGGTCTGGAATGGACATCATTCGATCGGTCAGGCAAGCACGTTTTGTGATGTCGAACCGGGCCAGGCGTTCTGGTACCGTAATTCCTCCGGTCTGGTTGAAATCGCCGTGAATCAGGGGCGGGCCGACGAAATGCTCGGTTTGATTCCCGGCAGCGGGTTCAGGTTTCAGGATCCGGCACCGAAGACCGTTGCATGACACTTGCTCGGTTCGACGTTCCGTAACTGGTGGAACTTCAGGGAACGCCGAATAAATCCATCCCCGATTTCTCAGCGGCAGGCAAACCCCAAATACGATTCGGCGTTGCCTTATGAAATCAAACGCTGAACCGTAGATTTTGAAAGTGCATTCCCGCGCTGAGGGAAGCTCTGATTTGATCAGACCTTCCCTGGCTCTTAAAATAACGATCCCGCGATTGCGGTCAACAGGATAAAGACGATCCATCCGCCGATCGAATCGAGAAGGATCGCTCCCGGAATATGAAGTTTTTGGAAAGTTCCGGCCCTGCTGAATCTCAACGCAAGCAACGCAATTCCCGAAAGTAGCGGGATGCTCAGGATGGAATCGACGCAGAACGGGCAGGACCATTCGCGCAGCGGCTCGAAAAAATTACAATGCTCCGCGAGTCCCGACCAGGGCCAGGTACATCCACAGCCGAATATATAACCGCAGAGCGGCGTGGCGATCATCACGATTCCAAGAAATGTAATCGACGCGGGAATCCAGGGTGTGATTTTTCTTCTTACCTTCACGGCTTTTCCGGCAGATTTCCGGTTCTCTCGACATTGAACCGGACGGACCGCAGTCGTCTCGGATTCGATAAACTTTTAACCGTCTTTGGCTACACTATAGAGGCGTAAAACTGAAATGTACCACGATCCTAAACGCGTTGTGTCCAAATGAAAAGCCGATCCGAGATAATCTGGTTTTGATTTGACCGGAATGTTCAGAAGCGGTTTACAAGCCCGTAACTAAGGTGATCTTAAATGAGTGATATTGACGGAAAAGCAAACGAAAAGGTTGTCCAGTGGGTCACCTTCTGTCTGGGTGACGAAACTTATGGCATCATGGTAATGCAAGTCCAGGAGGTCTTGAGAATTCCGGATATCGCACCGGTTCCGGGATCAGCCGATTACGTGGTTGGGATCATCAATCTTAGAGGAAATGTTGTTACGGTTGTCGATACCCGCCACCGATTCGGATTGCCTCCCAGAGAACTGGATGATGCTTCCCGAATCGTAGTAACTGAGGTAGGCAATCAAATCATCGGAATACTGGTAGACAGCGTGGCGGAAGTGGTGGAGCTGAGATCTTCCGAGATCGAATCGGCGCCGAATGTGGGAAATGACGAGAGTGCAAAATACATTCAGGGAGTCAGCAGTCAAAACGGGAAATTGCTTATCCTCGTCGATTTGAATAAATTTCTGGATATTGAAGAACTCGCCGGTATCGACTGCCTGTAATCAAGATTATTCCTCCGGGGACTGGTGTGGCCACAACATTGGAGTGGCGCCGCGACCGATTGCTGGAATGGAATGTTCCCCTTCAAATCGTACTGGTCGTTTCTGCTGAATCCCCGAAATACGAGAAAAAGCTGCAAATATTCGCGATTGGTTCGGCGCGTGACAAAGCGGTTATCCATTCGCGCCGGTTCCAGCAGCCAAACATTCGTGTACTCTGCAAACCAGTGAAATTCACAAGGTTGTTTTATGGATGGACTTCTATTGAATGCATTATTGATCGGTATTGTCGGTGTGACGGTACTGATCGCGATCCTGGCCGTTCATCTGTGGCGCGTGTCTATCCGGCTGCGGAGTGAACTGCATGGACTGAAGATCGCCACGAAGTCATTTGGAAACGATCTCGCGGCGCTTCGTCGATCGGGAGTCTGTCGGGACGATAAAATATCGGACCACAGCCGGCTATTGCGACAGCTCGAGGAGCGACTACAGGATCTTGGTCACTACGATAAAGCGAACCAGGCGTTTCATGCGGCCATTTCAGCAGCGCGCCGGGGCGCCGATGTTGCGATGCTGGTAGAAGCGTATGGACTCAACCGGGACGCCGCGGAATTGCTGGTGCGCCTGCACGGTACTGAACTCGGGTGCGGAAATTAGTTGCGGCGTCGGAGGCCTGCCGCGGAAATCGAGTTGATAAACCTTTGACAGGACAATTTCAAACAAAAAGCCCGCTATACAAGCGGGCAATTTTTTTATTATTATTCTTAATCGATTCGTTACCAACCGACTCTTCGACGAGTTGCGATCCATAACATCTCAACAGTGGTATTTTTAGTTGTTATGTTTATTTTTGTTTTCTGCCCTTGGGGGGCCTCCTCCTCTTGACCGACTTTGCAATCGTGCTCTTTCCTTGACGCCGGACAAGATTGTAATGGAAATCATTTCGATATCCAACCTTTTTTTCGCGGAATTGGGGGAATTTTTCCGGGTGTCATAAAATTGCAATCTTTTACAGGTAGTTACTACTTCAATGAACTTCGATTTTTTGGGAACAGCCGGTTTTTCAGGCGTTCGTGACCACCCAAACCGGCGATTCAGGTCATTCAAAATACGCTTGGCCTCTTAGGGATGCTCCAATTGAATCCGCGGTGCAGGTGCGCTGCCAAAATCTACTCATTCAACGTTTGATTTTGTAAGGCAACGCCAAATTGCATTTGCGGTTGCCGGGCGCTGAGAAATCCAGAATGGATTTATTCAGCGTTTCCCTAGTACACTTTTCGGTTTCGAACTCTGATCCAGGTTCCCGACGCTGAGGTGTGATTGAATGTACAGAACTTTTGGCGGTTGCTTACGTACTGCAATGACTCCTGTACTCGGACTGCAGATTCTTATGGGTGTTTTCGCAGCCGTTTACCCGGTAGTGGGTACGCCCTCCGTCCAGCTTGAAATCGTATTTTTAGCGTTAGAAAGAAAAATACCGCCCGCGCTTTCCAATCTCGACCCGATTATCCGTGACGAAGGGATCCCCGGAGCTGAACTGGCGGTTCGCGACAATAATACGACCGGCCGGTTTACCGGACAGAATTTCTTGCTGACCGTGGTCGAAACGACGGATCCGGCTTCCGCGGTGGAAGCCTACCGGAACAAAGTCAGGGATGGGTTCAGGCTGTTCGTTACGAGATTGCCCTCCAGCGTGATCCGGGAGTTTGCGGCGCTTCCGGAGTCGGAGATGAGTCTAATTCTCGACATTTCTTCCACGGACGATGCTTTGCGTACGACTCTGTGCCGGCCGGGAATTTTATATATCCGGCCGAGCCGGGCGATGCGCACCGACGCGCTCGCACAATACATGCTGAAAAAACAATGGCGGAAGTGGTCTCTGATCGTCGGCCCGGAATCCGAGGACGGCTTGTACGCGGAGGCGGTTCGCCGGGCCGCGAAACGGTACGGGATGACGATTGTCGAGGAGCGCTACTGGCAATCGGCCCATAATCCGCGCCGTACCGCGCAATCCGAGGTTCCCGTTTTGACTCAGGGCGGCGATTACGACGTTGTGGTCGTAGCCGACGAACAGGGACTGTTTGGGGACTATGTGTCCTACCGGACCTGGCAGCCGCGGCTGGTAATCGGTACCCAGGGATTGGTCGCAACCGCTTGGGACCGTAATCATGAACAGTGGGGTGCTGCGCAGTTGCAGAACCGGTTCAGGGAAAGCGCAGGCCGTTGGATGAGCGAGCTGGATTATACTGCCTGGCTCGCAGTCCGCGTGATCGGAGAGGCCGCGACCCGGACCGGAACGTCCGATGCCGAGCGCCTGAAAGCCTTCATTCGCAGTGCCGAATTTGCAATTGCCGGATTCAAGGGGACGAAATTGTCATTCCGGTCTTGGAACGGCCAGCTCAGACAGCCAGTTCTGCTCGCCGCGGCGAGATCGCTAGTTACCGTCGCGCCTCTGGAAGGCTTCCTGCATCCGAAAAATGAACTCGATTCGCTGGGTTACGACGAAACCGAGGTCAACTGCGGCCACTAGTCAAACAGCGGATGACGCCTAGGGAAGCGCTGAGAGCTTCCCGCGGTGCAGGGATGCACCGCCAAAATCGGACGCTGTAAGCGTCTGATTTTGTGAGGCAACCCCGAATCGCATTGGCAGGGTTGCCGACCGCTGAGAAATCCAGGATGGATTTATTCAGCGTTTCTCTACCGCTCAGTGTTTTCTGCCAAGCAGTTCGATCTTGTAACCGTCGGGGTCTTCCACGAACGCTATTACCGTTGACCCGTGTTTCATGGGCCCAGGTTCGCGAACGATCCTGCCGCCCCGGGCGCGGATCTTTTCAACCGCTTCATAGACATCGTCCACTTCGATCGCAAGATGTCCGAAAGCATTGCCGTGATCGTACCGGTCGGTGCCCCAGTTATAAGTCAACTCAATGACAGTATTTTTATCTTCGTCGCCGTAACCCATGAAGGCCAGGGTGAATTCGCCATCCGGGTAGTCTTGCTCCCGGAGCAGCTTCATACCCAGCATCGTTGAATAAAACTGCTTGGATCGTTGTAGATCGCCGACCCGAATCATGGTGTGCAAGATACGCATGGCTCGATCCTCCTCAATTTTTATTGGCTGGAATTGAATCCTACTATTCCTGCCCGAATTTTCAAGCTTATTGCATTTTCGAAAATGAAAGATCCGAATGGAATCCTCGGAATTCAAAAATCCGTGCCGCCGTTTCTCGGACTGGTCGTTCGTGATAGCATTGACACGCGTGGGTCGGGTCAGATCAATGGTTCCAACACGGAGCGCGTTGTAAAAACGGTTCAAGACATTAGGATAGGCATTATCCGGCAGGTGAAAAGGGATTGAATTACCGCTGGCCGGATTACCGCAACACCAGCGTTTCGAAGGCTGCCAAAAGCCGGCGCGATCCCCGGATTTCATTGAAAAGGGGGTGGAAAGCCCGAACAAAAAGGGTTTGCGTGTGCCCCTAATTGTGCGATGATAATTACAAAAAAAACGATTCCAACTTCCAATAAGACCCTGTATCCGCCACGGGACGTGGAAAACCAACTAAGCGACGAGCGGATAGCTGACCCCCCTGAGAGATTGAATCGCCGAGGTGCAGATTTTACGTTATGAACGTTTTCGAGAAATGCTACGGATTTCAACGGGCGCATGCCGCGAAGAAGGCCGGGTACTATCCCTATTTTATTCCGCTCGATGAAAACGAAGGCACCGAGGCGAGCTATCAGGGACATCGTCTGGTCATGATCGGCTCGAACAATTATCTCGGATTGACGACCGACCCGCGGGTCAAGACAGCGGCCAAGGAAGCGATTGACCGATATGGTTCGTCCTGCACCGGCGCGCGCTTTCTGAACGGAACTCTGGCCCTGCATGAAGAGTTGGAACGCGAACTTGCCGATCTCGTAAACAAGGAATCCGCGCTGGTTTTTGCGAACGGTTATCAGGTAAACCTCGGCGTGATCAGCGCGCTGGTTGGCCGGCACGACGTCGCCGTCATCGATCATGACGATCACGCGTCGATAATTGACGGGTGTCGTTTGTCGCTCTCGGAGGCCCGCCGCTTTCACCATAATGACATGGATCATCTCGACCATGTTTTGCGCACCTGTTCGGAACGCATGGGCAAACTGGTGATTGTGGAGGGCGTGTACAGTATGGGCGGAGATGTGGCTCCGCTGCCGCAAATTGTGGATCTGTGTAAAAGATACAAATGCCAGCTGATGGTCGACGACGCACATGGCATCGGAGTAATGGGCGAAGGCCGGGGTACCGCGGCGCATTTCGGGGTCACCGAGGGTGTGGACCTGATCATGGGCACCTTCAGCAAATCCCTGGCATCGCTCGGCGGGTTCATCGCCGGTGACGCACAGGTTATTCATTTCATCAAACACTTTGCGCGGACCATGATTTTCAGCGCCAGTGTCACGCCGCCAAACGCGGCCGCGGCATTGGCCGCGGTGCGGATCATTCGCGGCGAGCCGGAAAGAGTCCACCGGCTCGCGGCGGTGAGCCGGCGGATGAAACGGGAATATACGGCAATGGGGCTCGACGTCGGCACTACCGAAACCCCGATCGTCCCGATCATTCTCGGCAATGAAATGACCACGCTAGGAACCTGGCGCGCGCTTTTCGACGCCGGAATTTTTACCAATGCCATAATTCCTCCCGCGGTTTCCCCGAATGCTTCTCGCCTGCGGACCAGCTACATGGCGACCCACACCGATCAACAGCTGGATATAGTCGTGAATACCTTCCGGGAAATATTATCCAAACGGGACGGGCTGGAGGCTTCCGGTTTCGTATAAATTCAACCGGACAACCGGTGGAGCGCCGGATCCAAAAGGTCCGGTAACGGTGTGGCATTCTTGAATATCGCGATCTTTACCGATTGTTATTTACCGGTCAAGAATGGCGTCGTGACGTCGGTCGCGCAGCTCAAGGCTGGCCTTGAAGCGCGCGGGCACCGGGTAATTATCTTCACGGTGGAGGCCGGCGGCTATCTCGAAACCGACCCCGGTATTATCCGCTTCCGCTCCGTGCCGATTGGTCTGGGTACCGAATTAAGCTTCGGCCTGGTCAACCAGGCGCGCGTCAACCGGATCATACGGTCGGAAAACATCCAATTGATCCATTCGCATACTGAATTCAATCTGGGCATTAGTGCGATTCTCGCTGCGCGCAAGTTCAATTTGCCGCGGGTGCAGACGACCCATACGCTGTGGGAGGAGTATACCCATTATATTTTCAATGGGCGATTAATCAATGCGACACTCGTGCGCTTCTTCGCGCGGTTGTTGTTCGGGGGCTGCCGCGGTCTGGTTGCGCCCTCCGCCAAAGCGGCAAACTATTATGGAAATGTACTCCCGCTGATTCCGATTCGGGTGATCCCGAACGGCATGGATCAGGATCAGTTCATGAAACGGAATTATTCCGCAGCCGAACGCATTGAAATTCGCCGGGGATTCGGCATTGGTCCCGCGGACAAGGTGATCCTGTTTGTCGGCCGGATTGGCCGCGAAAAGCGCGTCCTCGAGTTGTTTGAAGCGCTGTCCCCGGTACTCCGGTCAGAACCCGAAAGCCGCCTGGTTTTCGTTGGCGACGGTCCGCTGTCCAATGAATTGAAGGCTCGCAGCCGCGACCAGAAGCTGGAAAAACAGATCATTTGCACCGGTTATGTCGAATGGGACGCGATCGGCGGGATTTACAGTGTCGCCGATCTTTTCGTGACTGCGTCCTTGAGCGAAGTCCATCCGATGACCGTGATCGAAGCCATGATCTGTTCGCTCCCGGTGATCGCGAGGAAAGATGCCTGTTATCTCGAATCGGTGCAGCACGGGATCAACGGGTATCTGGCGGAATGCGATATCGAGCTCGGTGAACAAGTGGCGCAAGTGCTCGGCGACGAACACAAACGGAGGGATTTTGGCCAGGCCAGCCGGCGCATCGCGGACGGGTTTACAGGGCGGCGCCACGCCGAGCGCATGGAAGAATTTTATCAGGACATTTTAATTCGTTGTCAAAACGAGGTCTCGGCTGGGGAAACCGCCTAAGAGAGTTATAAAGCCGCGACGAATCCCGCTAAGCAAAAATATGAGAAAGCATCAACTGGATGGAATCCGATTCGTATTGTTTCTGTTGGTTTTTACCACACATTATCATCCGATGCCGTTAAAGGTTTCTTATTTCGGCTACGCGCTTCCGGTGTTTTTTGTGATGAGCGGCTTTTTGATCACGAATGTTCTATTGTCCGCGAACAATCCGACTCTGGGCGGTAAACTGAAAACCTTCTATGCCCGCAGGATTTTGCGGATTTGTCCCTCCTATTTTGTAGTCGTATCGCTGCTGATCGGCCTTGGCGCATTGACCTATCCTTTGAGTTATCTGTTTTATCTGGTAAATGTGAAGATGTTTGCGTTGAGCGTTTCGATGCCCTTCGGCCAGTTTCACGGCTGGTTTCTCGAGGCATGGCGCCGCGAGTCTCTGCATTTATGGTCGCTGAGCGTCGAGGAACAGTTCTATATCCTTTATCCGCTGGTACTTTATCTGACACCGGTCCGTTATCGGACCTGGATGCTGCTTTCGGTGCTTTTCCTGAGCATCGTATCGCGATTCTGGTTCATGGCGTTTTTTCCGAAGTCATTTTATGGAACCCTGCTTCCCGTCTGTACCGAGTATTTTGTCTGGGGTTGCATTTTCGCCTGGCTGGAAGCCAGGAATCGGCTAGCGGCCTTGTCCGCCTCGTGGACATTGGGCTTATCGGCCCTTCTGATTCTGCTACTGATCGTGACTGAGCATCAACTCGGCGAGAGCGGATTTCTTCAGTTTACGACCTCGCATTACCAGACTCCGATCGCCCTCGGCATGGGGTTTTTCATCTGGGGGCTCTGGTCGATCGACGACCGGCACTGGGTGGCCAGAATGCTGAGCTGGAAGCCGCTGGTTTATTTCGGAGCGATGAGTTATACGCTCTACCTGGTGCATCTGGTCGCCGCGGATATTTTTTCATGCACCGGAATCGAATTGCCGTTCGCCCCTCAAACGACCCGGATCGTCGGCGCGTTCGTCACCACATTGCTCATGGGCGTGGGGATCTGGCATCTGGTCGAAAAACCGGTGTATTCCCTGCGGCGTTATATTCCCTATGCGGCAAGCTCCACGGCCGCCGGTCCGCAGCGGAGCCAGGCGGCGACCTACGGACAACCGGATAGTAGTTGACGGGATTTTCAGGGCGGCGCGGGTTTCAGGCTTCCGCTTGCGGGTTCGATGATCGCCATTTACGGAGACTTTCGCGGGGTCGTATACATCATGTAGGCGACCAGCATTTCATCGCTGCTCAAGGCTCCCCAGCGTACCTCTTTATCTGGATCCGGGTTGACCGGGTTCTTTGCCGAGTTATCGAATACCGCATCGGCGCGGATGATAGTGCCGGCCGGCGCCGGTTTCGGATTTTTGAACTGATAGGAATTCTGCCACTGGAAATGGTAGTTGGGAACGGAAAGAAGCGCCTCCTCGTGGCCGTCCGGATACGCGGCGCTCAGGCGTATACTGCTCCCGCGGTAATGCATATGAGGATAGATGGCATGCAGCATTCCGTCCTCCGGTATGGCGACCGTTGCGGATTCCCGATGCGCGGTCGCATGCGGCGGAACCCGGATGCCCATATTGATCGCGGTGGCCATTTTATATTCCATCGCAGGCGGCTTTTCGTGCAGGTACAGACCCAATTCGAGGTTATCTTCGGTCGGATAGCCGAGGGTCAGGTAATGGCGTTGAAAGATGATTTTCGACCCCTTCGGCAGCAACCGTCCGGAATTCTCCGGAAAGGGGACCACGGGATGCCCGGGCACATAGGCGGCGAAAAACCCGTTGGCCCCTTCGGCCCATTTGGGTTCCTCGTGTTTGCGCTCCTTGGGATATTCGACGAAGCCAAAGATATGGTGGGTCGCTTCGCGATTGCTGGGTTTCATATGGACCGCGCGAACCCAGGTATCCTTTTCGATCCGTACCGGCAGTTTGATATATTGCCAGGCCAGCACTCCTTGCGCGGGAATCTGGAAAGTCGGTACCTTGAGGACGATATCCGGTTCGCCGAGAGGCCAGGCCGCGGGCTCTAAGGTGGCTTCGGTTTGCAGCGGGTCGGGGCCATTTCCGCGCGGCGCGCCCGCGTCGATCCAGCGAATCAACGCTTTTTTCTGTGGTATTTCGAGAACCCGGCTGTGAGCGAATTCTCCGATCGCGGGGTCGGCATGCCAAGGCGGCATTTTTTTGAGTAGAATCGCATCGCGAATTTTCGCGGCCCAAGCCTTGACCGTGGTATGGCCGTCCATGGTCCAAGGGCCGATGCCGCCCTTTTGATGGCAGCCGAGACACCGCTGCTCAAGAATCGGTACGATGGTATCGCGATATGAAATCGAAGCCGGATCCGGAATTTTTCCGAAGTCGATCGGACAGCCGATGCTGGTTCGCTCGGCAAACTCGACGGGATCGCCGTTCAACACGGCGTCGATCGATTCCGCAAGATAATTTCTGGTGATTCGTGGATTTTCCGATTCAAAATCGCTGCGGTCGTCGATCGGACCCCGGTAGCGAACTGTCCAGGTGACGGGATCCACCAGTAACGCTTCGCCACTGCGCATAATTCCCAGGCTCTCGGTCACGAGTTGACCGTCATCCCACAGTTCCGGAAGAGCGGAACGCTGGTTTCCGCCGGATACCTGCTGTGCCGCGGATCCGGATTGGCCCGTAACGGGATCGATCACAAGAATGGCGATCGACTCCGGTCTGAATTGTCGCCGCAATGAATCCAGTACGGCACGGCCTTGTTGGCCTGTCGGGCAATCCGGATTGTGGCTGTACAGTACAATCGCCTTACGGTCCGAGTAATCGGAGAGCCGATGAAATTGTCCGCTTTGATCCAGCAATGCAAAATCGGCGACCGGTCTTCCGGCCGGAATGGTTGGGCGGCTGGCGCGGAAGAAATGCCAAAGGCCCGCGCCCGCCGAGGCGCTGGCGAGGCCGATGAACAGAACGAAAAGGAAACGGCTGAACATGATGACGTCTATGGAAATTAACCGCAGTAAATTCTACGTTCGCCGGTGACTTACCGACAAGCAAATGCGAAAATAATGTTACCAAGCGGGGCTTCCGCAAACAACCAGCCCGAATCTCGTTCGGGAGATCCCTGATCAGATAGAACTTCGTATTGGTAAGAGCTTTCTTGAGCGGGCCCAATTGACTGTTATCTATTGGGACCGCGGAGTTTCGTTTCGGGAAAAAACTTCAGGGAAACGCTGAATAAATCCATTCTGGATTTCTCAGCGGCCGGCAACTCCAAATGCGATTTGGGATTGCCTCACAAAATCAGACGCCGAAAGCGCAGATTTTGGCAGTACATCCCTGCACTGCGGGAATCGGCCTTTCGACGATTCCGCCGCATGAGTCGCTCATTGACGAACTGGTTTGATCATTATTCAGGACAACACTTATGACAGTCAATCCGGAAATCATTGCCGCGGGCCGCGAGACCAGAGTCAGTATTTCCGGGATGTCGGCGGATCTGCTGCGCAAGCTGTTTCTGCATCATGATGGCATCGTAGTAGGCGCAACGGTCTCCGCGCTGCATCAGGGCCACGTATTACAACGCCTGCTCCGGGAACGCAAATTATCGATGGCCGATCTGATCGAAGGTCTTTCGCGCGAAGGTTTCTCGGTTAACGCGGGTTATCTCCATGTGGCTCTGCGTTGCCTGGCATTGCAGGGATGGGTCAAACGCCGGGGCGAGCCGGCAAGCGAAGGAATGGAATTCGAGGTGACGCCGGCCGGCCAGATTGCGGCCCCCTTTTTTGATCGATATGTCAGGGTCGCCGGATTTCTTTATTCCGGTGTTCCGCTCGCGCACTATCTGTTTGGGTCCGAATCCGAGGACGGCGAGGGGCTGGAAATGTTTTACCGTCTCGTTCAGGACTGTAAAAACCATTGGGTTCTCCCGGAAACCGGCAGAAATCGCCTCGAGGCGGAAATCGTGGATACGATCGGTCATCACCTGGACGGACTATTGCTGGGGCCCCTGATGATTGCGGCCAAAATGCACGGTCTGCTCGACGAAGACCAGATTCCCTTGAGCAAACTGGGTGCTTCCCGATTGCCGTTCGAGAAGGGCTTGGAGTTACTCGGGCACTTTGGCTGGGTGCAGCGGGAAGGTTCGCGCTGGCTTCTTACCGAACTCGGCAAACTGGCCGGGGATTTTTCCCTGCATTACGGCCTGACCTGCTCGTATACACCGATGTTCTGCAATCTTCCACGTCTGATTTTCAACCACTCGAAAAACGTGACGCACGTGCAGCCGGGCAAGGAAGAACAGCATGTCGACCGGATCATAAATGTACTCGCAAGCGGCGTGGCCCACCGCCGGTATTTCGAGGACTCCGAAAACATCATCACCGAATTGTTCAACCGGATTCCGCTGGAAGAACAGCCGAAATTTGTCGCGGACATGGGCTGCGGCGACGGCGAGTGGTTGAAGAGGATTTATCAGGTCGTAAAAACGAGTACGGTCCGCGGATCCAATCTGAAACAGTATCCGCTGCTGATGATCGGCGCGGACTATAATGTAAAGGCTCGGGAGGTGGTGCAGCAGAAGCTTGACCAGGCCGGCGTGCCGAATATCGTTTTGTTCGGAGATGTTGGTGACCCGGAACGATTCGCCGGGTCTCTTCGCGACCACGGAATTGAAATCACCGACGGTCTCCACGTAAGGGCTTTCATCGACCATAACCGCCCATACCGGAAACCCGAGAACCGGGCTGAACAATTTGCACCACTGTCAACCGGCGCTTATGCCGATGAAGACGGGAATCCGATTTCGAACCGGGATCTCGAGCAAAGCCTTTGCGAGCATCTGAGGAAGTGGGTTCCGTATATCCGCAAGCACGGACTCCTCATTTTGGAAGCCCACAACGTGGAGCCGGAAATCGCGTCGACCATGCTCGGCAAAACCCATGCGACCGCGTTTGACACCTATCATGGCTATTCGAATCAGTACCCGGTCGACTTCGAAGCTTTTATCAGGCAGGCGGAACGAGCTGGCCTGCGCAGCGTGGCTTACCGCCAGATGCTGTATCCATCGCGATTGCCGTTTATCGCGATTAGTTTGAATCATTTTAAAACCGAAACTGCATTTACGGCCGGTTCGGGCGCCACAACGGAGCCGCCTCATCGAAGCGGCCTCGAATGGAAACCGAACGGGAGTGAGGATCTCGAGGACGGAAACGCTTTGCATCATCTGCTGTATCAGCGGGGTGATGTCAGTTTGCCCCGCCGCTGGTGCAGTTATCCTACCGGCTTACTGGTCGCGGACCTGCTTGGCGCGATAGAACGGCGATTCGCCGAAATCCAAAACGGTGCTTGCGGAACCAATGTTATTACCGTGCTCGACTACGGGGTCGGGACCGGATTCGCAACCCTTGAATTGATCAGGGGACTTCAGGAAAAAGGGCTGCTTCGGCAGTTCAGGCAGGCAAGATTCGAATTCAGGTTGGCAGTCTGTGACTTTCCGTCCGGGTGGTTTGCGAAAGCTTTTGAATTACTTCAGGCCTTCCCGTTCGTGTCGTTCCACTCGTTGAAAGACCCCGGTAGCGGAAAAGTACGATTGCTCAATGACCTTTTCCCTTCCGGCAGCATCGAAATCATCTTCGCGAGCATGGTGTTCCACCTGGTGCCGCCTGACATTTTACCCCAGCTTTCAGACAGTTTCGCGGCGGCCTTGAAACCGCGCGGATTACTTCTCTGGAATACCCCGGATACCCCGCCAACCTTACCGCATTCCGCGGTGATCCACACCGCAAACCGGATGCTGCGAAAGCGCTTGACCCGGCTGCTGGACGGCGATCTGGATCGGTCCTCCGTGCTCGCCAAAGTTCCCGAAGCCGAAATGGCCGAATTTATGGAGGTGATCTCCGGCGTTGAACGGCTCGCAGGACAATTGGAACCGGAAATCCGGGAGGGGCTTCGGCAGCGGGCCGAAAAGCAGATTTTGCCGATCCCGACCGATGTTCAGTCGATCAGACTAGCACTGGACCGGAACTTCTCCGGCAAGACCTGGGGCAAACTCACGGTCATCAGTGATGAAGAACTGTTGGCGCTGGCGCTGTTGCCGGCGAATCAGCGGAATGCGGGCGAAATCCAGTCTCGGGATTTGCGGGAAAAACTGCTGACATTTCTGCTCAAATACGATGTGCTTCCGGAGATCCATACGGGAAGTGCCGGCGCTGCCGGCGGTATGAATCTGCATTGGACCTTCGGAAAATATGTTAAACAGGGGTTCTCGGAAGCGAAGCCTGGTCCGGGGGATACTGTCCGGTGACCATTGTCCTGATCACCTTCGTTCTGATCTACGTGGGCATGTTGCTCGGAGGCTTGCCGTTCCTGCAGTTGGACCGGACCGGCATCGCCATCCTCGGCAGCATAGGCCTGCTCGTCACCGATTCGATTACAATGGACGAGGCCGCCCGCGCGATCCACCTGCCAACCTTGATTCTGCTCTTCTCGTTCATGGTAGTGGCGGCGCAATTGCGGCTCAGCGGATTTTACGACTGGGCGACCGGAAAGCTCGGCGCGCTCCCGTTGAGCCCTCCGGGCCTGCTCGCCGCGTTAATCCTGGCGGTCGGTGGACTATCCGCGGTCTTCAGCAATGATGTCGTGTGTCTCTCGATCGCGCCGGTACTTATCGACGTGTGCCTGAACCGCCGCCTGGATCCGATTCCGTTTCTGCTCGGACTTGCTTGCGCGGCGAATATCGGTTCGGCGGCCACTCTAATCGGAAATCCTCAGAACATGCTGATCGGCGGGAAGCTCGGACTCTCGTTTACCGGTTACCTTGGCGATGCGGCTATTCCGGTGCTCGCCGGGCTATTGGTGACCTGGCTGGTGATCGCGGGACTCTGGGGGGACCGCTGGAGTTGCCTGAATCGTCCCGCTCCGGGGGCACGGGACGACGATAATGGTCCCCTGAAGCTCGATGTGTGGCAGGCCACGAAAGGTCTCACGGTGGCCGGAGTCCTGTTCGGTTTTTTCCTGTGCTCTGATTGGCCGCGGGAAATCATGGCCTTGGCGGGTGCCGGCTTGCTGTTATTGTCCCGTAAACTCCATTCCCGTCATACGCTGGGATTGGTGGACTGGCAGGTTCTGCTACTGTTTATCGGCCTGTTTATCGTGAAAGATACGCTGGAGCGAACCGGGCTGCCGCAACAGACGGTCGCCTGGCTCGCCGAACTTGGAATCGACCTGCGACACCCGCTGGTGCTGTTCGGGGTCACTTTCCTGCTCAGCAATCTGGTCTCCAATGTGCCCGCGATCATGTTGCTGTTGCCGGTCGCTTCTGCCAATGACGGTCCGCTCCTCGCCCTATCGAGTACCTTCGCCGGAAATTTGCTGGTCATCGGCAGTGTCGCCAATATCATCGTGGTGGATGCCGCCGCCCGCCGGAATATATACATCAGCTGGAATCAACATGCCGTCGTCGGCGTGCCAGTAACGTTTCTTACGCTTGGCATCTCGGTAGTGTGCCTGCTGCCATTCGACATGGTTTAACACGATATCGACCGCGGACCGGTTAGTTCTGGAACTGAAGTTGGCCTGGTTGGGGCACATCAGCCTGGATGGATCGAAGGTCCAGGCCAACAGTTGCAAACACAAAGCGATGAGTTATGAACAACCGCAGGAAAAGGAACCGGAACTCAGCGACGAAATCGCTGCCCTGATCGAGCAAGCCAAGCGCTGCGATGCGGCAACGGAAACGCGAGTCATAAGCGCGCCTGCCGTGGTCGCCGAAATTGGACCGCGGCCAGCGTCAATTGCAATCGGATCGGCCGTCTTTCGTCTTGATTGAAAGCGGTATCGCCGGGATTACGGATTCTGCTCATCACCCTGCCGAATATCGTGCTCGTAACCCTGGCGAATATCGTAAAAAAATAAATCCAGACGTGCCGCGAAGTTCTTGGCAGTCGCCGAAATTGACTCGCCGGCGCCGGAAAGGTGTCCGCCAATCCATTCGGACGCACGGTCGGTGTTGCTGGCCGCAGTTTGGTTTACCTCCTGAACTGAATCATGAATCTGTCTTGCCGTCTGGCCTATGCCATGAGCAATCGCTTCAGGAGGCTCGATCGCCGGAGCCGGGGTAGCGGAAAGGGATAGCCATATCATACCAACGAAACGAATCTGCATCGATAGAGTCCAGTAAATGTTTGGGTCGCATTTGCCAGTATAGGATAACCGCGGCGATCTGATCGAAAACCAGCGGGGAGATGTTTTATCTCGGAACTGAGAACCTAAGCCAACGGGTTTCCGGTTTCAGGGTCTCACCGGAATTTTGGAGGAGGACCGCCGTGCAGGATTCGACCGGTGCGCCCTTTATTGGATTTGTTCTTTTTTTTGTTCCCGGACCAGCAGGTTGTGAACCGCTGTAGTCGGTGAAACCCGTTCGTAAAGAACTTTGTAAACCTGTTCCGTGATCGGCATCTCGATCTTGTGTCTGGACGCCAGTTGATAAACTTCCCGTGCCGCCGAGATCCCCTCCACTTCCTGGCCGATTTCGCGAACGACTTCATCGAGCGGGCGGCCCTGTCCGAGGCCGATGCCGAGCCGCCGGTTTCTGGACTGGTTATCGGTACAAGTCAGGACGATATCGCCCAGACCCGCGAGGCCCATCAGCGTCTCCTGCTTGGCTCCCAATGCCAGGCCGAGCCGCATCAATTCCGCAAGCCCGCGAGTGACGATCGCCGCACGGGAGTTTGCACCGAATCCGAGTCCGTCGGCAGCTCCGGTTGCGATGGCCAGTACGTTTTTGACCGCGCCCCCGAGTTGCACGCCGATAACGTCGCTGCTGGTATAAACGCGAAGTCGTTGATTACCGAGGATTGCAGATAAATCCAGCGCGAACTGGCTGTCCGGGGACGCTATCGTCATCGCGGCGGGCAGGTCCTGCGCGACCTCTTTCGCGAAGGTTGGACCCGATACTACAGCGATCGAACATTGTCTGGACAAAACCTGATAGACGGTTTCATGAAGAAGTCCACCGCTGTTGGGGTCAAGTCCTTTGGTCGCCCAGGCGATCCGGGTTCGCTTGTTCACGTATGGCTTGATCAGCTTCAGGGTGGCTCGAAAGGCGGGGCTCGGAACGGCGATCAGCACAAAATCCCGATGCCGAATGCTGGATGGTAAATCCGAACTGCATTCGAGATTATCCGGAAGGCGTATATCCGGGAGATAGCGTGTATTACGGCGTTCGGTCGCAAGTTCCGTAAGGTGCTGGTTGTTCCGGCCCCATAAGCGCAACCGGTGGCCGTTGCGCGCGATCAGAATCGCCATGGCGGTTCCCCACGAGCCCGCTCCAAGTACGCAAATCGAGGCCACTGCAAACCTCTGATCAATTAATACTGTGAGTCGCGGGACCCTGGCGGACTTTCATACGCTCGACGTGTTGTGCATAAAGAGCATCGAAATTGACCGGGGCCAGATGCATCGGAGGAAAGCCGCCTTTACCGACCAGATCGGCGACAACTTCCCGTGCGTAAGGAAACAATAGATTCGGACAATAACTGCCTAGCATTGGACCCATCTCCGATTCGGTAAGTCCGCTCAGCGAAAAAATCCCGGCTTGACAAACTTCCACGAGGTACGCCGTCTTTTTTTTAACAGTTACCGTAACGGTAACTGTCAGCGCGACTTCGAAAAGATCCCTTTGCAAGGATTGGGCATTACTCGACAGGTTGATTTCGACTTTCGGATCATCCCAGGCCTCGGTAAAAATCGACGGGGAATTCGGCGCCTCTAGGGAAACATCTTTTACATGAATTTTCTGAATCGTAAATTGTTTTTCGTTTGTGGAATGGTTATCGGCCATGGGATTTCCTGTAGGTTCTGGTTAACGACGGAATAGAATCCGGTCTGTTGTAAAGACTCGTCCAGCGTACGGACGGAGCCGTCCCAAGTTATTCACAGTGGGTCGCGTGTGCGGATTTGGTGCGCGGATTGGTAAATGAAGTCCGGGGCATCTCGTGGAACGATACGAGCGTTAGATTGGAACGTCGAAAGGGCAGTTGGGTTTATTTTCGATGTTTCGGCCTGGATCGGCGAATCGGCAAATTAAGGTCCTCCCAAGCCTGAATTCCGCCTTTTAAAAGATAAACGTTTTGAAATCCTTCCCTGACCAGTCGACTGCAAACCTTCGGCGAACGCGTTCCGCTCTGGCAGGAAACGAGCACCGGGCTGTTTTTATACTGTTCCAACTCCTGAATGTGTTTATCCAGTTTCGTCGAAGGAATGTTGATCGAATTTTCGATGTGCGAGCCGATAAATTCAGCGGGTTCACGCACGTCGATTACGGTCACTTCAGATGTGTTCATCATTTCAACCGCGCCGATCGGGGTGACCAGGTTGTATCGGCGGAGCAGGGTCTCGACAATGTCGTGAAGCAATAGGTAAACGGTCACTCCCAATGCGGAGAAAAGGATCCAGTGGTTTCTGGCAAATTCAATCATTTGATCCATTAAAACATCCTGATCGATAATAAACTCGTTGTTCCGGCAATCTCTATAGACAGCGCGTTCGGGCAAGCCATCTCAATTTTTTGCCGAGGGCCTTGAAAAGGACCCCTCGAGCCGACACAGTATAAATGATTTTGAACGTTCGAGCCTGTCAGGAATCCTTGAATCTCCGCGTATTCATCGGAACGAATTACGGAGTGTCATCCCGAACCATCGTTACCCTGGGACATTTGCTTGTTAAGGAAGCTCTAATTGAATCAGAGTCGCCGGCAGTACAGGGATGAGCTGCCCAAATCCAACGCGGTAAGGATTTAATTGTGTAGGCAGCGCCTAATTGCAGTGGGCTTTGCCAAGTGCTGAGCAATCCAGTAAGGATTTATTCAGCGTTTCCCTGTATCGATCTGCGGGTTTTTCAATTTTGCTTTTATGAGTGAATACACCACGCCTGCTTTAAAAAAAGATAGAATAATCCACCTTTTGCGCCTGTCATAAAATGGAGACTTCCAATGCGCTATATTTACAGGACACATTCGTGATTGGAAATTTGACATTGAAATCGGATTCGATTAGACCTACGGTGTTGCTGATATTGGATGGATTCGGCTGCAATGCATCACCCAAAAATAATGCGATTGCAATGGCTCGTATGCCAGTCTGGGATTGCTTATGGAAGAATTGTCCGCATACGAGGCTTGATTGCTCCGGGCGCGCCGTGGGCTTGCCCAATGACCAGATGGGGAACTCGGAAGTCGGGCACCTGCATCTCGGTGCGGGACGCCTGCTTCCACAAGATTACACACGAATCAATACCGCACTGGAAAATAGGGAATTTCAATCCAATCCGGTCTTCTGTGAAGCCATCGATCAAACGGTAACCGATGGCAAGGCGGTTCATATTATCGGACTCTTATCGCCGGGAGGAGTCCATAGCCACGAAGACCATATCCATGCGGTCACCGAACTCTGTTTCAAACGCGGAGCCGAGCAGGTTTATGTGCACGGATTTCTGGACGGCCGGGACACCCTGCCGAAAAGCGCGATGGCTTCAATCGGGGAGATGGAGGCGATATTCAACAGGGCCGACAAAGGCCGGCTCGCTACACTCATCGGACGCTTTTACGCGATGGATCGTGATAGCCGGTGGACTCGGATCGAGAAAGCCTATTCGCTGATCGTCCAGGGGAAAGCGGAACACTACTGCACGAATGCGCTGGAAGCCTTGATGCAGGCTTATGAGCGCGGGGAAACGGATGAATTCGTGCGGGCGACCGCGATCGTTCCGGAGTGGGAAAAACCGGTTCGGGTCGAGGATGGCGACGTTGTGATTTTTATGAATTTCAGAGCGGAACGGGTCCGTCAATTAGTGCAAGCGATGACCGAAAAGGATTTCAGCGGCTTTGTACGCGAACGTTTGCCACGGATCGGGCAGTTCGTGACCCTCACTCCGTATCACCATGAATTTGATTTTCCGGTCGCGTTTCCACGTGACCCGGTCGTCAACTGCTTTGGCGAATATCTTTCCAAACTCGGAATTAAACAGCTCCGGTTGGCGGAAACCGAGAAATACGCCCATGTGACGTTCTTTTTCAATGGTGGGGTCGAGGAGCCTTATCCAGGCGAATCCAGGCTGCTTGTTCCGTCTCCGAAGGTGCGCACCTATGACCAGAAACCCGAGATGAGCGCCTATGAAGTCACCAATTTTTTAGTTGAAGCGCTACAGCAAAAACGTTATGCGTCAATCGTCTGCAATTATGCCAATTGTGATATGGTCGGGCATACCGGCGTGATTCCCGCGGCGATCAAGGCTGTTGAAACTATTGATGAATGCCTGGGACGGATCATCGCCGCTGTGGAAAAGGTTGGCGGACAAATGTTGATTACCGCCGACCATGGAAATGTTGAACTGATGGTCGATCCGGGCACCGGGCAGGCCGCAACAGCCCACACAGTGAATCCGGTGCCTTTGGTTTATTTTGGCGGGACCCGGAACCTGTTGGATGGAGGAAATTTGGCCGACGTTGCGCCCACCCTATTGGAATTAATGGGGCTTGACGCGCCCATGGAAATGACCGGCCGGTCTCTGTTGAAAAAAGGGCAACATGCAGGCGGTCCGGTTTATCATTGTCTGTAGTCTTATTTTTCGCTATTCCCGGATTCGGGATTGGCACGTGACGAAACCGGCGATAAAAGGAAACAACTCGAGGACCAGCAGCACCGAATCCGTTCGCTGCAAAATACGCTCGACCAATTAGTAAATAAAAAGAATTCCGTGCGCGCCGCATTACGGGATAACGAACGCTTATACGGAACTGTTGCCGCGGACCTAAACCGTCTGAACGACGAAATCGGGGCTCAGGAAAATAGCCTCCAAACACTGCGACGCGAACGGCATCTGAATCAAAAAAGAAGCTTTCAGCTTAAGGATTCGCTCACCAGGCAAATCCGGGCGGCTCACGCAATGGGACGCCAGGAAGCTTTACAATTAATCTTAAATCAGCAAGAACCACTTAAATTCGAGCGCCTCCGGACCTATTACAATTATTTTGCCCGCGCGCGCGTCGACTCCCTGAACGAGTTTCGTGCAACACGAGAACGGCTTCAGGCGAGTGAACAGGAACTAATGGCGGGGAGCGAACGGCTCATGCGCCTACAGAAAGAAAAACGGGCCGAAGCCGATTCGTTGGCGAAATCGAAAGAGGAGCGAAGATACTTGCTGGCTAAACTGGACTGAGATGCCAAGGACCGGGGTACCGAGCTGGATCGGCTCAGGCAAGATGAACGCCGGCTGCAAAGCCTGATTCAGGCCGTCCAGCACGCGACTACGGATGTGCAGTTTCAACCGGAATCGACCAGGTTGTTCTCGAACTCGCGGGGCCGGTTACCATGGCCGGTGAAGGGAAAACTGGTTCAGGATTTTGGAATTTCCAGGGCGTCCAGTCAATCGAACGGCGTTTTGATTCGGGCCAGGGAAGGCGATCCGGCGCATGCAGTCGCGGATGGCCAGGTGGTGTTTGCTGACTGGCCGGTACGCTATGGATAGTTGATGATCGTCGATCACGGAAAAGGATTCATGACTCTTTATGCATTTAACCAGAGTCTTTATAAATCGGTTGGGGATGCCGTGAAGTCCGGACAGCCGATAGCGGCGTTCGGCCGCAGCGGCGGGCGTTCGATTCCGGCCCTGTATTTCGAGGTCCGCGAAAATGGAAGGCCCGTAAATCCAATGCGTTGGTGTACAAATCCATAAAGGGGCAGCGGGTGAATGGCACTTACTTAAGCCCATTTATCGTAAAGATTCGGTGATCCCGTGAGATAGCCACCTTGACGTTCGGTGCTACCGACCCAGAACGGTGCGGAAGTCCTTACGCAGCGGGTAGAGCCAGATGTCCTTGATGGGCAGGATCGATTTGTGAGTGGGGCACTTTTTGCCACGACCGGAGGTTTT
>JBGTCG010000113.1:0-43937 GCA_041748915.1 Methylococcales bacterium
TACCAAATGAACCATGAGAATGCTTACAGTATGCCCTCCGAGCCTTTGTTCTTTCACCCCGGAAGCTTATCATAACTGTGTAGCAGCTAAAGCCTTGCACTAAAGTGCATAGTTTTGAACTAGCGTACAGAGACAATAAACTGTCCGGGTTTGTAGCACATTATCTGTCCGGTTTTCATACTGTACCGAGGAGGTATAGAGATGAAACGGGGGAGAATGGTTACAGGAGACTCGGAAGGTGAGATTCGACGAAGCGTACGGTGGTTTCGTCGATGGCGGCGATGATTTTCAGTTGACCGCCACAGGGCAAGGACAGTATTCGAGATCGAACTCGAACACCGGTTTACGAAAGCCATTCCCTGGCTTTCTCTCGTTGGGCCGGCGTTCGCCGTTCAAAACCCGCTCCCGGCGGTTTGGTCAGCAACCGCGCCCAGCTGATTCGGACGGGAGCCGATGGACAGGCTCATCGTCTGGTACAGCCGAGGGGTTCTGCTCATTTTTCGGGTCGCCCGGAATGATCTCGGAACGCAGTTTGGCATTGGGGTGGGGCAAGACCGAAGTGACTTAACGTCACTTCGCAGCTTACCGAACGACCGGACAGGGTGAGTTGCGACCAAGTAACGAACGCCAAATCAGGATGGATTGGCTGGACTTCAAGCGGAGCAGGGATCGCGCAGCGCTGATGTCCGGGCTGGGGTAGGTTTCTACGCAAAACGCCGCGCCAGGGATGGCTTCACAATCGCATATTTATGCCAAAGAAATTCGATCCGATCACCTGTCCGGCCGTTCGGCGTGCTGCGTTTTCCACCGGACAAACGGTCACGCCTTACCCCATTGGCGCACGGGAACCCGGGGGATCATCTGTTCCACCCGGTGGGCTGCTGTCTGCGCCATTCGCCGTGCCCCACACGAGGGGCAAAATCCACGCCGCTTGCAGGACCAATCTCTCCGGAATAGATTGGGACCGCGAAGCGACCGCAAGGGGGAAATACAGAGAAGTATTTCATCAAAGGCTACGAGCTTCTCATGGCAATCGCTACAACGCGGCCGTAAAAAACCGTGCGCTAAAACACCACATTCCAAAAAGGCATCGACGTCATGGCCGCAAAGCGCACCGCCGAGCTGAGCCCTCTCTGTCACCCTTCAAGCCTCACCCATATTGCCATCGATTTTACACCCCTGGATGACAAAAATGCGGTTCAATGCCGTGCGACTGTCACTACAGACGGCAAGACAGGCGTTGAGATGGAGGCTTTACGGCGGTTCAGATCGCTCTCCTTACCAGCTACGATATGTGCAAGGCCGTAGATCGGGGGATGACGATGGAAGGTATCCGTTTGATCGAGAAATCCGGCGGCAAATCGGGCGCGTGGGTTAGAACCGAGGGATAAGCACGCGCCTGATTTGCGCCTTGATGTCTTCTTCTTTAAGTGAAGCTCACCGTCGCGTCATCCGTGGTGGCGGCTCCTCCGGGCGGAGTGGTAGGTGGAGGCGGTTCTTCCGGCGGGTTATCGTTGTTGGTGATGGTGCAGGTCCTGGTCTCACCCGCGGTAATGGTGCCTGAGCACTCCTCTGAGGCGCTGGTTTGGGTGTAGCCCGTAACGCTGCCCTCACTGACACTGTAGCTGCCCGCATCCAGCGTCACAGTTGTGCCGGGGCTCGCCGCACCGGGGAATGAGGCCGGGCTGGCATTGGTGCCGGTCACGTTTATCGTGAAGGCATCGGCCGCCGCCGACCCGTCGTTGTCGTTGATGACATCCTTGATGACCGTCAGCGTGGTCGCCGCGGGCGCCTGGTCATCGTTGGTGATGGTGCAGCTCTTCTCATCCCCCGGATTGAGCGTGATCGTGCCGGTCACCGGATCACAGTCACCGCTGATAGTGGCCGTGTAGCGCGGATTGCCCGTCTCGCTGACCGTATGGTTTCCGGCGCTGAAGGTGTTCTGCTGCCCGGAGGTCACCGGATTGCCGTCCACAAACAGCGGGAAGTCACTGACCTGCAGGTCGCCACCGTCGCCGTTGTCCACCACCTTGGTGACCGTCAGCGTGGCCTGCTGGGCCGGCTGGTCATCGTTGGTGATGGTGCAGCCCTTCACATCCCCCGGATTGAGCGTGATCGTGCCGTCCGCCGCACAATCCCCACTGAGGATGGCCGTGTAGCCCGGATCGCTTGTCTCGCTCACCGTATGGGCCCCGGCGTTGAAGGTGTTCTGCTGCCCGGAGGTCCCCGGATTGCCGTCCACAAACAGCGGGAAGTCACTGACCTGCTTGGGGCCACCGTCGCCGTTGTCCACTACCTTGGTGACCGTCAACTTCGCCGGCTCGTCATCGTTGGTGATGGTGCACGTCTTGGTCTCACCCGCTGCAATGCTGCCCTCGCACTCGGCTGAGGCGTCGGTCTGGGTGTAGCCCAAAACGCTGCCCTCGGTGACGTTGTAGTCGCCCGCATCCAGCGTCACCGTCGTGCCGCTCTTCTTACCGTTGAACGACGCCGGGCTCGGGTTGTTGCCGTCGTTCACGTACAGGATGAAGGCACCGGCCTTCGCCGTGCCGCCACTGTTGTTGATGACCTGCTTGATGACATTCAGGGTGGCTGGCGAAGTGAAGCTCACCGTTGCATCATCCGTGGCGATGTCTTCGATGTTGTTATCGTTCTCGGCCGTGGCGGCCACGATATTGACGTGCGGAATGGCCGGATCGCCCGGCGGGAGCGACTGCTGGAACGAGCAGCGGTAGGTGTCGCCATTGGTCCCCTTGGCTGCCAAGAGCTCCGGCATGGGACAGATGCCCTGCTGAATGAGGTCGCCAACCGAGTCATCGATCAAGGAGGTCAAAGTAAGCGTCTCTGGGCTGTTGTTGGTCACCACCACCGAGTAATCCACGTCGCCACCGCTGCTCGCCGGCACCGAGGGCGGATCGGCGTCGTTCTTGACCGCGATGTTCGGTGCAACGTCCTTGACTGTCACGATCAAACTGCCATTACCGCTGCCACCATCACCGACAGGGATTGCATTTGCATCGGTAACCGGATCATCCCCTGCATTTTCATTAATACTATTCGTTGCGGCATCGGAGTTCGTTGTAGTTACCGTCGCCCGGATGCGCACTTTACGGTCCACAACAAGGCCCCTACCCTCTTCGTTGCCCTGTCCTCCCAGGTAGGTGGAGTACACAAGTTCCTGCCCGTCCTCTGTGAGTTTCGCGACGAAGGCATCTTGCTTTCCACCACCAAAAGTTCGTTGCACCGGCTTTTCTGTGGGAAAATCGGAGGATCCCGTATTTCCAATCAAATAGGTCTGCCCCTCAGGGTCCACATCGATGCCCTGACCACTATCGTCGCCCGATCCTCCCAGATAGGTTGAATACACGAAATCCTGCCCGTCCTTGGCGAGTTTCGTGACAAAAGCATCCGTCCCACCACTAAGCTCAAGTCCCCCACCGCGTGTGCCCTGTAACTGATTGGCCGTAAAAAAGTCTGTAGAAGCCGATAGCTGTGCTGGACCGCCTCCTGTTCCTGGCTGTAACGGCTTGACCCTGGGAAAGTTTGTAGAATCCGTCGCGCCTGTCACATAGGCCTGGCCATCCTGATCCACGGCAATGCCCCTGGCTATATCGGAACCGCCTCCCCCGACGTAGGTGGAATACGCGAGCCTCCGGCCCTTCTTTGCGAGTTTCGTGACAAAGGCATCATTACCTTCTCCTCGCTTTAACGGATTAGCCTTGGGAAAGTTTGTAGAGAGCGTCTGTCCTGCCACATAGGCCTTGCCGTTACGCACAGCAATACTCCTGGCTATATCGGAGTCGCCTCCCCCAAGGTAGGTGGAATACACGAGTCTCTGGCCATTCTTTGCGAGTTTCGTGACAAAGGCGTCATTACCTCCTCCGCCTGATCCCTGTAACGGCTTTTCCATGGGAAAGTTTGTAGAGAGCGTCTGTCCTGCCACATAGGCCTTGCCGTTAAGCACGGCAATACCAGTGGCTATATCGGAGTCGCCTCCCCCGAGGTAGGTGGAGTACTTAACCGTCCCATCGGCCCTGAGTTTCATGATGAAGGCGTCGTTATCGCCGGCCAACGTTTCCTGCCATGCATTTTCTGATATGGGAAAGTCCGGGGAATTTGTCCATCCGGTCACATAGGCGCGGCCCTTAGGGTCGACAGCGATGGCAGTGCTTTCCTGAGTTCCAGATCCGCTAAAGACGCAATGATAGACCACTGTCCGGCGGTCCTTCGCGAGTTTCGTGACAAAGACTTGTCCTCCGACAAGCCCGGTCGTATAGATCTGACCTTCTGGGTCCACAGCAATAGCTCTGCTCGATTCGCCCTCTCCAGGAGCAGCGCACATCACTGGGTCGATTACCAGGGGCCGGGTCGCCTCATAGGTCCCCACTTCAAACCCGATCTGGTTATTCGCGAGCACATATCGCCCTGGTATCGCCTGCCGTTTATCGCCTACCTGTTGATACACCTTGGGCGCCTGCTGGATGACCTCTGCGCCAGGCACTCTAATCACCAGATTGCCCGCCGGATCGAGATAGAGCTTCTCCGCCCCTTGCATATCCAGACGGATCTGCCTGGGATCGGCTCCGGGAGCCACCACAAAGTCGTATTCCAATTGCTCCTGCTGGCCATGGTAGACGAGATCGATGCCGGGATACACGCTGCGATAGCGCACCCGGCCGTAATGCGGGATATTGGTTCGCCATTTACCGGGGTCGCGGCCGATCAGATAATGGCTCTTCCCCGGCAGAGGTTGCTCACCGGCTATTTCCGAAGCGGGCGATGAGCCCACGAGCTGCATCCGCACGACTGCGGTCGGTGGGGGGATGACCGCGCTTGTGCCCGCCTGCCTCGGGCTCTCAGACAGAGGTTTATACAGGTTTAGTACGGCTTCGCTCGGGGTCAAGGACAGGCTGTAACCCCGGCCCCGCGCAAGAAACTTGACCGCGCCCTCTGCCTGCCCTTGATTGACCTCGAAGTGCAGAGGCCGGTTCCTGTAGGCAACCTGCAGTCGCTCTTGATCAGCCGGGCAGGAAGTCCCCGGTATCGCCGCCCACACTGCATTGGCGAAAATAGATCCTGCTAAAGCCAAGGCGTACACTGACACTGCCCACCAACCGTTGGTATTGCTCATAACTATTCTCTCCTCTAATTTCGCTCATTTTATAGGGTTGAGTAAATTGACACTATGAAAAATTCACACTTTTGTGAATTCCTGGTTTAGCAAGGGGGGCTGGAAGATCCACGCACTACCCGTTCTCCCTGTGGGGGAAAGTAGGGACGGGGGGTGATCTAAAAAAAAGCTTTATACGGGTGATATCCGCCCGTCGCGGGCAGGGTCGCTTGGACGCGGATCGATTGGCCGGATGGGGACAGGGTGTAGACGTCGCGGGAGCCGTCTCGGCGCTTTCCGCGCAAATGTCCTGTTTTCTGGTTTTCGTCCTAAAGATCGACAAATCTTTCGTGCAGAATATTCAGGATGATCCGGGCGATGCGGCGATCGTGTCCTCGATCATTTTCATGGGGCATGGCCTGGACAGGACGGTGATTGCCGCAGGCGTCGAAACCCCCGGCCAGTTGAATTTTTTGCGCCGCCGGAATGGTGATGGTTATCAAGGTTACTTGTTTAGCCGTCCATTACCGGTCGAGGATGTATACCAATTGATGCGATCGCGCAAAATCGCTTCCTGAACTCGGCAAGGTCGGCGCCAGCACTGCGTTGACCGCTGCTTGATACTTAGAAAGCCCACGCGACGCTCCGATCGTCGCGCCGGTCCGCTGGTGCAGATTGTCGTGGATTCGTGGGCACACTGTCCGTGCCCCGGAACATTCTCAAGACCGGTCCTGATTAGTAAGATGCTTCAGACCGGTCCTGATTAGTAAGATGCTTCAGCTATGGCTCAAATTACGTCGTTCCGGCAGGGAGTGCCGGAACCCAGCAGCCAGGGAAGGCCTGCAAACATTACTTCCATGTAATCTGGATACCGGCAATCCGTGCCGGTATGACGCTGCAGCTGAACCATCTTTATAATCAGGAGACCGGTTAACCCGCGTTAAAGTCAATCAGAAGTCCGGCCGGCCATTCACCCAGCCGGATCCAATTGGCGCAGCGGCGTTCATAACGGTCGATTTCAAAACTGGCCGGACAGAGAACCACGACGATCTTTTCTTCGACGAGATGGTTTATTCGGGCGCAATCCCTGAGTTTCAATCCTTTGTAACTGACAGGCACCGGATGGTCGCGTTTAAAATTGATGTTTCTCAAGCTCATTTCCCGGCTCAGGCAGTCCTCGTAGGCCGGGAGCATGAGTCCCTCGCCGAGTGCTTGATAGACCTGGTTTGCACAATCGATAACGGCCTGCCGGAGTTCGCCGATGTGCGGATCGGTCTGGCGCCCACCGATCCACCGCACGAGTGGACGCCCGAGCTTTTCCTTCAGGAAACCGGTCACCCGTTGCGTGGCCGCGCTCGCATCCAGCGCATCAATTTTTCGCAGCCGATCAAGCGCCATATCCCGATCACCGGACTCATAACTTAGAACCGCATCGTGGATCCATCGCCTGACCTGATCATCCGCCCGGATCAGCAGTTCCAGTTCCGCGCCGCATCGATGACAAACCGCCGCGCCCTGTACACGGGCCCGGCAGGCTGGGCAGCGTTCCACCTCAATACCCCCGATCGATCATGCGATATCCGGCCGTCAAACGAACAATCCGCTGCAAAACAGGGTCGATCCGTTTGGCCTCAGGATTCCAGGTAATACACGATCTCTGCTAATTGCTCAACCGGTTCGCCCAATGATTCGGTCGACTGTGCCTGAATCGCATCGTTGATTGCCTCGATCAGATCGACGATTTCGTCCTGGTCGTCGGCGGTTGCTTTATCCAACAATCCTCGCGCCTTTTCGACCAGCTTTCTCGCCTCGGCGAAAGCCTCGATTTCCGCGTTCGCGGCGTCTTCAACGAAGTGATCGCCGGCCCCAAATAAGGCGTCGACCCGGCCCTTGGATTGGTGCAGATTATCCTGGTCCATTTTCGCGAATGCATTTTCGATCGTGATGCTCTTTTTCAGGCCGGTGTTTTTTTCCACCGCGGTCACATTCAGAATGCCGTCATTATCCAGCGCCAATTCGAGCAGAATCGGGCTATTGGCCGGCGCCTTACTCAAGCCTTCGATGCGAAATTCGCCGATCAGCAGATTCTCGGTCGCATCGAGTGCTTCGCCCTGGTAGATACTTACGTCGACCGCTTCCTGGTTGTCGTGCACGGTGTAATAGACTTCACTGCGGGTGACCGGTATCGAAGTGTTTTTCTGAATGATCGGCGCAAAAACCGCCGGATGCGGCATGCCGTCCAATTCACCATAGACGCTCGTGCCGAAGGTATAAGGGGTGACGTCGACGAGCACCGCGGACACCGCCTCGCCCGCAATCATGCCGGCTTGTATCGCCGCTCCGGTGGCCACGCACAAATCCGGATCCACCTCACCGCGAGGCTCCATTCCGACTTCCGCGGCGAGCATTCGCGAAACCAAAGGCGTTCGGGTCGAACCGCCGACCAACAGGATTTCATCGATATCCGAAACCGTCATCGATACGTTTTTGAGGGCGATATGCACGCTATCCAGCGTCTCTTCAATGAAAGACTGGATCATCTGTTCATAATCGTCTCTCGATAGTTCCACCGAAAGATTGATCGGAACGCCCTCGCGGCTCGCCAGAAACTCTTCTTCGATCATTACGAAGGGCTGGGCCGACAACGATCTTTTTGCTTCGATCACGGCGCGCAGAATACGGGCTTCCACTTGGCGCGCGTTGGGCAGTTGAGGCACGGCCAGGTCGTATTGGTGCTGCAAATGTTCGATGATGAATTCGAGAATCTTCTGATCGAAATCGTCCCCGCCCAGGTGATTGTTGCCGTGGCTCGAAATCACTTCGACCACTCCATCCTGAATTTGCACCACCGACACGTCGAAGGTCCCGCCGCCGAGGTCGTAGACCAGGATTCGTTTGCCCTCCTTATGTCCGGTTTCATAGGACAACGCGGCGGCGGTCGGCTCATTGATCATGCGTACCACATCGAGACCGGCGATCTGTCCGGCCTCGCGAGTCGCCTGACGCTGCGCATCGTTAAAATACGCCGGAACCGTAATGACCGCTTTGGTGACCCGTTGCTGCACATGCGCCTCGGCAATCTCCTTCAGGCGCTTCAAAATCATCGCCGAAATTTCCTGCGGCGTATACGACTCCCCGGCCATCTCGACGTTTTCCCCGGAGCCCATTTTGCGCTTGATCGATTTAACCGTCCGTTCCGGAAAAACCCTATACTGGTTTCTTGCGGCTTCGCCGACCAGCATCTCCTGTTGCGGTCCGATGCCGACAAACGAAGGTAAAATCGTTTCGCCCTTTTCGTTCGCTATGACCACGGGCCGGCCGTTTTCGATGACGGCCACTTCGGAGTTCGTGGTGCCTAAATCGATGCCTATGATGATCTCTTTCATTTATTCAACCTTGTTGACTTTAACCTCGGCGGCGCGCAACACCGCATCGCGCCATAAATAGCCCCGGCGCAGTTCGCCGGTGACCCGCCCGTTTTCGAGATCCGGGCGATTTTCCACTTCCGCCGCGCGCATCGATACCGGTTCGAAGAGTTGATCCAAAACAGGAATCGGTAGCACCTGGTGGGATGCCAGCAATTGATCCAGTCTTTTCAAGGTCAATGCCTGGCCGTTTCGCAGACCCTCGATCAGCGCCTGTTCGGGTTTTGGCCGGCAGAATGAAAAACCTCGTTTGCGATAGCGTTCAGCAGCCTGGAGCCCTTCAAAGATGCGGTCCCTGATATCCAGAAGCTGGAGCAGTAAAGCGCGCAGCGCGGCGTCCTTTTCGTGTTGAATATTGGCCCGAGTTTGCTCCAGGCACTGGCGCAGAGTCGATTTTTCGCCGCTTAGTTGATGCAGTGCCGATTGGAACTGATCCAGCGCGGATTTAAACTGGCGGGCCTCGATTTTAACTTCCGTTTTGAGTGCAACAAACTCTTGCAAAAGCGAATACAAATCGACCATCCGGCCCTGATCCGCCGCTGCGTCGCCGGAATAGGATCCGGAGTTAATATACTCGCAGAATTCGCTTACGAGCTGCTGCTTTATTTTTTCATCCAAGGTATTTTACCTGCGCGCGTCGAACCTGCCCCGTAATCTGAGAGCCGGCCGGGAAATCTTTGACGAAATAAAATGACTATGGATCCGCGGTCGGTTCGCGTGCGCTTTGTTGCAATGTATCGGACAGCATCTGCGTGAACTGCGCTTCAGTGGGCCGGCCTTTTCCCTGGCTGCGCAACAGGACCCGGCAAACCGCTTCGGGTTCGATTTCCGGATGGTCCAAATAGAGGTAGGCGATTCTTGCTTTTTCAGTCCGGATTCGATCATAGGCCTCGCGGATCGCCTGAAAATGCTGCGGGGCTCGTTCGGGCGGAAATTCTCGGACCCGGGCAAGATAGGCGGCTCTGATTTCCTCGTTTCCGGCCGATTCCGGGACTTTGAGCAATTCAAAAGGATCAATCATCAAAAATATCCCGGTTATACGGGTCCGCCGGAGACGGTTTTCGGCGTGATTTTCGACGTTTTTTTACGGGAAGCTCGTCACTATTGCCGTCTTCGCCCGCAAATATCTCGTTCAGCCTCGCGGCCAAGTCCGGATTCCCGTCTATGAGGCGTTCGATGATTTCAGCAAATTCGGCAGGCAACGCCAGTTCATCCCCGAAGTTCGGCGTAAAGACCGCGCGTTCAAAATAGTCGATCAATCGGTTGGCCACGCGGATATTGTTTTGTTGATGAGCTCTATCGATCGCGTCTTGCAGAAGCCTGGAATCCATGGGTGACATGTTTTCGGGGATTCCGCGTGAACGCGCATAAACCACGAAATAATCGAACACCGGGAGGTCCGGCCAGCGCCTGGCAGCCGCGGAAGAAAAATTCGCCAATGGTTGATACATTTTCACGGATTGAAACGTATCGCAGGTCATTTCCATTTCTTCGCTGCTGAGCGTCAACGAAATTGCGGCGGATAGAGCTTTTTTCAAGAACGGCATGACCGCGGACAGGTCGAAGTCGCGTTCCCTGGAAACCTGTTGGATTTCCTTGATCAGCCCTAAAAAGATCGTTTTATCCGGAGGCGTTGCCGATGCATTCCTGAGCAGCGTTAAATATTTATTTTGAACGCGCGGCGCAAGTTTGACACGGCTCATTTCAACCACTGCCCGGAAATAGCCGCTCAAATAATTGCCGATCGTCTTGCAGGCGAGGTCGACCAGGACTTCGCCCTGGGTTTCATTGCCCTGCGCATATTCGAGCAAACCTCGATGCAATGGAATCGATCCGCTCGGACGATTGCCCGATTCGAATCCTTCGGCCGCATCGATTTCCCTGCCGGCGAGCTGGAATTTCTTCTGCACGATCAGTTTCCCGGCGTGAGACAGATGGGCTCTGACCAGCAACGCGCGGGCCTGTGGATTGATCGGATCTATGGCCAAAAGCGCGGTTGCGTATCGGGTCGCTTTTTTAAAGGTATTGCGCTCGATTGCCAAGTCAATGGCCGCCATGAGCACTCCCGAGTCCTCGGGGAACTGTTTCACGGCGCGCTCGACACAGGAGCGATAGGCGTTGTGATCCAGGTCTTTATGAATTTTGAATAACCGATTAAAAGTCGGCAAGTCATCCGGATCCAATTCCAGGCTTTTTTGCAGATAATCCTTTGCCGCCGGCGAAAAAAATCCATCGCCGAGATCGGCGCATTCCGCCGCGCGCCGCAAAAACGTCGCCGGTATCAGCCTGTTGTTGCGATCGCCGTCGACTTGAGCCATCGCGGCGGCGGCTCCGGCCCAGGCCTTGGCGGCGTTGCGGTAGTCGTGGCGTTTTTCCAGGGCCAGCGCATGAATTCTGTATTTCTCGAACGGCTCCAGCGCATTGATCTTTTTTTCATAGGCAGAAATAGCCGTGGGATATTGCGGCAATAGCCGATAGCAAAGATCCTGAACCAAGCGCCTCATCTGCGGCAGCGGATCGCTGATCAGAAGATTGAACAGGTTCCTTGCGGAAACCGGCGGGCGCAGGATTTTTGCCGCCAGATTCCAATTCCGGTTATCGACCGCCTGGACCGCTAAGATGAAAGCGCGCGCCGGATTGGAAACTCGCGCCAACTTCGGTGCATCGAGATCTGCGGACACGGCCTGTTCGACAATCCCCGCGGCGGGTTTAAATGCCGATTTTTCCGGTATTTTGGCAAGGCGGTCGGTCGCGCCGGTCGATCCGGAAGCATGGCTCGACAAGGCCGACAGGATTGATCGCAGGTCACGATAGGGCGAATGAAAAGATATTTGCGCGAGCAAATCCGCGAGCGTCTGGTCATCGTTCCGGCAATAAGCTTCGATCGCGCGCCGGATCGTCGGTAACTGGGTTTTAATTTTTGAGTCGTCCGGAAAACAATCGGTCAGCTCGTTATTTCCCGAGAGCAGGGCCAATGCGAATAGGGACTCGAAACGATCCAACCGATCTTTGTCCAGGCGATCCCGGGCTTTGAAGTATTCCGTTACCGCGGCTTTATATCGGCCCGCACAAATTGACCAGTGAATCAATTCGTCGGCCGCATCGATCGAGGGGTCCTGATTGATTGCATTGCCGAGCACGGTCAATGCTTCCTCATACATTCCTTTTGCAGACAGCTCCCGGGCCCGGCCATGATAAGCCCGGGCCAGACCCTGCTTCCATTCATCGCGGGCGTCCGTTCGAATCAGTTGTTTGAAAACGTTCACGGCATCTTTGTAATGCGCATGCTGCAGCGCCGCCGTTCCGCGTTCGATCAATGACTCGCTGGATTGGGAAGGGGTATGCTTTTTGTTTTTATGCCGGGCCAATCTCTCAAATACCGCGGTTGATTAAGATAAAGGTCGATCCACGAGCCAGTCACTCGCAAATAAAACTGCAGTAAACGACAAAAGCGCTTCAGCCAGGCTGGAATACCGCGGTTTGGCGCCGCCGATGACCCATTATTGAAAACAAGGTCGTGGGTGTATCGCGGGGCGGGCCTGACCGCCATGGAAAAATCGAATTCAGCGAAAATGGGCGCGCGGTTATTGTCAATCAAAAGCGTGATGGATTCAATACACCGATTACCTTTCGAGGTATTTTCCCGCGAATTCGAATCGGCGCACTCGGTGTCGGGCATTGTCGTGTGCACTGTGCGCACGAATCATCTCGATAGCCCGGTAGTATCCAGTTCTTGCATACGGCGCACGCCAGGGTCATTCGAGATCTCCTGTAGAACCGAGTCAAATAAATTTCCGAACCGTTTCTTGTTCTCCACCATGCCGAGTTCCTTCAGAGTATCTTTCGAAAGCTCACAGAGATCGACTCTCGTTATATTGCTGTAGGTTGTCAATAATTGTTTGAGCGCCCTGCGGCCCAATCCGACTTTACGCAGATGGTCCTGGATACGGAAATAGATAAGGTTATCTTTATCAAGCAGCGCGAATCCACAGGTGAAGACCAGCAATTCGCGGACTTTCATGCGCAGCAGAATGATCTGGATATTTTCACCGTTCGCCGCAACGATTTCATTAATCAGATTGACTTCGGCACGGTTGAGTTTATTAGCCTTTTCCGCGCGGCTTAGCGACGGTTCGGAACCCTCGCAAGGCTCGGGCCTGCGGATATCGTCCACTCTCAGAGTCTCGGTAACGTCGAGACAGCCGAGCCTCAATCCGAGACGCTGTTCACAGAAGGTTTGAAATCGGGCGCCGTACGTGGAAGCGCTGATCGCCCAAGTCGCCTGCATCATGTCGGCCCAGGACCAATGCCGGAATTGATTCATCCAGCCGCGATTGTCGGGGTGGTCATGATAATCTTCCAGATGGAGGTCCAAATAGACGCATTCCATCAATTGGATCAGCGAATTGCAAAAATAGAATCCTTCACGCCTCTCGTCATGGATTTCCGGCAGGCCTGCCCGGAATTTCAGCAGTTCAGCCTCTTTTTCCGGCAAGCTGGCGTTCAGGGCTTTCCATTCGGGATAGATCTGAGCGTCCAGGAATCGTAAATTCGGGCTTCTGCTCAGCCGTTCGAGTTGCTTTTCGAGTGTTTCGGCGTGCCGCCCAAACGCCGTGTGGTCGGCCCGGCTCGGCGGGAACCATGCGTGGCGCAGGGCCACGAACAAGGATTCCTTATCGAGGCAACCCGCCTCATCACGAGGTACTGGTTGCGACGTCTTCCAGAACACGGTCCGCGCGATATGGAAACCGAGCTTTCGATAACTTTCGAATTGGGTCTCATCGAACCACTGATCGGAGGTGGATTGATGCGGAAAAGCCGATTCGTACGCGGCATATTGCAGGATATCCGTCGGCTCGTTCCCGGACAGGGACGCCTTGATATAAACGAGCGTACCCGGGCTTTCGTTTTCATCCACCTCCTCATAATGAATCGTACCCACCACACAGTGCTGGCGGCTGTAGCGACTTCCTGCCTCGGGACGAAGCGGAACCGCATCGATGTCGATGCGTATTCCGAGGTCCGTGTAACATTTGCGAATCGCATTGCCCAGGTCCTCGAACGTGATTTGGGGATCCTGGCCGGCATCGCTCGCGATGATGTAACGGCAACGGCGCCGCACCAGTTCGTAGATCGCCAGGTTCTCGAAGTGTCCACCATCCGATAGATAGACGAAGTCGGAACGATAGTCGGTGAGCCCGAATAGCTCGCGCAACAGATATCCGCCGCCGAAGGTGGGACTCAGTTCTCGCCAGTTCTCCTCGCGGGGATTGCTGCACCACCGCCCCAGCCGCACGTTGAACAGGGTCAACAGAAACGCGAGCGCCGAGGAAGTATGATAGCCCATGTTTGGGCTCGCGGCTGCCCCGGAAATCGCAAGGGCGGTACCCAGTTCAGGTCCTTGCATGTATTCACGCGTGCGGCGAAACCGGCCGATTGCTCGGCCGTTCCCGTCGCTGAAGGATTCGGGAAGTTGAAACCCTGAATACAGCGGAGTGAACGCGAAGGACACGGCCTTGCGCTGTTGCCACGCGAGTTCCTCGCCATGCACCAGGTTGAGCGCCGTATTAATGATCGGGTAAGGCCGTTGCTCGCAGTCAGCGAGGCGGATTTCATCGTCCATCGGATCGAACCCGGTAAATTTCGACGGGTTTCGCTTTGGGTTCGACGCGCCCAGATAACACCGGCTGAGGCGGTTCCGGTAAAAGTGGTTCATCGAGAACCGATTGACATCCACCCGCCAGGCCAACATCAGAAACGTCACAGAGAATATCGCGAACGTTCCGAACACGATAACGGGCGAGACCTGATTCATCGCGTTCAGCGTATCGTCGGCAATATCCGGAAACGGCGTGTCGGGGTAATAATCCGGGACAGTGGCGGTCGCATAGTGGAACCCGGCCGCCAACAACACCAGCAGTCCCGCGATGAATACATGAGGCGCGATGCGCGCGACGATGTCCAGCCATTGATTGGATTTTTCGCTGCCGGTTTTTTCGCTGCTTCCGAGCCATACTCCGCTGACGGTTGAAATCAACCAACCGGTGACACCGGTCCCGACCATCCAGTTTTGAGCCCAAACAACTGCCACCGGGCCATAAATCGAAATTCCGAACAGCGCGAGCCAAACGAGCGCGAACATTAAAGTCATGCCGCCAAGCCGGCCCCACCATTCGTGGTTCTGCTCGGTAAACTCGTCGGCAACAAGGCCGATATGGGCTACGATTATCAGCGAAAAAATCTTTAGCGTCAGTGCTGCTCCGAGGCTCAGCGCGACCCATTTTCCCTGCACCGGACCAACCTCGTTCAGCAGCCACGCGAGCCAATAGAACAGCCAGCCGCCGAGGGCCCCGGCCAGAAGCGGGGTACAGCCCACGATGATTTTCGCCGCTAGGTTTGCCTGTTGATCAGCCGCGGACGAATCGGTACTTCCGGCACCGCCGGAAGCGTTCAGAAGCTTCGCGAGCCACCAGGCCAAGGCATACAAGACCGCACCGAGAGCCGCCCAAAGGGCGCTGATTCCCGGCCGGTCGATCAAAGGCGTCGCGACATCCGTCCCGGTACCGGGGTGTACGGCGGCGTTCAGAACATAGCTCAGAAGACACGCGGCAAGGATGCCGGGCTGCAGAACCAGCCATACAACGATATCCGGTTCGTCCTGCGCGCCGGGGTCAAGCGTTAATTGTCTGTTGATCCAATACACGCACCATCCCAGTAACCCGAGAGCTAACGCAACCAAAATCCAGAGGCTTCCGGTAAACAGGGAGCCGACCCAGTCGAAAATGATCGTGAGCACGCGTGGCATGATCAGGACGGCGATGAGCAAGGCAATCAGCGTGGCCTGATTCAAATAAAAATTGCGCAGCAGATTCGCGGCCGCTGCAAGGCTGTCGCTACTGAACAGGTTTGCGCGCGGGGTCAGATAATTACTGTAGCTGCGCAGAAAAGAGACCGACTGCGGTTCATCAGGACCGGCGAGTTCGCTTTCAATCAGCTTCAATGCTTCGGTTGCCGATTCGCATTTAATTCGCTGCCATGCTTCTCGATCGGATTGGTTTTCTTGTCCTGATTCGATCTTTCCGGGTTTACGTTTCGATTTGATCTCGTTGGTTTTACGGTGAATCAGCGCCGACAGCCAGCAACCAATATAACCTCCACCCGATACGGTGGATAAATAGTCGATTTCCCGCAGCAGGTCCATTTTTGCCAAGGCCTGTATCAACCCGAGATTGAAGGTGGCGCTACGAATGCCGCCGCCGGATAACGCCAGCCCCACGGCCTCGCGTGGTGGTTTTTGAATTAATTGTTCCTCCTGGATAAGGATGTCCTTGAAGTCGGCGCCACCCGCTTGCTGTTCGGTCATTGGTTATTGCCCTTCTGCTCGCCCGTATTGGGTTGACTGATCTCCAGGGAAACGCTGAATAAATCCATCCTGGATTTCTCAGCGGTCGTCAACCCTGCCAATGCGATTACGGGTTGCCTCACAAAATTAGACGCTTACAGCGTCCGATTTTGGCAGCACTCGCAGCGCCCTGGGCACGAATTGGAATTCAATCCCGGCCGGACAATCTGCGTTCGATACGCCCCCCAATCAAGAGCAGGCGGGCGAGCCGTTCGCCCGCGAACTGTAGATGCAGCCGGGAGTTCTTGATGGCTTCTTCGAGACTCATATCCCGTGCGGCGGCGCTCTCCAGGCCATCGATCCCGTGCTTGAACACGCCCCGGGCATCGTCCGCGAGCGCACCGCCGATGGCAACTACCGGAACATTGATCTTTTTTGCCGCTTTGGCGACGCCGGAAGGGGTTTTACCGAAAGCGGTCTGAAAATCGACCTTGCCTTCCCCGGTGATCGCCAGGTCAGCGCCTTGCAGAGCCCGTTCGAGTCCGGTGGCTGCAACGACGATATCGATGCCGCTTTTCAGGATTGCGCCGCAAAAAGCAACCAGCCCTGCACCCAGGCCGCCCGCAGCTCCTGCGCCCGCAAGCTCCTTCACATCGACGCCGAGCGTTTTCCGTATCAAATCGGCGAAATACCCGAGGTTCGCATCCAGCGTTTTGACCATCTCCGGCGTGGCGCCTTTCTGCGGTCCAAACACGGCGGACGCTCCGCGTTCGCCGCACAGAGGGTTATCAACGTCGCAGGCCACTTGAATCCTGACATTCTTGACGCGAGCATCCAGGTTGGATACATCGATTACCGCGATTTGTCGCAACATTCCGCCACAGGCGTATTCACTCAACCCGTTGCCATTCTGATCCAGGTAGCGCACGCCCAGGGCCTGAGCCATGCCGGAACCGGCATCGTTGGTGCTTGAACCGCCAATACCGATAATGATCTCGGTCGCGCCGTTTTCAATCGCGTCCAGGATTAATTGACCAGTGCCATACGTTGTGGTTGTTAGCGGATCGCGTTTGTTTTTCGGCACCAAGGGGAGACCCGAGGCTTCCGCCATCTCGATCACCGCGGTTTGACCGTTGCCGAAAAAACCGTAGTGCGCATCCACCGGCCGACCCAGGGGTCCAACGACAGTCTTTTTGACGATCCGCCCGGACGTGGCGTCCACGAGAGACTGCACGGTTCCCTCGCCGCCATCCGCCATGGGTATCTTGATACAGATCGCGTCGGGTATGACTTCGAGAATTCCTTTCTCGATGGCGGCCGCCACCTCGAGTGAGGTCATATTTTCTTTGAACGAATCCGTGGCTATGACAATTTTCATGTAATCTTCTTTCCCGGATGGTGGTGTTGTGAATTCTTTTACCCGCCTTACCGGTTTTTTCGGGGGATACGATCGGAATCGGCGCCGGCGATATCGGATTTTCGACCAGACAATGCCGTTGAATGTAAATCGCCGGGAAATCCGGGTGTTGAACGTCAACTATTGGATTACGGCGTACGCTACCAAATTAGTCACCGCAATTCAACCAATCCGAAATCGTTCACCGATTCAATGGTCCCGGCGCATCACGGGTTGTCCGGAATTAGAATTGAACGGTTAACGGCTTGGAAGCTCTGGTTAAATCAGGGCTTCCCGCAGTGCAAGGAGGCGCTGCCAGAATCGAACACTTTAAGAATTTGATTTTGGTGTTGCGGCCGCTCAGATGGATTCATTCAGAGTTTCATGGGGGGGAGAGGAATCTTGATATATTTCCTTGGATGACCTTCCTTTCCGAGGCGTGACTAGAAGGCGTCGTATCCTGCGCATTATCCCGACCGTAACCGAACAAATTTCCCGTCTGGTACCGAAAACTCACCTCCCTTCGTGAACGAAGGGAGGTGACGAAATTATGATTTTTTGTACTTGAACCGCGTGTTACGCCACGGATTTCAGATCCCAGACATCCGGCGACCGGTACAAGCGGGAAAGCAACAGTTCACGCTCCAACTCCAGTTCGCGCGGAAGATGCTGGCCGAAACGGGTAAACAGTTCCTCCTGTTCCGCAGCTTCGGTATGCGCCGTTTCCTTGTTGATATTCATGATTTCGTAAAATTTCTCTTCCGAAAACTCCAATCCGCTCCAGTTGATTTCTTCGTAGCGCGGGACCCAGCCCAAAGGACTTTCGATACCGAGCACCCGGCCATGCACCCGATCGACAATCCACTCCAGGGCCCGCATGTTCTCTCCAAAACCTGGCCAGATAAACTTGCCATTCGCGTCCTTGCGGAACCAATTTACACGAAATATACGCGGCGGCGTGGCCACGCTTTGGCGACCGATGTGTAGCCAGTGTTTCCAATAATCGCCCATGTTATAACCGCAAAACGGTAGCATCGCCATCGGGTCGCGGCGCATCGCGGCCTGTCCGACGGCGGCGGCGGTCGCCTCCGAGCCCATCGTAGCCGCCAGATAGACGCCATGCTCCCAGTTATAGGATTCGAACACGAGCGGGAAATTTTTGCTGATGCGGCCACCGAAAATGAACGCGCTGATCGGAACTCCGTCAGGATCTTCCCAGGCCGGGTCGATCGAAGGGCATTGGGCGGCCGGGACAGTGAACCGCGCGTTGGGATGGGCGGCCAGGTTTCCGCAATCGGGTGTCCAATCGTTCCCTTTCCAATCGATAAGATGCCTGGGTTTTTCGTCGGTCATGCCTTCCCACCAAACATCGCCGTCGTCGGTCAGCGCGACATTGGTAAAAATGCTATTCGCCCCCAAGGTATGCATGGCGTTCGGATTGGAATCCATGGAAGTCCCGGGCGCCACACCGAAATAGCCGGCTTCTGGATTGATCGCATAAAACTTCCCGTCTTTGGCGGGCTTGATCCAGGCGATATCATCGCCGATCGTGGTCACTTTCCATCCTTTAAAGCCTTTTTCCGGCGGAATCAACATCGCAAAATTGGTTTTCCCGCAGGCGCTCGGGAACGCCGCGGTGACATAGGTTTTTTCACCCTGCGGAGACTCCACGCCGAGAATCAGCATATGCTCGGCGAGCCAGCCTTCGTCGCGAGCCATTACCGATGCGATACGCAACGCGAAACATTTTTTGCCCAGCAGGGCATTGCCGCCGTAACCGCTGCCGTATGACCAGATCTCTCGGGTTTCCGGGAAATGGCAAATGTACTTGGTATCGTTGCAAGGCCAGGAGACGTCCTTTTGCCCGGGTTTCAGCGGCGCGCCGATGCTATGTAAGCAAGGCACAAAATCGCCGTTTTCGCCCAAAACGTCCAGCGCGCGCTGTCCCATGCGTGTCATAATCCGTTGATTGATGACGACGTAAGGGCTGTCTGATAATTCAACACCAATGTGCGCGATGGGTGAACCCAATGGTCCCATGCTGAACGGCACGACATACATCGTTCGTCCTTGCATACAGCCGTCGAATAATTTGTTGAGCTTTGCGCGCATTTCTTGCGGCGCGATCCAGTTGTTCGTCGGTCCGGCGTCTTCTTTTTTCTCGCTGCAGATATAGGTTCGATCTTCGACCCGCGCGACATCGCTGGGATCGGAGCGGCATAAATAGCTGTTCGGACGCTTTTTGGGATTAAGCCTTATAAATGCCCCGGATTGCACCATCTGCTCGCACAATTGGTCATACTCCGGTTGCGAACCGTCGGCCCAATAAATCCGGTCCGGCTTGCACAAGGCAGCCATTTTGTCGACCCAATCCAGCAATTTGGTATTTTTGGTGTGCCCATTACCGCTACGAGGTATGGTCATTGTTTTGCTCCTCCAGATCTCGAAATTGAACATCAAACATGTGAATCAAAGTATTGTATGATGCCGTGATTTTGACTAATTCGCAAGTCCAGGGCTTGGTCGACCCCATTTCCACTGATCACCTGTTACCGGTTTGCTCGCGCGCCGGGAACGATTCGAGGCAATAAAAATGGGGCGTTGACCGCCACGGCCAACGCCCCATTTTTGTCCGTTTATGGATCGGGATCGACGAATCAGCGCGCGTAGTAGGCCTTAAGCTGGTTCATGATGTCATCCTTTTTGAACCTGGCGCCCATTTTCAACATCGCGTCCGCGAACAAGCCGACGATCTGGCTAATCGCTTCGACCGTTAACTGATTCAGAATACCGATACGGATCTGAACCGGTTCGGACAGCGTCGGCCAGATCCCAAAGCCTTCGGCGCGGCAACCGTTCACCAGTTCTTTCTCGCGACCGGCGAGCGCCCCGGGCAAATTTAGAACAAGCAGGCTGGTCATATTCGAGGTCACTTCGCAACCCATCGATTCGACGGCCTGTCTCAGGGCTTTTTCGTGGTACTCGTAATCGGCGGCTTTCTTCGCGCGGCCGTGGGTCAAAAGGATCCGCAACGCTTCGTGGAACGCGGCAATCGCATAACCGGAATGGGTCCGATGATAGCCGCCCGCTTCGACATCCTTGCCCTCCACAATGCCCCAGTGACGCGCCTCCAGAATCGGGTGATGTACGTAAGTGTAGACGCCGCGCTTCTTGACCATGTCAATCGCCTCGTTTTTGAACGAGACCGGCGCGTAGGTCAGGGGCAGACTCAATACCCCTTTCTGCGGGCACGATGCCCAGGCGGCGACCGCCGGATAATCATCGATATTGTAATCGGCGACCCCGAGACTTGACACGACGTCGACAATGCCCAGGATCCCGTGTTTCGCGCAGGCGTCGTTAAATCCTTTGAGATCGTTGACACGGCCGCTGCCGGTTTCCCAATGCGCCATAAAAGCCCACATCGGTTTGCGCCTGGCGAGTTCGGCATCGACGATCTGGCCCGTAACCGACTGGCCATGGGGTACATTCACCACGGTCACGCTGGCCGGCTTCGGATCCAGGGAATTGGCGGCGAGTTCTTCCCGCGTCGAGGCTTTCATCCGGATCGCCAGCCCGTCGATGCCGCTGAAGGTCCCGTTGGTGAACGCGACGACCGTATCGCCCGGCAGGATCATGCTGAGTACGCAGTCCAGGCCGCTGAAACCGGTTCCGCCTACGCCGTAGGTATAGGTATTTTTGGTGCCGAAAACTTCCCGCAGCATCTGCTTCGCTTCGACCATGCCGCGCAGTACGTCTTTCTGCATGTGATCGGCCACGCCGGTCTTGCAGAATCGTTCCAGCACGCGTGGATCCGTGTTCCCGGGGCCGGGGCCCGCGGCCAAAGTATTCGGTATTTCTAACGGCGGGTATACGGACATCTAAACCTCCTGAAGTTTATCGTACGTTTAATGGCAATGCTTTTCGCCCGGCCGCAACCACAAACCGGATCTGAACACAGTACTAAGAAATAAACGGGCAATAATAAGAAGCTTTCCAAAACTAATCAATACATTTTCGCGCTGCAATATCAGCCGGAGCTGGACGACGGTCGATACCAATGCCAGAAACCCGCAGGCAGCTTTTAGTGACGGCTGACCGCTATGGATCGGGCATTTCAATCCCCGGACCGACGGCGGTACTGTAAAGGGTTTTCCGGCCTGAACGCGAATCGCATCGAGCCCAAAAATAATGATTAGGGGGCCGTAGCGGCTCGCTGAACGGCATGTTGAAGATCCCAGGAATAGACATCGATCTCGCTCGGGGTAGACGTCGCAAGCCAGCATCAAGTGGACGTCATTGGTCAAGACCAGGGTTTTATATAAGGCCCGGGGCGCGTTTTGCCGTTCAGCAGCTTGATTACTGCGTCCGCTTCCGGGGGGTGTTTTTATTCTGAAACTGCGGTTGTTCAGGTGATACGGGCGCACCCGTTCAGGGCCGGTGAGACAATATGCCGCAGCGAAAATCCATTATCCGGCCGCAAATTCGGTTGACAGACTTCTGACGGAAACCTAAGGTATTTGCTCAGGTTTGAGTCTTCATCTTAGCCGTTCACTAACCCTGCTTTTTGTGACCGGGCAGGATTGAGACTAATCAAGGATCGTCTGGCGCCTGGTCGGAATAGAAATCGGTTCAGACATTCATGCAAGCTTTAACGTTGATTATGGATCCATACAAGGTTGATTACAATTTTGGTTTTGGTCCTGACGCCAGTGATTTGTGCACAGGCAATTCCAGTATGGAATCGCCAGGCCCGGATCTGGTTCAGCAACCGTTACTGGAGGCCACTGACGGCAATTACGTAATCCGGCCAAAATGTCCGGAGACGAACGATTCCTTGACTTTCCTGCGAGAGCGGAATTCGTCAATTGGCACTGGCCGCTGGCCCCGGTCAGTTCCCGGTCAGCCAGAAAGACTCCGGATCCTCAGAAACGCTGAGCCGGATTTTAGTTTCGGCGGCGGAGCGGAAATCAAGACTCCCTTCGATCTGTATTGTGCCGAAATTCGCCGGCTAAAAAAGCTGAATCCGGACGACGAACGGCGGGTTCAGGTCAGAATGACGGAAGTTGCGGAAATATTGCTCCGGACCATTTCAAGGATACCCGCAACTGCCCGATACTTTCTGCAGGAGCGTCGATCGAATGGTTTACCGAGCAATTTACGCGCGGCGGTCCGTGACACTGAATTTGCCGCTCGTAGCGTAACGGTAGAAAAACCGTTTGATGATGATGCCCTATTGGATCCGGACGAAAACGAGGAGTTGGCCGACCGTTTGGCGGGTGCGGATTTTACTGAGCGGAGTTCAGGGTTCCCGGTCATCCAACGGCTGGTTGCCTTGATGGATAACCTTCACGACGCTGTCCGGCAACACGGCATTGCGCACGAAATCACCCGGAGTCGCCGGGCCGATTTATCCGAAGCGATCGGTAAGCTTCCCTTAACTCCCTCGTATTTGAAGTCCTTGGTTGGTCATCTGCAGCGTGAATTGAACAGTCAAAAGCAATACCAAAAATCCAAGGATGGCGCTGAACTTGCTCCTGGATCCACGGCAGAAAGGTTCGAAGATCACCATGCGATCCATTTCGACGAATTCGAGCAGATCCTGGGTGAAGCGTCGCGGCTTTACTTTGAATGGGAAAAAATCCGCAACCGGATTGCCGAGTTTCATGTCGGACTGGTCGTGTATCTGGCCAGGCAGTATTCGTCCGAACCACAAGAATTGGTCGATTTGATCCAAGAGGGCAATATTGGCCTCTTGAAGGCCGTGGAACGTTACGATTACCGTCTCGGATTCCGGTTTTCCACCTATGCGACCTATTGGATACGGTTGGCTATGTCAAGGTACATCGCCCGAAGCAGCCGCGCGGTCCGGCTACCCTACCGGCAAAACCTTAATATTGGGTCGGTACGTAAAAAACGCGAGAGTTTCAGGCAGATACATGGCCATTTTCCGACCACGATTGAACTCGCCAGAGAGACCGGAATCAGTGCAGCCGGTCTGGTCAAACTGGAGACTCTATCTCAGGTGATCGCTTCGCTCGATGCACAATTGGAACCGGGAGAGAACCTCGATCTGCTTTCCATGCTGGAGCAGCAGACTTTTCGCGAACCGGTTGAGACGGTTGAGAAACAAAGCATGAATGGTTTGATCGAAAGCGCGATCGACGGCTTGAATCAACGGGAAGCCTATGTAATTCGCCAGCGGTTCGGAATTGGTGTTTATGCAGAGAGGACGTTGCAAGAATTGGGTGCGGTGCTTGGATTGACCCGTGAGCGCGTTCGTCAGATTGAAAACGGCGCGATCAAAAAGATCAGACGCCTTCTCGAGCCTTTGGCCGTATAGGCGACGGGTTCCCAGTGCAGGGATGCACTGCCAAAATCGGACGCTGTAAACATCTGATTTTGTGAGGCAACCCTGCCAATCGCATTGGCAGGGTTGACGACCGCTGAGAAATCCAGGATGGATTTTTTTAGCGTTCCCCGAGGGAAGCTTTGATTAAATCAGAGCTTCCCGCAGTGCAGGGATGCGCTGCCAGAATCTACCCTGGGTATCTTGGTATCGTTGATATCGCAATTAAAGTTAAGCACTGATACCGAAATCCAGGCCGCAGGGTTGTCGGCCGGTTCCGAAATTCGCGGAAATGTTGGTTGCCGGTTGAACCCCACAAGTCAAGGTAAATCTAAAAGTCAGGATCCTTGGCTTCATTGTTGGAGAAATGATCGTGATTGTTGGAGAAATGATCGTGAAATATCTGAAAGAAAACAAAGAAACGATTTTCAAGTTGTTTTTTTGGTTAGTGGTTGCCGGAGTCATTTTTACGATGATGAGTATGGGGTCGCACAGACAACTGGATTCGTCCAAGCCCTACTCGGAGTTCATCGAGTTGGTTCAGGACGGACAGATCTCAAACGTCGATATGGACGGCTCCAACATTCACGCGAAGACCAGGGTCGGAATTCAGTTTGACACCTACAATCCCGGGGATCCCCATCTGGTCGATGATCTTCTTGCCAATGACGTGTCGATCAAATCGAGGCCGCCGGAGCGCAAGTCTCTATTCATGGAGATTTTAATTTCCTGGTCGCCGATGGTGTTGCTGATTCTGGCCTGGATCTATTTCATGCGCAACAGCCAGGGCGGCGGACTTGGCTCGAGTGGAATGAAACTGGGCGAAAGCAAAGCGAAACTACTACATGAAGACCAAATGAAAGTCACCTTTGCCGATGTCGCCGGGGTCGAGGAGGCGAAGCAGGAGGTTTCTGAAATGGTGGATTTTTTACGCGACCCCGCGAAATTCGAGAATATCGGCGGCAAAATCCCGCGCGGCGCGTTGATGGTCGGCCCGCCCGGAACCGGCAAGACTTTACTGGCCCGGGCCATTGCGGGCGAAGCGAAAGTGCCGTTTTTTACGATATCCGGTTCCGATTTTGTCGAAATGTTCGTCGGCGTCGGAGCATCCCGGGTGCGCGACATGTTCGCCCAGGCAAAAAAGCACGCCCCCTGCATTATTTTTATCGATGAAATCGACGCGGTGGGGCGGCAGCGGGGAGCCGGCCTCGGAGGCGGCCACGACGAACGCGAGCAGACTCTGAACCAGCTTCTCGTCGAACTGGACGGATTTCAAGGCAACGAGGGAATTATCGTGATTGCGGCGACCAATCGGCCCGACGTATTGGACAAGGCCTTGCTGCGGCCTGGGCGATTCGATCGTCAGGTTGTCGTTAGTCTTCCCGATGTCCGCGGGCGCGAGCAGATTCTGAATGTGCATATGCGCCGGGTTCCGGCCGCCGAAGACGTGGAACTGAAGTACATCGCGCGTGGAACCCCGGGGTTTTCCGGAGCCGATCTCGCAAATCTGGTCAATGAAGCCGCGCTGTTCGCGGCGCGGACCAATAAACAGGCCGTCGGAATGGCTGAACTCGAGAAAGCCAAGGACAAGATCATAATGGGCGTCGAAAGGCGCACGATGGTGATGGGCGAAGAGGAACGCAAGCTCACCGCTTACCATGAAGCCGGACATTGTATTGTCGGGCGTCTGGTGCCGGATCATGATCCGGTGTACAAAGTCAGCATCATGCCTCGTGGCCGGGCGATCGGAGTAACCCTGTTTCTACCGGAACGCGATCAATACTCCGCGAGCCGGCAGAAACTGGAAAGCCAGATCTCGAGTCTTTTCGGCGGGCGTATCGCCGAGGCGTTGATATTCGGCGCGCACAAAGTTACAACGGGAGCCTCGAACGATATCGAGCGGGCAACCGAGTTGGCGCGGAACATGACGACTAAATGGGGCTTGTCCGAACGGCTGGGCCCACTGGCCTATAGCGACGAGCAAAGCCAACCGTTCCTGGGCGCGTCGATTAGCCAGACAAAATCGATTTCCGAAGGGACGGCCCGACTGATTGACGAGGAGGTGCGCTCGTTGATCGATCGCAACTATGAGCGTGCAGAAAATATCCTGAAGAACAACCTGTCCATTCTCCACGAAATGGCGGAATCCTTGCTCGAATGGGAAACCATCGACCGCTGGCAGATCGATGATTTGATGGCCGGCCGGAAAGCGGGCCCGCCGCGGGATCGCCACGAATCGGACCGGCCCGGCACTGCGAGCAGCGGCGGCGGTAGCGTTATTCCGGATGGCCCGATTCCGGGACATGCATCGGTTCGTGCTGATCACTGAGGGCTGTGCATCCGGCAAAGATTGGTGAAAAGGAGGGCGCCGGATGTGGATAATCGAATTAGATCCGGCGCTTCGCGGAGGGTATGACGAGCTTGAGGAATGAATTTGAAACTCAAGGCCGGCTTTTGCCGATGCTGGAGAATTTCCTTAACCGATTAATTTCAGTGTTCTTTCCGGTATTCTGGACTTCTGATCCTGGAGTAGGCTCTGATTCGTATCGTCAGAAACAACTTTGAGAAATTCCGCTAGTTTCATGCGGTACAATTTCTGCGCCTGCTCATCCGGGCTGTTCCACATTTCATCGATCAACCGCTTGGCATGCTGATGAATCAACAACGCCAAAACCTTGGGCATCTCCGGAAACGCTTCGACGATTTGCTCTTTCAGATGGTCGATATGATCGAGAAATTCTTTGTAGTCCTGAGTTATCCGGCGCTCACGCTCACGCGTTCGTTCCAATTCTTCGGCAAATTGGATTTTCAAGATTTCAAGCTCGTGTTCCATCCGCGCATCGTTGATTCGCTTTTGTTTTTTAATCGCCGTCAGTTCAGCCAGTTTCTTTCGGCGCCATTCAGTGTCGTCCGGATTAATCGCGTGGATGAATTGAATGAGCCAACTCGAAAACAGGAACGATTTGATCATAACGATTCGATTTTTTGCTTTAGACCCACTTGCTGACCAAGACGTTGATTAATCGTCCAGGCTTGCGCGTCGGCGAGAGTTTGATAGATTCCGAAGGCAGTCTCAAAATCGAGATTGCGCTTGCAGTCTCGAAGTTGCATGCGGGCGAGTACTGAGACATTGATCATCAATTCGTTGTTACGTTGATCCAGCTTTTTCCCGATGATCGCGATCAATTCTTCAAGCTTTTGCCGGTCCGAGCGCCGGGATAGGGCGATTCTTCGCATCCGTTCCCTTTGCTTGATTTTTTCCTTGCGCTGGTTGAATCTTTTATACCCGCGCTCAATGCGTGCCTCCGCGGTTCGATACCAGAGGATCCTATAGATCAGACAAAGAAACATCGACAACAAAATTATCATCGAACTCAGGACCAGCGCCGAAGCCGAAATTGCGAATCCTAATGGAATCAGGAGTAAATGGAAATAAATCCCGCGACCGGCCGCCTTGGCATACTGAACAATTTCAATCATCTTTGTGTTTCGTTGCCGCACTAACGCGCACCTTCTTATGCGAGCGGAGATCATCGTTCCCCGGGGGGTCGCGTTCGTTCCTTTCTCGAAATCCAACATTCAATGCGTCTTCGTTATTTCTGCGAGGACTCAGGAAATGGACGCCTGTTCAGGTATGACCCGCATTTCGGGTCCGAGATTCCTGGTCAATCCAAGGCTTCATCGGTAACATTAAGAACCACCATGGTGAGGTCGTCGGCGAAGGTTTCCGTATTGCGGAAGGATTTCAATTCGGAGACGCAAACTTCCATTAATTGATCGGTGGGTAAATGCGAATTTCGGCTCAGGATCCGGCATAACCGGCTGGTACCGAAAAATTCTCCATCCGGTGCTTGCGCTTCGGTGAGTCCGTCCGTATAGAGGAAAACGAGATCGCCGGGTGCAAGCGTTTCTTCTTTCTGATCGAAACAAACCACGTCTTTCACGCCGAGCACCAGTCCCTCGGCATCCATGGTTTGGCAACTGTTGGCGCCGCGGCGCATCAATAACGGAGGATTGTGGCCCGCGTTGGCATAGCTGAGTTTATGCGTTGAGCAGTTATATTGGAGATAGAACATGGTGATGAAATGGTCCGCTTGGCTCAGGTCATGATACAGAAAGCCATTCATCAGAAATAGCGTTTCTCCGGGCTCGGTGATCATCTGGGCTTGGGTGCGCAATGCACTGCGGGTTTCCACCATGAACAGGGCGGGGCCGACCGCGTGACCGGATACGTCCGCGATCACTACGTCGACGGTGTCATTCGAGCGACAGAAATAATCGAAATAATCTCCACCGACCTGATCCGCGGGCAAACAATAACCCTCAACGCGTACGCCCGGAATAATCAACGGTCCCGAGGGCAGCAGCGATTCCTGGATTCTTCGGGCGATCTTCATTTCATGATGGGCGATCGCAAGTTTGACATGGGCTCTGCGTATTTCTTCCTCCACCCGCCGTCTCTCGGTGATATCGTGATCGACGCCGCGCCATTTGATCAGGACCCCATCCTTGTCCAGAATCGGCACGCCGGTCGATAGCGTACTGATCACATGGCCGTCTCGATGGCGATATTGGTTCAGTAGATTGAAAAACCGGCCGATTCGCTTTTTTTCTAATTCCAGACTGAAGTTGCGGCGCGAAGCCTCTGTGAACAGTTCGCTGTAATTTTTGCCGATCACTTCTTCAGGCGAGTAGCCGAGTATATTCGAGACTGCCGCGCTGCTGTAAATATACCGCCCGGACGGATCTTGTTCCCAAAGCCATTCGCCGGCCATATCGGCCATTTGACGAAAGCGTTCCTCGCTTTCCATCAGCGCGCGATCGACCGATTCGGTTCGACCGGCATCGCGAGCGATACAAATTATGTCGTGACGAGCATTGCTGTGAAAAATGGGTGAAATCGAAAGGTGTACCGGAAATTTGTCGCCATTCCGGGTCCTCAAATTAAGTTCCAGGCCGCCGATGCTTCGTTCGCTCAGAGCTTTTTCGACGACGGCTTGATGAAATTTACGCGTGTCTTCGGCATTAAAAAAAATGGTTTCGACCGGTCTTCCCGTAATTTCGTCATACGTAAACCCTAGCTGCTTGATACAGGCCGGATTCACGCCGGTGATGGTCGGTATTGTTTGTGCTCCGCGCTGAACATTTTCTACGGCAATTTCGAAAATCAGAAAAAAGTCAGCCATCTCCATTCACCACACCGATCGGTCCGCCGTTTAGGTGTTGCCCAAACCCGATCGGGAACCTAATTAAAATTTTTTTGGCCAAGTCCGAAGGATATCAGTAAATTTAAAAACCAATTGTAAATTTTTCAGAATATTGACAATTTACGCTACAAAGCGGCTAAAATTGAAACGATTCCGACTATCCGTATTTGAACACACCAGGGACTATCACAATGAACGATTTGCTTCAGCAGTTCAGGGACTCTTCAGCGTACTATGGCGCAAACGCCAGCTTTATTGAAGACCTTTATGAACAATTTCTCAAAGAACCGGATTCCGTTGGCGAAAATTGGCGGGAGCGATTCAAAACGCTCCAGAACCAGCACGCCGTTCAATTGGATATCCCTCATTCGCCAATTCGCAACCGCTTCGCGCGGTTGGCAGAGGATCTGCCTGCGGCGAGCGGCCGTTTCCCCGCCGCCGAAACTGAAATTTCCCTGCAAAAGCAGTCGTCAGTGACGCGTATGATTCACCATTACCGGCTCAGCGGACACCTGCAAGCCAATTGTGATCCGCTTGGCCTGTATCCGCGCCCGCCGGTACCGGATCTGGATCCGACTTATTACGGTTTGAGTGACCTGGACATGAATACAGTATTCGATACGGGCACTCTCTATGGCGATGAAAAACTTCCGCTTCACCAGATCCTTTCGATAGTGAAGCAGACCTATTGCGGAAACATTGGTTCCGAATACGCGCATATCGTGGATATCGGGATCAATTCCTGGATTGCCTATCGGCTGGAAAGTACCCGCGGAAAAATCGAATTATCCCCGGAAAAAAAGAAAATAGTTCTCAGACTGCTGACCGCCGCGGAAGGAATCGAGAAATACCTTCACCGGAAATATGTCGGTCAGAAGCGTTTTTCGCTCGAAGGCGGAGAATGTCTGATTCCGCTGCTCGATGAGCTGATTCAGACCGCGGGCAGCTACGGATCGAAGGAGGTCGTGATCGGTATGGCTCACCGCGGACGCCTGAATGTGTTGGTCAATTCGCTCGGCAAAAGCCCCAGTGTCCTGTTCGACGAATTCGAAGGCAGCTATTCGACCTTGCAGCAGGCCAGCGCCGGAGATGTAAAATACCACATGGGTTTTTCGTCCGATGTCGATACTCCGGGAGGGCCGGTCCATCTCGCCCTGGCGTTCAATCCGTCGCACCTCGAAATTATCAATCCGGTCGTGGAAGGTTCGGTACGGGCCAGACAGGACCGCCGCGGAAAAAACGGTACATTGGAAGTGTTGCCGATCCTGATTCACGGCGATGCGGCGTTCGCCGGGCAGGGCGTTGTCATGGAAACCCTGAACCTCGCGGAAACTCCGGCCTATTCGACCGGCGGCACAATCCACATCGTGATCAACAACCAAATCGGATTTACGACCAGCAATTCTTTCGACGCGCGTTCTACGCTCTATTGCACGGATGTCGCGAATATGGTGCAGGCACCCGTGTTCCACGTGAACGGTGATGATCCCGAGGCGGTTCTGTTCGCAACCGGACTCGCGCTGGACTACCGTACCGAATTTCAAAAGGACGTGGTCATCGACCTGGTCTGTTACCGGCGGCACGGGCATAATGAAGCCGACGAGCCCGCGGTTACGCAACCGATCATGTACCAGAAGATCCGCAATCATCCGACTACGCGAAAAATTTATGCCGATCGATTGATCCAGGAAAATATCTTGAGCGAAGAAGAAGCCCGGCAGATGGGGGAAGATTACATCCTGGCGCTCGAACAAGGGGAGAAGGTGGGCTATCCGGTGCTGGAGCAGGTGGTCAATTCCTATACGGTGAAATGGAACCAGTTTTTCGGAAGCAACTGGAGCACGCCCTGCAACACCACTTTACCGCTGGATCAACTGCGCGCATTGACCGATAAGCTGACCCGGCAGCCTCCAGGCTTCGAGTTGCATCCACGGGTTGAAAAGATCCAGGAAACCAGGATCAAGATGGCCGCGGGCGCGTTACCGATCGACTGGGGTTTCGCTGAAACACTGGCCTATGCGTCGGTGCTCACGCAGGGCCATAACGTACGCTTGACGGGCCAGGACGTGGCCCGCGGCACGTTCTTCCATCGCCATGCGATTCTTCATAACCAAATCAACGGCGAGACCTATGTTCCGCTGAACCATTTAAACCACAACCAGGGAATCTTTCGCATTTATAATTCCCTGCTGTCGGAGGAGGGAGTGCTGGGCTTCGAATACGGCTATAGTACCGCGGAACCGGATTCACTGGTGATCTGGGAGGCCCAGTTCGGTGATTTCGCGAACGGCGCACAAGTCGTAATCGATCAGTTCATCAGTTCCGGGGAAAGCAAGTGGGGGCGGTTATGCGGATTGACGATGCTGCTGCCCCACGGCTACGAGGGGCAAGGCGCGGAACACTCCTCCGCGCGGCTCGAGCGTTTTCTTCAGCTTTGTGCGGAAAATAATATGCAAATCTGTGTCCCGACCACGCCGGCGCAGATCTTCCATTTACTGCGCCGTCAGATTTTGCGCCCGTATCGCAAGCCCTTGATCGTGATGAGCCCCAAAAGCTTATTACGTCATAAACTCGCGGTTTCGACGCTGGAACAGATTGCAAGCGGCCAGTTTTACCCGCTGATCGGAGAAATCGATGAGATCAGCCCCAAGAAAGTGACCCGCGTTATCTTGTGTTCCGGCAAGGTATATTACGAGTTGCTTGAGGCCCGCCGCGCAAAACAATTGGATCACGTTGCGATTTTGCGCATCGAACAACTTTATCCATTCCCGTTGAAACAATTGACCCATGAACTGGGATCTTTTCCGAAACTCAAGGAATTGATCTGGTGCCAGGAAGAACCGCAAAACCAGGGCGCCTGGTATCAGATCAAACATCGCTTTCTGAAACTGGTCGGGAATGAAATCAAACTCGAATATATCGGTCGTCCAATGTCGGCTTCTCCTGCCGAAGGAAGCTTCAAAAGGCATATCGAAGGACAGAAGAAAGTGGTCGAAGCCGCTCTCGGAGCGTAATCCGGCCGCCGGGTCCGGTTAGTAACTCGGGCTTATAACTTGACGATCTTGTCCAATGCGAATCCGGCTACGGTCTGTTTGCCATGATAGCCTCTGGGGTTGCACAAAATTCGGGTGCCGGCGCAGCGGTAATCGGACACGCTATGGGTATGGCCATGAAACCAGGCGGCAATTTCGTAATTGTGCATGATTTCTTTCAAATCGTTGCAGTAGGCGAAGCGCGTCAAAGATTTCGGCGAATCATCCCAACTCCAGAAGGTCGGCGCGTGGTGCGTTACCACAATGGTGTTTCCCGGATAGTATTTCGACAGCTCTCCAATCAGCCACTCGCGCGACTTCTGGTGTAACTCGGCATAGGTTTCGAGATCCATGAGCCTATTTTTATAGTTGATTTTTCTGAAATCATTGACCGTATTTTTCAGTTGCTCCTGACGTTCGTTATCCTGACCGCCCAATTGGGTCCATAACGTGCATCCGAGAAAACGGACCCCGTCAACTTCGCAGGATTCACGTTCGAGAAACCTGACCTTGGATCCCCTGGCGCCTTGTCGCAGTGAATCCAGCGTAGACAAATATTCCCGATCATAAAATTCATGATTGCCGGCGACATAAATGACCGGTTTGCCGAAGGATTTAAGCCAATCGATACCCTGTTTATAGATCCCGATATCTCCTGCTGCTATAATGACATCCGCTGGTGTGTCTGGAACCGGTACAGTTCCGAATTCCAAATGAATGTCGGAGAAAAAGTTGATTAACACGCCGCTTTTATACCATCGGATTTTAGACTCGGAATGCCCTGATTCCAGGTTTTAGGGATCACATAGGGCCAGATCGCTTGGGTTAAGTATTGCACAAAAATTTCTCCGTTACCGATTGTTTACCCCCCGGCGGATTTAATTCTGGAATCGCTCAATGTCAAATACAACTCCGCATCGGAATACCCGCTCCTCGGTAAAGGTCGGTGACGTCGAAATTGGCGGTGGCGCGCCGATCGTGGTCCAGTCGATGACCAACACCGATACCGCGGATATCGCGGGCACCGTCAAACAGGTCAGGGAATTGGCGAAGACCGGTTCCGAACTGGTCAGAATTACGGTGAACTCGGAAGAAGCCGCGGGTTCCGTGGCGCGAATCCGGGACGGGCTGGATAAACAGGGAGTCAATGTCCCACTGATCGGCGATTTTCATTTCAACGGCCATAAACTGCTGGAAAAATATCCCGATTGTGCGGAGGCGCTCGCCAAATACCGGATCAATCCCGGTAATGTCGGAAGAGGCAAGAAACGCGATACACAATTCGCCCAGATGATCGAATTTGCTTGCCGGTATGGAAAGCCGGTTCGGATCGGCGTGAACTGGGGCAGTCTCGATCAAGCCGTGCTCGCGCGCCTCCTCGATGAAAATGCACGGCAGGATTTTCCGCGGGAGTTATCGGCGGTGATGCGTGATGCGGTGATCACATCGGCGCTGGAAAGCGCCGAACAAGCCTTGTCACTCGGTTTATCGAAAAACCGGATTGTACTCTCCTGTAAAATGAGCGGGGTGCAGGATTTGGTATCCGTCTATCAAACACTTGCCGCACGGTGTGACTACGCGCTTCACCTGGGCTTGACCGAAGCCGGCATGGGGTCCAAGGGCATCGTGGCGTCAACCGCAGCGCTTGCTGTGCTTCTGCAGCAAGGGATCGGAGACACGGTCCGCATTTCACTGACGCCGGAGCCGGGCGGCGACCGGACCCAGGAAGTCATTGTCGCTCAGGAGATTCTCCAGACGATGGGTCTGCGTTCGTTCACCCCGATGGTCATTTCTTGTCCTGGCTGCGGCCGCACAACCAGCGATTATTTCCAGAAACTGGCCCAGGATATTCAAAGCTATCTTCGTCACAAGATGCCGGAATGGCGCAACCAATACCCGGGGGTTGAAGAAATGAATGTGGCCGTGATGGGCTGTGTTGTAAATGGTCCTGGAGAGAGTAAAAACGCAAATATCGGTATCAGCCTTCCAGGAACCGGTGAATCGCCGGTTGCCCCGGTTTACGAAGATGGGGAGAAAACGGTGACCCTCAAGGGAGAGCACATCGCCGAAGAATTTCAGCAAATCGTGGAGCGCTATATCGAGTCGCATTATCATGCGTAGGGAAGCTCTGATTAATTCAGAGCTTCCCGCGGTGCAGGGATGTACTGCCAAAATCGGACGCTGTAAGGGTCTGATTTTGTAAGGCAACTCCAAATCACATTGGCAGGGTTGCCGAGCGCTGACAAATCCAGGATGGATTTATTCAGCGTTTGCTTAGGTTATTCGCAATTGTTAATGGGCGAAACCCCGGGAGCCGGCTTCGTAATGGAATCAGTGCGCTATACCATTCGTTCCAATCGGTACAATTCCGTGTCTTCGAAACCGGCCTGCTTGCGTAGTTCATGATTGATCGGACCGTGAATCTTCCCTTTCAGCAGACGTTGCACGAGTTCGAAATAAGTCGATACCGGATCGAGACCACGCTGGGTGCAAAGTGTTTTAAACCAATACGAACCGATCGCGACATGTCCGACTTCGTCGTCTAATATCCGTTTCAGAATTCCGGCGCTTTCGTGATCGCCGGCCTGAACCAGTTTTTTGATCATGTCCGGCGTAACATCCAGACCGCGCGCTTCCAGAGTTCTTGGAACCAGGGCCAGACGCGCAAGAATGTCGTCCGCGGTATCCACGGCGACATCCCAAAGGCCGCGGTGGGCAGTCAGATTTCCATATTCCGAACCCAATCGACGCAGGCGCGCGCGAAGCATGGAAAAATGAATGGCCTCTTCGGCCGCAATTCCCAGCCAATCTTCATAAAACTTCGCGGGCAGCCCGCGAAAGCGGTAAAGAATGTCCCAAGCTAAATGGATCGCGTAAAATTCGATATGCGCAAGAGAATGCAAGAATGCGATTTGGCCAGGCTTCGATGCGAGACCGCGGCGGGGGAGGCTTCTGGGTTCGACCAGTTCGGGAATCGGCGGAAACACGGTCGCGGATATCGGCCAAGGCTCGCCGTCCGGGGCGAAGTCGACCCGTGCTTTCTCCAACAATGCGAAGGCGCGGCCGGTCACCGTTAATTTGTGGTCGACCGAACCGGAATGCAGGCACTCCGAAGCCAATTCGAACACACTAATCATACTGGAGGTTACACATTGGAAAAAATCAGAGACCTGGGTATTTTGAGCATCTACTGTGCCTTGATATTTTACCTTTCGTCGCTACCCCGTGTCCCACTGGATAAGACTTTTGAGTATGAGGATAAATTGCTGCACCTGTTAGCCTACGGGATGATGGCGCTGCTTGCCTGGCGTTCCTTTCGCCATTTCATTCAGGACATTCCGCTATTGGCGATCTGCTGTATCGGGTTCTGTGGACTTTACGGATTGTCGGACGAAATCCATCAGTTCTATGTTCCCGGCAGAACCTCGAGCGTCTCCGACCTGGCGGCGGATCTCATTGGCGCAATTATTTCGGTGCTGTTGTTGATCCGGTTTTCCAAACGCGCCGCGATCGTACGGAATCGAACCGGTCGTTCAATCGGATAATAACATTCGCGGGAAAGCCTTTCGATTCTTGCTCTCGGTCGACCGGGAATTTGTCCGCGCTGGAATGCGTAATCGGTTTTGACCGGAGATCAGGTTCCATCCGCCCTGCCGCCTATAACGGCAAGGGCGGATAGACTCGAAACGAATATTATTGGCCGGAAAAGCTCTGATTAAATCAGGGCTTTCAGCGTTTCCCTAAACGGCTTCCTTCAGACCCAATCCATCAGCAATGTTGCGGTAAGTCGCGATCTTATCGAAATTCAGATAACGGTACGTGTCGGCGGCCATGGTGTCGATTTGCCGGGCATATTCCATGTATTCCTCGATCGTCGGGATCCGCCCCAGGATCGAACAAACGGCCGCCAGTTCCGCCGAAGACAGAAACACATTGGCTCCGGTACCCAGACGGTTCGGAAAATTGCGGGTGGAAGTCGATACCACGGTCGAATTTTCCCGCACCCGCGCCTGATTGCCCATGCACAACGAGCAACCGGGCATTTCGGTGCGCGCGCCGGATTTGCCGTAAATGCTGTAGTAACCTTCTTCCATTAACTGGGCTTCGTCCATCTTGGTCGGGGGACAGATCCATAACCGGGTGGGAAGAACTTTATTGAATCGGTCCAAAAGTTTCCCTGCCGCGCGAAAATGGCCGATGTTGGTCATGCACGACCCGATAAACACTTCATCGATACGGGTGCCCGCGACTTCCGAAAGCGGTTTGACATCGTCTGGGTCGTTCGGACAGGCCAGCAAGGGCTCCTCGATTTCGTTGAGATCGATATCGATCACCTCAAAATACTCCACATCGGGGTCCGGTTCCATCAGCACCGGATTCGCGAGCCACCGTTCCATTTCGATGATCCGGCGCTTCAGTGTGCGCGCATCCCCGTAGCCTTCCGCGATCATCCACTTTAACATCACAACGTTCGATGTCAGATACTCCCGGATCGGCTCCTCGCCGAGGCGGATGGTACAGCCGCCCGCGGAACGCTCGGCCGAGGCGTCGGAAATCTCGAATGCCTGCTCAACCTTGAGGTTCGGCAGTCCTTCGATCTCTAAAATACGCCCCGAAAAGACATTTTTCTTGCCTTTCTTTGCGACGGTCAAAAGTCCACGCTGAATCGCCGCGTATGGAATTGCATTGACCAGATCGCGGAGCGTGATTCCGGACTGCAGTTCCCCTTTGAAACGTACCAGGACCGACTCCGGCATATCCAGCGGCATGACCCCGGTCGCCGCCGCGAAAGCGACCAGGCCGGATCCCGCTGGGAAAGAAATTCCGATCGGGAAACGGGTGTGCGAATCGCCGCCGGTACCGACCGTGTCCGGCAATAACATGCGGTTCAGCCAGGAATGGATAATACCGTCGCCGGGCCGCAGAGACACCCCGCCGCGGTTCATGATAAAGTCCGGCAGAGTGTGCTGGGTTTCGATGTCCACCGGTTTTGGATAAGCCGCGGTATGGCAGAACGACTGCATCACCAGATCCGCCGAAAAACCGAGACAGGCCAGATCTTTCAGCTCGTCCCGCGTCATCGGCCCCGTGGTATCCTGGGAACCGACGGTCGTCATGTGCGGTTCGCAATAGGTTCCGGGGCGCACTCCTTCGACGCCGCAGGCTTTGCCGACCATTTTTTGCGCGAGCGTATAGCCCTTGCCCGAATCGCGTGCTGTTTCCGGACGGCGGAATTCGGGACAAGGACCCAGCCCCAGTGAACGGCGCGCTCTTTCCGTCAGTCCGCGACCGATGATCAACGGAATCCGGCCGCCTGCCTGAACTTCGTCGAGCAATACATCGGTTTTCAACCGAAATTCAGCGATCGTTTGATCCGAACCGTGGCGGGTGACTTTCCCTGCATAGGGGTAGATATCGATCACGTCGCCCATGTTCATTAAGTTCACATCGCACTCAAAGGGCAGAGCGCCGGAATCCTCCATGGTGTTGAAAAAAATCGGCGCGATCTTGCCGCCGATACAGATTCCTCCGGTCCGTTTGTTCGGGACATGGGGAATGTCCTCGCCGATGTACCACAGTACCGAATTGGTGGCCGATTTTCTCGAGGAGCCGGTTCCGACCACATCACCGACATAGGCGACGGGATAGCCTTGCTTTTTTAATTCCTCGATCTGCTGTTCCGCATTGCTGATTCCTTCACGCGGCATCTTCAACATTGCCTTGGCGTGTAGCGGGATATCCGGCCGCGACCAGGCGTCGGGCGCCGGAGAAAGGTCATCGGTGTTGGTCTCGCCGATCACCTTGAACACGGTGGCCGTGAGTTTTTCCGGAACTTTGGGTCGGCTCGCAAACCATTCCGCGTTCGCCCACGATTCAATAACCCATTTGGCGTTGGCGTTGCCTGCCCTGGATTTTTCTTCGATATCGTGGAACGCATCGAAAACCAGAAGCGTGTGTGACAGCGCTTTTGCCGCGACCGGCGCAAGTTCCGCGTCGTCCAGCAGGTCGACCAGCGGCGTGATATTGTAACCCCCCAACATGGTTCCAAGCAGTTCAGCGGCGCGGCGGGTGCTCAGTATCGGCGATCGCGCTTCCTTTTTGGCCACGGCCGAGAGAAATCCCGCTTTCACATAAGCCGCTTCATCTACTCCGGGCGGGACCCGGCTAGTTAATAAATCGAGAAGAAACTCCCCGTCGCCCGCGGACGGATTTTTGATCAATTCGACTAACTGAGCCGTCTGCTCCGCATCCAGCGGTTTTGGGGGTACGCCGAGAGCAGCGCGTTCTTCTACATGTTTGCGATATTTCTCTAACATTGGGTTCCACTCTTCTCGATCGGTAAAACTTAAAAGGGATTCTACATTTTAACATTTTTTATTGACAATACCTTGGTCATCCCAAAGGATAGAGATTATTTTTGAGTTTTCCGTTCGTTATGACCACCGTTCTCTATACCCATCCGATTTTCCTTAACCACGATACCGGCCCGGGACATCCTGAGTGCCCGGATCGTCTGCGCAGCATCGAATCCGCGCTAAATGCGCCCGAATTCAAAATTCTTGATCGCAAAAAAGCGCCGCGGGGCACCGTGGATCAGATTTTGACCGTCCATCCGCAAGACCATATCGATCGCGTGTTGCGCGCGATTCCGGATCGGGGTACCGGTTATATCGACGGCGACACCGTGGTGTCCAGTGATTCAGGGGAGGCTGCCCTGCATGCGGTCGGAGCGGTCTGCGACGCGGTGGACATGGTCTTGACTGCACAGGCCGATAACGCGTTCTGCGCGGTCCGACCGCCCGGACATCATGCGGAATCGAAACGGGCCATGGGCTTCTGTCTGTTTAATAATGTAGCGATCGCCGCAAACCATGCACGCCGGCGGTATGGAATCGAACGGGCCGCGATCGTCGATTTTGATGTGCACCACGGCAATGGAACGCAGCAAATCTTCTTTCATGATCCCGATGTGCTGTATGCCTCCACCCATCAGATCCCGCTTTATCCGGGAACCGGGTACCGCAGCGAGACCGGGGCGGGGAATATTTTCAACGTGCCGTTACGCCCCGGCGACGGCGGCGCTGCGCTGCAAAAAGCGATGACGAAAATTATCTTTCCGGCCCTGGCTGAATTCAAACCGCAAATCATCTTGATTTCGGCGGGCTTTGATGCCCATCGGGACGACCCTCTCGCATCCCTGAATTTTACCGTAAGGGATTATGCCTGGATTACGCGGGAACTTCGGGAGATTGCGGACCAGCATTGCTCCGGGAAAATCGTCTCTGCGCTCGAAGGGGGCTACAATCTGCGAGCGCTCGCCGCCAGTGTGGCCGCGCATGTGACTGAAATGATGAAAGCTGGGCGTTCCGGCATGGATGCATAGGCCGACACTTTCGATTACAATTTTATTTTCTTTTCCCGGGCTTGTCTGTGCAGTTTCCGAATTCGTTTGATGTCATCGTCGTTGGCGGCGGCCATGCCGGGACCGAAGCCGCGCTGGCTTCCGCGACGACCGGCGCCAGTACGTTGCTGTTGACCCAGAATCTCGAAACGATTGGACAGATGAGCTGTAATCCGGCGATCGGCGGAATCGGCAAAGGGCATCTGGTCAAGGAAATCGATGCCTTGGGCGGTGCCATGGCGCGCGCAGCCGATCAGGCCGGAATTCAGTTCCGCATGCTAAACGCGAGCAAGGGTTTTGCGGTGCGGGCGACCCGTGCGCAGGCGGATCGCGTTTTGTATCGGACCGGGATCCGGAAAATCCTCGAACACCAGCCCCGATTGAGCCTCTTCCAGCAATCGGTAGCGGATCTGATCGTGGAAAATGGGGCGGTTCGCGGGGTCGTGACCGAAATGGGGCTTCGTTTTTCGGCGCGCGCCGTGGTGCTCACAGTCGGGACCTTCCTGGCCGGAAAGATTCATATCGGCGAGAGCAATTATTCCGGCGGCCGCGCCGGAGATCCTCCGGCGTCCGCGCTCGCGGCGCGACTGCGCGAGCTGCGGTTCCGCGTCGACCGCTTGAAGACCGGCACTCCGCCGCGTATCGATGGACGCACATTGAATTTCGACGTGATGGAACAGCAGGCCGGCGATGATCCGGTTCCGGTATTTTCGTTTACCGGCAAACCGGATCATCACCCGCGGCAGGTGCCCTGTTTCATTACCCGTACATCTGAGCGGACCCATGACATCATCCGTTCCGGGCTCGACCGTTCGCCCATGTTCACGGGCGCCATCGAAGGCAGGGGGCCGCGTTATTGTCCGTCCATCGAAGACAAAGTGGTGCGTTTCAGCGCGCGGGATTCCCACCAGATTTTTGTCGAACCGGAAGGATTGACCACGCAGGAGGTTTATCCGAACGGGATATCGACCAGTCTGCCGTTCGATATCCAATACGATTTCGTGCGCTCGATTCCGGGGTTCGAAAACGCCCATATTACGCGGCCTGGTTATGCGATCGAGTACGATTTTTTCGATCCCAGGGATTTGCATTCCTCGCTCGAAACCCGCCATCTGGAAGGTCTTTATTTTGCGGGACAGATCAACGGTACGACCGGCTACGAGGAAGCGGCCGCGCAGGGATTGATTGCGGGGTTGAATGCCGCGCGGCGCACCCGTGGCCAGGAACCCTGGTGTCCGCGCCGGGACCAGGCCTACATCGGGGTCATGATCGATGATCTGATTACGCTTGGCACTCAGGAGCCTTATCGCATGTTTACGAGCCGGGCCGAATACCGGCTTTTATTGCGCGAAGATAACGCGGATCTGCGTCTGACGCCCGAAGGGCACGCGCTCGGCCTGGTGGATGATGAACGTCTCCGGTTGCTGCACAGGAAGCAGAAAGCGATCACCAGTCTGGAGAACGATCTTGCCGACTACCGGTTGCATGTGGACAGTCCGGAAGCCGGATTACTCGAAGGATTGCTGCCGAACCCGCTGTCCCGCGACACCAATCTGCTGGATCTGTTACGGCGGCCGGAAATAAGCATCGATCATCTGGTCGGCGCGCTGCTGCAACCGTCCGACGAGGTCGACGACGAGGTCGCGGAGCAGGTGGAAATTAAAGTCAAATATGCCGGTTACATTGAACGGCAACAGAACGAAATCAACCGTACTATGCGGTATGAAAATCTGAAAATTCCGGTCGATCTCAATTATTCGAATGTGGTCGGACTGTCGCGGGAAGTGACCGAGAAACTGCAAGCGGTCGTGCCGGAGACGCTCGGACAGGCGGCCCGGATATCCGGCGTTACGCCGGCTGCCGTATCACTATTGCTGATTCATCTAAAGCGCTATAGTCATGAGCGTTAGCCCTCGGTTGGCAGGGCTCATCGGCAATCCTGCTCCACGGTGTATCGTATTTCGGCAGCGCCGGCCCTGGTCAGCACATGGGATTATCCGACGCCGGAGCCGGTCAATCCGGATTTCGAACTAAACCGCCCGGCCTTGGAATGCACAGTGACCTTCGCGGGCAACTCGCAGACGGTCTGGATGAAATGGCAATCGGTTACCGCCCGGAATTACTATCGGGCCTGCTCGAATTCCGGGCGTTGCTCGCAAAATGGAACGGAACCTATAATCTGACGGCAATTCGCGATCCCGAAACCATGGTAAGCGGTCATCTTCTCGACAGCTTGTCGGTCTCGCCTCACCTGCGCGGTCAACGGGTGCTGGATGTCGGAACCGGCCCGGGCCTGCCGGGTATTCCGCTGTCGATGCTTCATCCGGATAAATTCTTCGTACTCATCGATTCCAATGGGAAAAAAACCAGGTTCGTGCGCCAGGCCGTGCTGGAATTGGGTTTGGCCAACGTCGAGGTGATCCAGGAGAGGGTGGAACGATTTAAAAATGGGTTATTATTCGATACGATCGTAACGCGCGCGTTCGCGGCTATATCGGGAATCCTGTCCAGTTCCTCTCATTTGTTGAAGCACAGCGGGAGGCTGCTCGCGATGATCGGCCGGTTGCCCGCTTCCGATACCGTTTATCCGGGCTTCACGCCCGAGGTTATGCCGATTCGGGTACCCGGTGTTAAAGCGGAGCGGCACATTGTGATGTTGACGCCCGAAACCGAAATACAATAATCCAAGCGGTAATGGCATGGGGAAAATTATAGCGATCGCCAACCAGAAGGGCGGTGTCGGCAAGACCACCACCTGCGTGAACCTGGCAGCGAGTTTTGCGTTGACCAAGAAACGTGTTCTACTCGTCGATCTGGATCCGCAAGGGAACGCGACCATGTCCTGCGGGGTGGATAAAAACGAACTCAAGTTCTCCACCTGTGATCTGCTGCTCCAGGAGGCGCCCGCATCCGCTATCGTCACGCATTTGGAAAACCTGAAAATGGACCTGTTACCGGGCAATGCCGATCTGACTGCCGCCGAAGTCGAATTGACACGCACAAACCGGACCGAACGGCGACTTGCGGAGGGGTTAAAGAACTGTCGGGACCAATACGATTACGTTTTGATCGACTGTCCGCCCGCGCTGAATACGTTGACATTGAACGCACTGGTCGCGGCCGATGCAATCCTGATCCCCATGCAATGTGAATACTACGCACTGGAGGGGCTTTCAGCCCTGATGGCCACGATGGCTAAAATCCGTGACAGCCTGAATCCGGGCCTGTGCCTGGAAGGTTTATTGCGAACCATGTACGACCCGCGGAGCCGGTTGACGCAGGACGTATCCGGACAGCTCATAGAATATTTCAAGGACCAGGTTTTCCGCACGGTGATCCCGCGCAATATTCGGTTGGCGGAAGCGCCAAGTCACGGCTTGCCGGTCTTCCACTATGACCGGACCTCACGCGGCGCGCTCGCTTACCTCGCCCTGGCCAGCGAAATGACGCGGAAAACCAACAACAATTGAAGATCAACATCAACGGGGCTTGGATATGGCAATAAAGAAAAGGGGACTGGGCCGCGGACTGAATGCACTGCTCGGCGACGCTTCTCCGCAATCGCGGGAAGCTACCGAGAAGCGCCTTCCCGTCGAATTGTTGCAGCGTGGCAAGTTTCAGCCGCGCAGGGATATTGACCGGGAACGGCTTCAGGAACTCGCGGATTCGATCGGCGCCCAAGGCGTAATCCAGCCGATCGTGGTCCGTCCCCTGGATGATGAAAAATATGAAATCGTGGCCGGGGAACGGCGCTGGCGCGCCGCGCAATTGGCCGGATTGCAAGAAGTCCCGGTCATTATCCGGGATATTTCCGATCAAACCGCGATGGCGCTGGCCCTGATCGAAAATATTCAACGCGAGGATCTCAATCCGCTCGAAGAAGCGGAAGGGCTGCATCGATTGTTGAATGAATTCAACATGACTCACCAGCAGGTTGCCGACGCGATCGGAAAATCCCGCACCACGGTGACCAATTTGTTGCGTCTGCTCGATCTCGAGGCGCCCGTGAAAGATCATTTGGCGAAAGGCGCGATCGAAATGGGCCATGCCCGGGCGCTGCTCGGAGTGGACGGTACGATTCAGGTTCAGGCCGCGGAAAAAGTTGTGGCGAAAGGACTGACTGTACGGGCGACCGAGAAGCTGGTGAAGGAATTACAAGGCGCCGGAACCGATGAACCGGAACCTTCCTTCCCGGATCCGGATATTGAAGCTTTGCAGACTCAAATCGGTGAAAAACTCGGAGCCCGTGTATCGATTCAGCACAAGGCCAGTGGAAAAGGCCGGTTGGTGATCAATTACACAACCCTCGAAGAACTTGAAGGCGTTCTGGAGCGGATCAAATAGACCGAGCGCGGCTTGCGATCTACAGCTGGGGTGATTTTTTAGTTGACGATACCGTCGCCGTTCCTATCGTCGATCGGATTATCTGCCTCATTCTCATATTTTTATGCTCGGAGGAGAAATCGACTAAAAGCAAATTTAATCAGTCGATTTAATCTGGAGTGGCTCAATTCTACTGGCCATTGACACTTTAGGCAGGGTGAATTCGCCCTTAAAGTAAATTTATAGTAAATCAATCCGCTACAGAAAGTTCTGGACATCCGCACCCGCCATCGGTATAAAGGGTGGATGCAAGTAAATTTTGAGGCACTGTACGTCCGTCCGGTGATTCCG
>JBGTCG010000114.1:0-23870 GCA_041748915.1 Methylococcales bacterium
CCCTGTGCGCTAAAGCTTTGCGGGTGTTTTTTCGTCAGCAAATTTTGCTGGCGAAGGAGACCCGATGAAATGCAGGTTCCATGAGGGTTTCAGGCGAATCGCGATCGTGTTATCAACAGATTAAGTGAACGGCTTGGGAAAACTGCACGTCCGGGTCTGTGCGGGGGGCCTCTGGTAACAGAGGCTCCTACCGTGAGAGGTTTTTCACTGGAGAATTGCGTGGAATTCGAATGGGATCGAGACAAAGCTACAAAGAATGAACAGAAGCATGGTATTACCTTCATAGAGGCGACAACCGTATTTGGGGATCCGTTGGAATTGACCATTTCAGATCCTGAGCATTCAGCCGGAGAATATCGTTTTCTTAGCATAGGTCGATCCAGCGTTGGTAATCTTCTTGTGGTCTCCTACACCGAAAGGCATCAGAGCCAAATCCGGATTATCAGCGCCCGTAAAGCAACGAGACAGGAACAGAAACACTATGAGCAAAACCACTGAATCCGATGATATGAAGCCTGAATATGACTTTTCAGGCGGCGTCCGCGGAAAACATTATCGCGCCTACCAGCAGGGCACAAATGTTGTCCTTCTTGATCCCGATATAGCTAGAGTCTTCAAGGATTCAGAGGCGGTAAATCGTGCATTACGATTGCTGATAGATTTGGCTGATAACGAACTAAAAAGAAACCTAATCGGGTAAGGACGGGTGTTTAGCCCGCCCTCCGCACCACTTACCATGCAGGTCCGAACTAAACGGTTCATGCGAAGGGAGCCCACGACGAAATCAGGTGTATAAGTTCGGCTGACAACCATCACGCCGAATCTTGCCGCAATCCATCCGGAAACCGGATTGCGTCATTCCTCCTGGTCAACCAGCATGATTCCTTCCTGATCCCGCGCGTATTTCTCGATGCCGCCCTCGCCGCCGAGCTTGATCATCAGCCGGACTTCATTCATCGAATCGGCCGAATTCAGCGCGTCTTCGTAAGTTATCCTGCCTTCGGTATACAGATCATAAAGAGCCTGGTCGAAAGTCTGCATGCCCTGTTCCCGGGAATTTTTCATCAGCTCTTTCAGCTTGGGCACTTCGCCCTTGCGGATAAGATCGGACGCGAGCGGCGTATTCAACAGGATCTCCACGGCCGGAAACCGCCCTTTGCCGTCTTTGCGCCGGATCAATTGCTGGGCGACAATTGCTCTTAGATTGAGCGACAAATCCATGAACAATTGGTCATGCATATCTTCGGGGAAAAAGTGCAGAATCCTGTCCAGGGCCTGATTTGCATTATTTGCATGCAATGTGGTCAGACATAGATGGCCGGTTTCCGCGAAGGTAATCGCATGTTGCATGGTTTCCCGGGTTCGAACCTCGCCGATCAGAATCACATCGGGTGCCTGGCGCAGCGTATTTTTCAACGCGACCGCATAGGATTCGGTGTCAATGCCGACCTCGCGTTGGGTGATGATGGATTTCGAGTGTTGATGCAGATATTCCAGCGGATCCTCGATCGTGATGATGTGGCCGCTCGCATTTTCACTTCGATGCTTGATCATGGCGGCCAATGACGTTGATTTACCCGTCCCGGTCGCGCCGACGAAGATAATTAGACCCCGTTTTGTCATCGCCAATTCATTGATCACTGGCGGGAGAAACAATTCCTTGGCGGTGGGAATCGCGCCTTCTATGCGGCGCAGCACCATCCCCGGCATATCGCGCTGAACGAATGCGCTGACCCGGAACCGCGACAATCCGCTCGCGCTGATTGCAAAATTGCATTCCTTGGTATTTTCAAATTCTTCGCGCTGCTGCTGATTCATAGTGCTGAGTACGATTTCCCTGGCCTGATCGACGCTCAGCGGCGCTTTCGAAACTACCTGCAATCGGCCGTGGACCTTGATGGTAGCGGGTCTGTTGACCGTAATAAACAAGTCCGAAGCCTTTTGCTGAACCATCTGTTCCAATAAAGCTCTAAAATCCATCGCGCATTCCCGGTAGTGTGTGAATAAAAATATATGCCGGTCCTGTGTCCCCTGGCATCCGATTTAGAAAGCCGATTTGTTGACCGCGCGCGTACGCGCCATCTGACGGCTTACGACGCCGCGGTCCACGAGTTCGAGGAGGTTTTGATCCAGAGTCTGCATGCCGTCTTTTCGTCCGGTTTGTATCGCAGAATACATCTGAGCGACCTTGTCCTCGCGGATCAGATTTCGAATTGCGGGAGTCCCGACCATGATTTCGTGCGCGGCGGTCCTCCCGCCTCCGACTTTTTTCAAAAGAGTTTGTGAAATTACGGCTTGCAGTGATTCGGAAAGCATCGAGCGGACCATGGATTTTTCCTCGGCAGGAAAAACATCGATTATCCGGTCGATGGTTTTTGCAGCCGAACTGGTGTGCAGAGTTCCAAACACCAGGTGCCCGGTTTCGGCCGCGGTCAACGCGAGCCGGATCGTTTCCAGATCCCTCATTTCACCTACCAGAATCACATCCGGATCTTCCCGCAGAGCCGAGCGCAGGGCTTCATTAAAGCCATGCGTATCGCGATGGACTTCGCGCTGATTGATCAGGCATTTCTTGCTTTGGTGAACAAATTCGATCGGGTCTTCAACGGTCAGGATATGCGCGTAATCGTTGCTGTTGATGAAGTCGATCATCGCGGCCAGGGTGGTCGATTTTCCGGAACCGGTCGGCCCCGTTACCAGAATCAGGCCGCGGGGTTTGCGGGTCACTTCCTGGAAAAACCGCGGGCAACCGAGGTCCTCCAGGGTCAGCACTTTCGACGGAATGGTCCGGAAGACTGCCGCGGCCCCGCGGTCTTGATTGAAGGCGTTTACGCGAAAACGTGCGACCCCCGGCAATTCAAATGAAAAATCGGTTTCAAAAAACTCTTCGTAGTCCTTGCGCTGTTTATCGTTCATAATGTCGTAAACGAGCGCATGGACTTCCTTGTGTTCAAGTTGCGGTACGTTGATCCGGCGAATGTCGCCGTCCACCCGGATCATTGGCGGCAACCCGGCTGACAAGTGCAGATCGGAAGCATTATTTTTGACGGAGAAAGCAAGTAACTCAGCGATATCCATAGTCGTCTCTTGATGAAAATTGACCGGTTCGGCCGGCGGCTTGCAGGCCACCGTTCATTGAGTATAGTCAATCGAAATGAAAGCAATGACGATCGGCGATCGGCTGGCGCAGGTGCGTACACGCATAGCGCGCGCCGAGCAGAATTCCGGTCGCCCTCCGGGATCGGTTTGTCTCGTTGCGGTCAGCAAAACGCAAGCGCCCGAGGCCCTGATCGCCGCCTATCAAAGCGGGCAGCGGCAGTTCGGAGAAAGTTATGTTCAGGAAGCGATCCGCAAACAACAGAGCCTTGCGAATTACCAGATCACCTGGCATTTCATCGGCCCTGTTCAATCCAATAAAACCCGGGTTGTCGCCAATCATTTTTCATGGGTTCACAGTGTGGACCAAATCAAGACCGCCCGGAGGCTGGATCAGCATCGGCAGCCGGAAAGGGGCAGGCTGAATATTTGTCTGCAAATCAATATCGATTCAGAAATCACCAAATCCGGCATATCGCTCGAAAAGTTACCCGAGCTCGCGGGCGAAATCGACGGGTTAGCCAACCTCCGCTTCAGAGGTTTAATGGCGATCCCCGAGTCCGGCGAATCCGCCGAAGCAAACCGGACGTCGTTCTGCAAAATGCGCGAGGCTTTCGAATGGTTGCGCGCGGGCGGCTATCCGGTCGACACTTTATCGATGGGCATGTCCGGTGATCTGGAAACCGCGATTGAGCAGGGTTCGACCCTGGTCCGGATCGGGACTTCGATTTTCGGTCCCCGGCGGTAACCCGCGCGCAAGTAACGGCGCCGTTATTGCTTTTGTGCTCCGGATGCGCCCGGTTAGCGCATGTGTTGGTCTTCGGAGCTAATTCGGCCGGCATGGCTGTTTGGGGACCTAATTGGCGTCCTTGAAATCTTGTCGGCTTATTGGCAGGCCCTATTAAACAGCGCTCCGCGAGATTCTGGATGCAATCTGACGAACTCCACCAGACCTACTTTTTCCTGGCCGTTTCTTTGTTGATCGGTTTTCTAATCGGACCTGAACGCGGCTGGAAGTCCGGAATTGGCGTCAGCCAGCCATAACGATTTGGTTTCTCAGCGGATTCAATAGCGAGTATTATGTTCCGGATCGGTGCGGATAAATTACCGTTAGGGGGCGGCGCGGATGAATAGTGCGGACAATCGGCCAGCGTTGGCTGAAGGGTCGGAAATCGGTGTCTATGAAATTCGTCAGTTACTGGCGAGCGACCCGCTGAGCCTGACCTACAAAGCGTGGAACCATCATATGAATTCCCCGGTTTTATTACGGGAATACTTTCCGGTCGGAGTCGCTCGGCGATGCGCTGACGGAATGGGGCTCGAAACGGTATCCGATACGGACCGGAAACGCTACGCACAAGGCCTGTCTGCATTTCTATACGACGCCGAAAAACTTGCGGAGATCGAGCATGAAGCGATCGCCAAGGTGTTGAACGCGCTGGAGTTCAACAACACCGGCTATCAGATTATGACCTTCGAGCACGGGCAAACGATATCGACCTGGATCGCATCGGCATATTCCTTCAGCATGGATCAATTGCAAGTCATGTTCGATATTCTTCTGGATGGAATCGGCGTCATCCATGAACGCGGCCTCGTGCACGGAATGATCTGTCCAGAAAATATTCTATTGCGTGATAATGGCGATCCGATCCTGGTTAATTTTCCGGACGGTCTACTGCAATTCGCGAGAGACCAGGGTGAATTGACCGGTACACTCCGGCAAGGTTATGCACCGGCCGAACAGTACAGGCCGGACCATCGTCCCGTTGCCGCCGACGATCTTTACGCGTTGGGAGCGACACTTTACCGTTTTATCTCGGGTCATGTTCCAGTTTCGGCGATCGATCGGCTGAATCTGATCAAGAGCAGCAAGGGCGATCCGCTGGCGCTGTGGGATTCGTTGTCCGCTCAGGAAACGCCGCCACCGTGGATTAAAGCGGTTGAGTGGATGTTGCAGCCCGCACAGAAAGACCGGCCGCAAGGAGTGAGCCAGGTTAAGGCGTTTATCGCCGAATTGTCGCTGGAATCGGAGCAAAATCAACAGTCCTCCGGTTTGCAGAAATTCAAGTCCGGCTGGGCGCGACCGCTCTTGACCGGCAAGTGGATGTCCTTTGCCGCCGCGATCGTGCTGGTAATAATTGCCGGGCTTTTGTCGCTCCGAAATTCTCAGGTCCCGAAACCGGTCGGCGGCGAGTATTCGGATTCGTATTCTGCTGGAAACGAAGCATCGGATAACGGTGGGCGGACGTCGGCAATTCCTATCCCCGATCCCTCGGGAAATCAGGAGGGCGAATCAAAACCCGCAGCACCACCAGTATCCGAACGTCCGACCCGTTCCGAGCCGCCGGGGGAGAAATTGGGCGCCGCAAGCCAGGGAAAAAGCGATAAGGTTCCTGGCAGTATCGAACCCGCGCCTGGCAAGTTTGAATCGAATACGGGCGGAATTCGGGAACCCGGAAGCAGCGAGCTAAATAGTCCGGAGTCAAAATTGGCTGGAACTTCAGAGCCTGAATCGGTGGCTACCAAACATTCGGACGCGCTTGATGCGGTTCCACCGGCTGCGGGCGTTCCGGATCAAACCGCGTCGATCATCGCAAGCCACCTGGAAGCCGCCGCAAAAAACCTGGCCGCGTTCAATCTCACTACTCCGGCCAGGGAGAATGCGTTTTTGCATTATCAGGAGGTGCTGAAGCTGGATTCGGACAATCAAGAAGCGCGCTCCGGCATCGACCAGATTCTGGAACGTTATGGCTGGTTAGTCGAATCGGCCCTGCGGCGCGGCGAAATTCAAACGGCCGCGACTTACCTTGGTAGAGCGGAAGGAATCGCAGCGGACTCTCCCCGGCTGGATTCAAGCCGCTCCCGCCTAAAAGAAGCCCAAGGGAAGGAATTTCATAAAATCGAAAGGGATCAGCGCTAACGCATGCCTTCGAGTCGCGGTGAATTCAAACCAAAGTCTGGCGGCTCATTAAACCCGTAACCGTCCCGCGGAACTCTATGCTCAGAGGTTATGGCTGCCTATCTATAATATAGTGGACCCTCGATTTGAGACAGTCGGTTAAGATAGGAACCACTGAAATAGAGGGGAAGTCATGAAGCGCAAATTATCCTGATAACATTGTCGCGACGGTCAGTATGGACAACCAGTAATAATTTGTCGCTTAAGTTTTTCCCAATATAACCCAGCGTTCTTAGCGTTCGGAATGCTCATCGTCGGGAATATTTAAGGCAAAAGGATCGGAAAACACATACACGGCATCCCGAAAATCGATGCCATGCTTGCGGATATTCGCCTGATTCTTGTTTTCATCCCATTCGAATTTTGTAAGCCATTCCTGAAAACATTACAGGCTTTTCACGTCGTCGATGCCGAGTTTTTTCAGGATTTGGATCGCATTGGTTTTGACTACATCACCCGCGAAACCGCTATCCTTGAACACCACGCGCATGACTTCCGGCAGATAGGTATCGAGATTGTCCTGATAATTGTCGAGATAAATGAATTCCTTGCCGATGTTGTAAGGCGGGTCGATGTAAATTATCTTGACCCTTTGTGATAAGACTTTTGCAAGAGCTTCAGCACTTCCAGATTGTGCCCCCTCGATAAACTGGTTCTGCGTGCTTTCCCAAGTGCTTGCTTTCCTCCTTGCAGGGGCGCAGCTTGCCGGTCGATGGCGTTTGCGCGATGCGCTGGGCCCGTATTTTGCCGGCTCTTTCCGAGGGGCGGTGTCCGCGGGCGGCGCCACCCCGAAGAAACCGAAAAATGGCGAGCGTGGAGCAGCCGAGAGAAGTGAATCGCCGGTTGATGACTCGGACGACTGCCGAGCTGCTGGAAAACGCCAGTGTGCGGCTTCAACTTCCGGGCGGTAAAGCGGACCCAGGACCGGTGTTTGGTTCCTCCGGAAAAGCTGACGCGGCGATCGATGCCTTCATGCAGGCGCTTGCCAAACATCGGCATTTCGAACGCGAGTCTGATCCGCCGATCGTTTAGCCGGTTGGAGTATGTGCGGTTGATTAAAACCGGTGCTCAACGAGTTCGATCGAACCGCTTTCTGTGCGGACTTACCGCCTCATCACAAAGACTGAGATACGAGCGGGCAACCGCGCTATCTGATTGCGGCATTCGGGATCGCAATAGCTTTCAGGTAATTACCGGGTCAGGATGTCAAATAACCGGCTTGACCAGCGCAATTTTGATCTCGAATTCGCGGAAAACCCGCTTCCTGGTTTTGTCGGCCTCCTTGCGGCTATTGAACGGCCCAAGTATCACCCGATAACCATCCGTCGCGGCGTGAACCCGGGAAGGGATCGGCGGACCCTGATGCAGGAAGATCCGCGCCAATCGGTCGGCTTCGGACCTGTGCCGGAACGTGCCGGCAATAGCCGTCCAGCTTCCTTCATCGAGTGGTGGATGTTCCGGAGTGCCGTAAAAACGGCCCGGGTGCCGGATAATATCTGCATTCGCGAGGATTTGATCCAGCCGTTGGCTGGATTCTGATATCGGTGTCGGAATACCGTTTCCTTGTTTTAGGATTTGCTCGACTTTGTTGAAATCCACCGCAATCGCAGTTTTCCGCGCGACTGTGGATATTTTTTTAAATAGGTTCCGTTTCAGGCGCGCGAGGTTCTTGGGGGTACTATCGAGCGGTTTATGGGCTTGCAGATACAATCGATTCTCGTGCCAGGCGATCAGGTACGGCTGGTTGACGATGCGGACCGGAGTACCCGCCGAGACCTCGTTAAACAGCGGTTCTATGTGCTCCGGATAAAGCTGGACACAGCCGTGACTCACGCGCATTCCGATGCCGTAAGGCTTATTCGTGCCGTGAATCAGATAATTCGCCAGGCTCAAGCGCAGCGCATATTGTCCCAGAGGATTGTCGGGACCCGCCTTGACTACCTTGGGCAGCGGGTCGCCGTCGGCCGCGTGCTCGCGCAGAATCGAGTCGGGTACCGTCCAGCTCGGATTCGCCCGTTTTTCAATAATGAAGGCCTGTCCCGTCGGTGTCGACCAGCCTTCTCGTCCGATACCGACCGGATAGGTGATGATCTCCGATGCTTCCTTGGTCCCGGATTCCGGGTAATAAAACAGGCGCATATTCGGCAGGTTGATCACGATGCCTTTACGCGGCGATTCGGGAAGAATAAACTGCAACGGGAGCGTAATTCGGCTTCCGGGCTTCGGGACCCAGGCATCGAGATCCGGATTAGCCGCGGCGATATCAGTGAAGCCGAGACCGAAATGGCGGCCAATGTCGGGCAACGTGTCGCCGGATTGGGAATACATCGTAATCGGGCGGCCAACCAGTTCGGTGCTGGAACGAATTGGAAACCGATGACTTTCGACCGAATCCAGCACCGGTGGCGGTTGTACCGCGGCGCCGTGCGATGAATCAAACCGGACGAAGTTCTGACAGCCGGAAAGCAGAATCGACAGGGAAAGCAGTAAAACCCCTTTAGATGTGCGGCAATGCAATTCAGTACTTATTTGGTTGGTTCCCGCGGACAGCGCTAATTTAATATTGGCGATCAAAATGGATCAAACCCGTGCCGATAGCCAAGATCACCGGCCGCGTAAGTTTGAATATGAGTGATCGATCGATTCCTGTTGGTTCCGGAATAATCGCGATAAGCAGGTTATCCGTACATCAATTATATATCATCTGCGAATGAACGCGATTGCCGAGCGGCTCCGTGTCGAATTTGCCGAGCCTCGCCGTTGACCAAGGTTTCCCTCTCGGACCTTCTGAAGCTCTCGGTTCCGGCCGCGGCTTCGGTGCTGTTGAACAATGCATTCAAGGTCATCGATCAATATTCGGTGCAATGGCTCGGGCCGGAGGCGCAGGCCGCGGTAGGATCCTGCACATTTATTCTGATCGGCCTGTTCGCGATCTATTCCGTAGTCGCCTCCGGCGCCGGTCCGCTCGTGGCGCGAACGACCGGAGCCCACGACTATGAACTGCGCCGCCGCATAATCGGAAACGCCCTGTTCGCGGCAAGTATCATCGGCACCGGCGTGCTGATACTGCTCTGGTTCGGCGCGCCGTTCATCTGCGGGGCGCTCGGTTTGCAGCAGGATGTGCTGAGTTTGGCCACGGATTATCTCAGATGGCTCGCGGTTTTCGGCTTCCCGCTGGTGATGGCCCCGCTGATCGATGCGGTGTTTATCGCGGTCGGGCGGACCATGCTGGTCATGGCGCTGCAGTTGATCGCGACCATCCTGAATATCGTGTTGAATCCGGTGTTCATCTATGGATTGGATTACGGGATCGCAGGCGCCGCAATCGCAACCGGGATCAGCCGCGGAGTGGCGGTATTGATCGGATTTTCGGTGCTGTGGCGGCAGTTTCGTCCCAAGCGCGGTGATTTTCGAGTGGACCATTCCCTGCACAGGATTATCCGGATCGGTTTGCCGTTGAGCTGGGGGATTGCTCTGTATGCACTGGTTTATTGGGCCTTGCTCCGGGTCGCGGTGTCTCCGCTGGGACCTTCGGTCAATGCCGCGCTTGGAATCGGCTATTCGGCGTTGGAAGGCTTTACCTGGCCTGTTTTCTGGGGACTGTCCATCGGCGTTGCGAGCCTGATCGGCCGCTGTCTCGGGGCGCAACGGCCGGATCTCGCAAGGCGCGCGATTGGCCTCGCATTTCCGCTGATAAGCACGCTCGGACTGTCGGCGGCATTGATTTTCTGGTTCGGCGCCGAGCCATTGTGCAGGATTTTCAGCAGCGACCCGGAGATCCTGCGGGAGGCGATTTTATATGCCCGGATTCTCGCCTTTTCGCAACTTTTCGTCGCCTATGAATGTCTGGCCGAAGGCGTATTGGAGGGATCTGGGGATACCCGGCCGATCCTGTTCTGGTCGGCGCCATGGAACCTTCTCCGGGTTCCCCTGGCCTGGTATTTCGCAGTCCATCTCGGGCTGGGCTCTACGGGAATCTGGTGGGTGATCAATTTCAGTACCGTAATCAAGGCGGCCGGGAAATGGTCGGTGGTGTTGCGCGGTGGTTGGCAGACCATCCGTGTATGACGGATGACCGGTCCGCCGTCCCCGTCGGCGCGCCGAATTCCGGCGCTGCCTCACAAAGGTCAGGCGCAGTCGTCGGGCGCCAATACGCATTCCGCGTCGTGGTTCCCATTTTCGATCTGGATCGTCGAGTGCCCGATGCCAAAACGTTCTTGCAGGTCCTGGGCGATCCGGTGCAGAAAATCATCGTCCGACCCCGCCTCGGGGATGACCAGATGAGCGGTCAAAGCCGCTTCCGTCGTGCTCATTCCCCAGATATGAAGGTCATGGAGCGAAACGACGCCGGGCAGCGATAACAGATAACGGCGGACCTGTAACGGATCGATGCCGCCCGGGACCGCGTCCATCGCAAGATGCAGCGAACCGGTCAATAACGTCCCGGAACTGTGCAGAATCACGAGCACGATCACCAGGCTGATGACCGGATCCACCCATAGTTCGCCGGTGAACATTATCGACACTCCGGCCACCACGACGCCGATCGAAACGGCTGCGTCGGCCAGCATATGGAGATAAGCGCCCTTGATGTTCAAGTCCAGGTGTTGATCCCGCGCAAACAGCATCGCCGTCGCCAGATTCACGAACACGCCGATCAGGGCGACGGTGATCATGGTATCGCTTGCCACCGTGGCCGGTTGCTTCAGCCGGACCACGGCTTCCCAAGCCATGCCGCCCATGACCACTAGCAGCAGAATTGCGCTGAATAATGGCGCGAGGATGGTCGCTCGTTGCAGCCCATAGGTGTGTCTTTCGGTCGGTCTACGCCTGGCGAAACGGCTCGCCGCCCAGGCTAAAATAAGGCTCAGCACGTCGGTGAGATTGTGTCCCGCATCGGCGATCAGCGCGAGCGAATCCGCGATCACGCCATAGACCGTTTCGATAATCAGGAAACCGAGATTCAGAATAATCCCGGTGGCAAATACTCGGTTATAGTCGGCAAAATGGTGATGACGATGGCCGTCTGACATAACGATTCCGGTCATTTTGACGGATGGATCCGCGTGCGATTTCGAGTGGATGATCCAAATTTTGATTTATTTCCTGGGTATTTGTCTTGGCGACTATTTTCACGCATCGACTCGTCGTTCCGCAAGATACCGGATTTTAAGCTACGCGCCGCGTCATCCTCCGAACAGTTCCCTGACCTTTTTTCCAGGATCTTCCGCGTTCATGAACGCTTCACCCACGAGAAAGGCATTGACCCCGTGATCGCGCATCAAACGGACATCCGCTGTACTGTGAATACCGCTTTCCGTTACCACAGTTCTGTGCCCGGGAATGTATTGCAACAATTCCAAGGTTGTCTCCAGGCGGGTTTCGAAGCTGCGCAGATCGCGGTTGTTGATCCCGACCAGCGGTAGATCCAGGTTCAGCGCACGTTCAAGCTCGCCGCGGTCGTGCACTTCGATCAGAACATCCATGCCCAGACTCGTCGCGGTATCGGCGAGCTCCTTCATCTGCAAATCCGCGAGCGCCGCGACGATCAGCAGGATGCAGTCCGCTTCGATCGCCCGCGCCTCAAAGACCTGATAGGGATCGATCATAAAGTCCTTCCTGAGCACCGGAAGGCTGCATGCGCTTCTTGAAAGCTGCAGATACACTTCCGAACCCTGAAAATATTTCTGGTCGGTCAGCACCGACAGACAGGCCGCGCCGCCCTGTTCATAGCTTCTCGCGATCTGGAGCGGCTGGAAGTTTTCCCGGATCACTCCCCTGCTCGGCGAGGCCTTTTTGATTTCCGCGATCACCGCCGGTAAATCCTGATCCAGCTTTTCCCGCAACTTGCGGTGGAATCCTCGCGGCTTGGAACAAACCTCGATCTGGGCCGCAAGATCCGAAAGGCTCATTCTGGATTTGCGGTACGCGACCTCTTCGGCTTTGTGAAGTAATATTTTGCGCAGTACATCCGGCGGGTCCGCGGCTTTCTTCGGTGTTGTTTGGACCGCAGCTTCGGACTTTTCCGTGATTGCCCGGAGCCGCTCAGATTCCATCTCGGGAGTCTTCAATGAGCGACTCAACTTGACCAGCGCATTCAACTTAACCCGCGCCGCGCCGTCGTCGATGACCTCCTGCGCGCGCTTCACGCCGGCTTCCAGGCTCGCAGCCAATCCAGCCGCATAAATCGCGGCGCCCGCGTTCATCGCGACGATATCCCTGCCCGGTCCCGGGCTGCCGGAAAAGATATCGAGGATCATGCCGAGACTCGCCTGCGGGCCGTCCGCCGAAATGTGGGCCAGCGGGGCGCGCCTGAATCCGAACTGTTCCGGGGTCACGATATAGGTCCGGAACCAGCCGTCGCGGAGCTCGGTAATCCGGGTCGGCGCGGCGATGCTGATTTCATCGAGGCCATCCTCCGCGTGAACCACGAGCACATGCCGGCTGCCGAGCCGGTGCAGAACGTGGGCCATGGGCTCAAGCAAATCGTCCGCGAATACGCCGAGCACCTGATTCGGAGCATTGGCCGGATTGGACAGCGGGCCGAGCAGATTGAACAGAGTCCGGACCCCGAGTTCCTTGCGCGAAACCGCGGCGTATTTCATCGCGCCATGAAAGACCGGCGCGAACAGGAATCCGATTCCGGTTTCCTCGATACACCGTGCGACCTGGTCCGGAGCCAGGTCGAGATCCACGCCGGCGGCCTCGAGCACATCGGCGCTTCCCGAGCGGCCCGATACCGCGCGGTTGCCATGCTTCGCGACGATGCCGCCCGCGGCCGCGACCACGAACGCGCTCGCGGTCGAGATATTGAAGGTCCCGAGCGCATCCCCGCCGGTACCGCAGGTATCGATCAAATGTTCATCCGCAACCGGGATTTTGGTTGCAAATTCACGCAGCGTCTGCGCCGCGGCCGCGATTTCATCGACGGTTTCGCCCTTCGCCCGCAGCGCGATCAGGAACCCCGCGATCTGGGCCGGAGTCGCCTCGCCGGACATCATGATCCGCATGACCCGGCCCATGACTTCCGCGCTCAGGTTCTTTCGATCCAGCAGTTGCTGCAATACCGACTGTATTTCCATGCTTATTTTCTATGCGCCCAAACTTTGCTTATTGGTTCAGAAAATTTCTAAGCAGATCGTGGCCATGAGCGGTCAATATGGATTCCGGATGGAACTGCACGCCTTCCAGTTCAAAGTCACGGTGCCGGACTCCCATGATCTCGTCAAGATCGCCACTCTGATTTTGCGTCCAGGCGGTCAATTCCAGGCAGTCCGGAAGAGTCGGCTGGTCGATCACGAGCGAATGATAGCGGGTTGCTTCGAAAGGATTGGGCAGACCCGAAAACACCCCCTGGCTGCTGTGATAGATCATCGAGGTCTTGCCGTGCATGATCATCTTGGCGCGCACCACCCTGCCGCCATAGGCATGACCGATGCTCTGGTGACCCAGACACACTCCGAGAACCGGCAAGACTCCCGCGAACTCGAGAATCGTTTCGACGGAAATCCCGGCCTGGAGCGGAGTACAAGGGCCCGGTGAAATCACGATGCGGTCAGGCTTCATGCGCCGGATGTCCTCGACCGTCGCCTCGTCATTGCGGATCACCGCGACCTCGGCGCCGAGTTCGGCCAGGTACTGGACCAGGTTATAGGTAAATGAATCGTAATTATCCACCATGATCACTTTGGTAGAATTCATTGGGCGCCGCCTCCATTCAAACCCGCTTCGGCCATTGCGACGGCGCGGAAAATCGCGCGCCCCTTGTTCATGGTTTCCTCCCATTCGTTGCGCGGAACGGAATCATAGACGATCCCCGCCCCGGCCTGGATATGCAGGGTGTTGTTCTTGATCACCGCGGTACGGATCGCGATCGCGGTATCGAGATTGCCCGACCAACCGATATAACCCACCGCACCCGAATACACGCCGCGTTTGACCGGCTCCAGTTCGTCGATGATTTCCATCGCCCGGATCTTCGGGGCGCCGCTCACGGTACCCGCGGGAAAGGTCGCGCACAGCACATCAAACGCATTTTTTCCGCGTCTCAGGGAAGCCGTGACATTGGACACAATGTGCATCACATGCGAATAACGTTCGATAATCATTTTGTCGGTGAGCCTGACCGTTCCGGTTTCCGCGACCCGGCCGGCGTCGTTGCGCCCGAGATCGATCAGCATCAGATGTTCCGCGAGTTCTTTGGGATCGGACAACAGGTCTCGCTCGAGAGCCTGATCCTCGTCCCGGCTCCTGCCGCGCGGCCGGGTTCCCGCGATTGGGCGCACGGTCACCGTACCGTCTTCGACGCGGACCAGGATTTCCGGCGACGAGCCGACGATATGAAAATCGTCCAGATTCAAAAAATACAGGTAGGGAGACGGGTTCAGGCAGCGCAAGGCGCGATACAGATCCAGAGGCGACGCCTGAATCGGGATCGACAAACGCTGTGACAGGACGACCTGCATCACATCGCCCGCGATGATATAGTCCCTGACTTTGGCAACCGCATTTTCGAAACCCTGCTGCGTGAAACCGGAAATGAAGTCGCTTTCATCGACAATCCGCGGTTTGCGCAAGGGCGGCGCGGCTTTTGCCTCACGCAGTCGGCATTCGAGCTCGTCGAGGCGCTTTTGCGCTTTTCCGAGGGCATCGCTTGGGTGCGGATCCACGTGGGTGATTATCAGAAGTTTCCCGCTCAGATTATCGAAAACCACGAGGTCTTCGGAGACCATGAGCAGAATATCCGGCGTCCCCAGGGGATCGGCCTTGGGCTCGCGCCTTAAGCGAGGCTCGATATAGGCGATCGTTTCATAGCCGAAATAACCGACCAGCCCGCCGTTGAACCTCGGCAGTCCTTCGATTGACGGCACCTTGTAGCGCGCGATGAATTGCTCGATCCATGCGAACGGATGTTCATGATTCCTGGACTCGACGAGCTTTCCGTCCGCCTCGACCCGGATCGTATAGCCCTCGATCCTGAGAACGGTCCGGCACGGCAGGCCGATGATCGAATAACGCCCCCACTGTTCACCGCCATGCACCGATTCGAATAGATAGGAATACGGCCCTTCGGCGAGTTTAAGATAGGCGCTCAGCGGGGTATCGAGGTCGGCCAGAATTTCCCGGCTGACCGGGATATGGTTATAGCCTTGCTCGGCAAAGAGTCGAAATTGATCGGGTTTCATTGATTACACGCGGTTCAGAGTCATGATGCACGGACAGGCCAGGGTTCTGTTTCAGGCACGCAGCCGCCTGGTTTACAGCCTCGCGTCGAACCGCCATCGTTCTCTGAGATGCAATGGATCCCCGTTCATAACCCCTAATTGATTCACACCGCCACGGCGAAAAGCGCGGGCAGTTCGGCAAGGGACCCGACCACATGATCCGCCCCGAGTTCTTCGACCCTGGTTTGACCGCGATACCCATAAGGCACGCAGACCGACCGAAAACCAGCGGCGCGCGCGGCTTTGACGTCGTTCATCGAATCGCCCACCATCACGGCCCGGCCAGGATCGATATTAAACCGCTCCGCGGTTTTCAGCAATGGCAGCGGGTGCGGCTTGCGTTGTTCATAGGTATTGCCCGACGCAACCGCTCGAAAGTATCCCGCCAGCCCCAGCTTTTCGAGCAGACTGCCGGTGAAGCTGGAATGCTTGTTGGTAATGCATGCGAGCAAATAATCCTGATGCCGGAGCGCGTCGAGCCCTTCGAACACTCCGGGATAAACCCGGCTGCGCTCGCTCAAATTCGCCGCATAAATGTCGGCAAAAATCCGGTAGGCCTGGTCGAAGCCGCTGACCTCTTCACCCGGATCCATTTCACCGGTCAGTGCCCTTTTGACCAGCACATTGACGCCATTTCCGACCCAGTCCTGGATCTGCTCCGGGGTCACGGGCGCCCTGCCAAGCTGCTCAAGCATCTTCTGGGCCGCGAAAGTGAGATCCGGCGCGCTGTCGACCAGAGTTCCATCGAGATCGATGACAATCAGTTGCGGCCGGTTCATGCTAAACGAAACCCTGATGTGTAAGCATTAACGTACCGGTTTGATCGGCTTATTATGTATTGAATTGCGGGAATGTAATGCAGCCTCTGTAACGACAATGCATAGCCCCGCTACAAAAACCACAAACGCGATAACCACTAACCATTTCATTCCAAATCCTCCAATTCATCTATTTTTTCGTATGCAATTCTGTTTACCCAGACTATACCGACCGTTATTAGGATTGCCGATGCGGCGCCAATGACCAACAAAATCGTATCCGCGGTTTTGTAATTCTGCACAAGCCAGGCAAGAAGCGAAATGTCAGTCGCGGCGAGTATTCCAAAAATAACTTTTAGCCAGCCAATCTCTTCTTTTAATTTTTCGTTCTTTGACATTCTGAAACGTCAAAACTTTGGATCCTGGTTTTGCTAGCCTCCGGCCACTCTCGCAAGTTCGCGGCGCATCGCCCCGATCACCTCGGGATAATTGTCCCGTTCAAAAATCGCCGAACCCGACACAAAAGTATCGGCGCCGGCTTCGGCGATCTCGCGAATATTCGTTTCATTCACCCCGCCGTCGACTTCCAGGCGGATCGAAAAGCCTGACCCGTCGATCCGTTCCCGTGCCCGGCGCAGCTTGTTAAGGACCTGCGGGATGAAAGTCTGGCCGCCGAATCCCGGATTGACCGACATCAGCAGGATCATGTCGAGCCGTTCCATCACATGATCCAGATAGAAAAGCGGTGTTGCCGGATTGAACACCAGCCCCGCCTTACAGCCCTGGTCGCGGATCAATTGCAGGGTCCGGTCGACATGGTCCGATGCTTCCGGATGGAACGAAATAAAATTGGCGCCTGCTGCGGCAAAATCCGGAATGATCCTGTCCACCGGCCGGATCATCAGATGTACGTCAATCGGCGCCTGAGTTCCGTATTTCCTGAGCGCCCTGCAAAGCATCGGCCCGAAAGTCAGATTCGGAACATAGTGATTATCCATCACATCGAAATGGATAATATCCGCGCCGGCGTCGAGAACACGATCGACATCCTCGCCGAGGCGCGCAAAATCGGCCGACAAAATGGAAGGCGCGATCCAGTATTCGGGCATTTCGTCAGAACCGTTGAAAGGGCCGGGTATTCTAAATGATTCCGGGAACATATTCAGTCCGCAGCCGGCGGTTTCACCCCATCCACTGAAAGCTATGCCGGGTACGCAGGTTCGTTATTAAAAAATTTGACCTCTCGAACCGTGCGCGTTCTGTGGTACTTGGAAACCGAACCGGAAAAGCCGCAGATAATCGGCTCGCGCTCGCCGCAATGACATGGCTGCGAGCGCTTTGGGTCGTTTGGCCGAATTCAGTGGCCCGCGTGAGAACCGCCTTGGGAACCGTGGGGTTGTGGCACGGGGGGTTTAGGCATTTGCCACCATTCCAGCTTCTTTTTATTCGCTTCAGCCCGCTTGAGGACCTCCGGAGTGAACGGTGTCCGTTTTGCCTGGCTGCTTTTTTTGTTTAACCGTCGCCGATGGTTCGGCTTGCGGTTTAGTCAGCGACTTTGCCGTTGCAATCTGATCTTTGGCCGGGAGATCAGCGGCCATGGTTGGCGCGCCGAATAACAACCAAGTTGCCGAAACGAAAGCAAGAGGGAATCTTTTCATATGCACATTTCCAGTCATTTTCAGAAATAAGTTGAATTGGCTAGGTATCGGGCAAGCCGACACAGGACACGGAAAGCTGGAATTATCGGCCGAGTATTGCTCTCGCGTCAACGGTCATGACGAACCAAGAGCGGGGTGGAATACCAAAAATCCCCTATTTCGAATAACGTCAGTTTGATGAATTTCATACGAGCAATTTATTGCGGTCAAAAGCATGTCTGGAATAGACTCGTCTACCGTGGTTGAGCCCTATTTTGCCGGATTCACGATCCGGATCCGATCGAGCAGCGTTGTCGATAGCCTTACTCGGAAGTGGCTTCTTTACCCGATTCGTGCAGTTTAAATGCTTCGTGAAGAGCCCTAACGGCCAGTTCGAGATATTTTTCGTCGACGACGACCGAAATCTTGATTTCGGAGGTGGAAATCATTCGGATATTGATTCCTTCGTCGGCAAGCGCCTTGAACATGGTACTCGCGATTCCCGCGTGCGAGCGCATACCGACTCCAACAATGGAAACTTTGACAATCCGTTCGTCGCCGGTGACTCGCCTTGCGCCCAGCTCCTCGCGGGTCGCCAATAAGATATCGAAAGCCTTGCGGTAATCGCGCCGGTGAACCGTGAACGTAAAATCAGCAGTCACGTCTTCCGCGACGTTCTGGATGATCATATCGATTTCGATATTTGCATCGGCGATAGGACCCAGAATTCTCGAGGCGATTCCGGGCCGGTCGGGCACGCCTTCGATAGTCACTTTTGCTTCGTCTCGGTTAAATGCGATCCCGGAAATCAGGGCTTCTTCCATTTCTGCGTCCTCATAGCTTATCAAAGTGCCACCCCCCTCATTGAAAGAGGACAGGACTCTTAACGGTACATTATATTTACCGGCGAATTCGACCGCGCGAATCTGCAACACTTTCGACCCAAGGCTGGCCATTTCCAGCATTTCTTCGAAAGTAATGCGATCCAATTTCCGTGCTCTGGGTTCGATCCGAGGATCCGTCGTATAGACTCCATCGACGTCCGTATAAATCTGGCATTCCTTCGCGTTCAAGGCCGCGGCGAGCGCGACTGCGGTCGTATCCGACCCGCCCCGCCCGAGCGTCGAAATATTACCCGAGTCGGTAACTCCCTGGAATCCCGCGACAACCACGACTTTACCCTGCTCCAGATCCCGAATAATCCGCTCGCTGGTGATATCCAATATTCTTGCTTTGGTATGAGCGTCGTCGGTCAGGATACGCACCTGGCCACCGGTGTAGGATAGCGCCGGCATCCCCTGCTGCTTCAGAGCCATGCATAACAATGCAATGGTCACCTGCTCTCCGGTTGACAATAAGACGTCCAGCTCCCTGGCGTCCGGTTGTTCCTGGACCTCCCCGGCCAGCGCCAAAAGACGATCGGTTTCTCCGCTCATCGCAGAAACAACCACCACGATATCGTCTCCGTTATGCCGCGCCGCGATAACTTTATCGGCCACCATCTGGATCCGTTCCGTGGTGCCCACCGACGTACCGCCAAATTTAAATACGTAGAGCCCCATAATCGATCTATTAATGGAATGATTGTGTCCAGATTTATCCGAGCCGTTCCCGAACCCAGTCGCTCACGCTTTCCAATGCGGCATTCAATTCCCCAGGTTTGTTTCCGCCCGCTTGCGCCATATCCGCGCGCCCGCCTCCTTTGCCACCAATCCGGGAAGCGACCACATTGACCAGATCACCAGCCCGGATCAGATCAGTTTTGTCCTTGGTCACGCCCGCGATCAGGCTGACCTTCTCGCCATCGACAGTCGCTAAAATGATGGCTGCGCTCCCGAGCTTGTTTTTTAGTTGGTCAACGGTATCGCGCATGGATTTGAGATCGGTATCGTCGACTCTGGCCGCGAGAACTTTCAAGCCGCCGACATCAACCGCGCGGCTCGATAAGTCGCCGCCCGCGGACGATGCGAGCTTCGCATTGAGCTTCTCGATTTGTTTTTCGAGTTGACGGTTTCTTTCCAGTAGTTGCTGTACCCGTTCGGCCACGGAATTGCGTTCGCCCTTCACCAGGGCCGAAACCTGATTCAGCAGCCCGTCGCTTTCCCGGCTCAATTGCACCGCCAGATTTCCTGTCACCGCTTCGATCCGGCGTATCCCGGACGCGACGCCGGTCTCGCTGATCAGCTTGAAATAACCGATCTCTCCGGCGTTTTGAACATGGGTGCCACCGCATAATTCAGTGGAAAAATCGCCGATTCTCAAGACCCGGACTTCCTTACTGTATTTTTCTCCGAACAAGGCCATCGCCCCGGCATTCACCGCTTCGTCCTTATCCATAATATCGGCGGTGACCCGCGAATTTTTGCGAATCTGCTCGTTGACCAGGGATTCGATTTCCCGAAGCTGGTCAGCGGTCAGTGGCTCGAAATGGGAAAAATCGAAACGCAGGCGGTCGGCGTTAACCAGTGAGCCTTTCTGAGTCACATGATTGCCGAGCACTTTCCGCAAGGCCGCGTGCAACAGGTGTGTTGCCGAATGGTTTAATGCAGTGGCCTGGCGCGTGAACCGTTTGACCTCGGCTTGGCAAAGATCATCCACGCGAAGAACTCCGGAAAGCATGTGGCCGCTGTGCAGATAAATACCATGCCCCTGTTTTTGGGTGTCATCCACCTGAAACTCCCCATGCCGCGTATAGATACGCCCCTGATCACCGACCTGGCCGCCGGATTCCGCGTAAAATGGGGTTTTTTCGAGAACCAGGATTCCCTGATCCCCGGTATCCAGAGTGGAAACAGAGTGGCCACCCTTGAACAGGGCGGCCACTTTCGAAGCCACTGCGAGATTCTGGTATCCGACAAATTCGGTTGGTCCTTCGCATTCAATGGACGGCTCCGATTCCGCCTGAAAGCGGTTCGAGGCCCTGGCTCTCTGCCGCTGGGCATCCATGGCCTGCTGAAATCCGGTCAGATCGATCCGAAGACCGTTTTCCCGCGCAAAATCGGCGGTCAGATCGACCGGAAAGCCGTACGTATCGTAAAGCTGAAACACGGTGTCGCCCGGGATTTCCTGCCCGGTCAACCCGGCGACGCAATGCTCGAGAATCTTCATGCCCTGCTCCAGCGTTTCGGCAAACCGCGTCTCTTCCTGCAGCAGGATCGCCTCGACCCGGTCTCGATTTCGAACCAGTTCGGGAAACGCCGTGCCCATCTCGCGGACCAGCGGCGCGACCAGTTGGTAAAAAAAAGGGGCCTGAATTCCGAGCCTGTAGCCATGACGTATCGCGCGACGAATGATCCTTCGGAGCACATAACCCCGGCCTTCATTCGACGGCAGAACTCCGTCGACCACCAGAAAACTGCACGAACGAATATGATCGGCGATTACCCGCAACGAACTATTACTCAAATCGCGTGATTTTGCAATCCCGGCAACCGAAGAAATCAACGCCTGAAACAGATCGATGTCGTAGTTGTTATGGACACCCTGCATCACCGCGGCCAAGCGCTCCAGTCCCATGCCGGTGTCGACGGACGGTTTTGGCAGCTCGCTTAATTCGCCTCCGGCCGACCGTTCATACTGCATGAATACCAGGTTCCAGAGTTCCACGAAGCGATCGCCTTCCTCGTTTTCAGATCCCGGCGGGCCGCCCGGAATATTCTCCCCGTGGTCGTAAAATATTTCGCTGCATGGGCCGCACGGTCCGATGTCCCCCATCGACCAGAAATTACTGGCTTCGCATAACCGGGAAATTCGCCGGGGATCAACTCCGATTTCGTTGAGCCAGATCCGTGCCGCAGCGTCGTCGGCCTGATAGACCGTAATCCAAAGTTTTTCCGCAGGTATCCCCAGTGTCCGGGTTAGAAATTCCCAGGCATAGCGAATCGCGTCGGACTTGAAGTAATCGCCGAAACTGAAATTGCCCAGCATTTCAAAAAATGTATGGTGACGCGCCGTGTAACCGACATTTTCGAGATCGTTGTGCTTGCCGCCGGCGCGCACGCACCGCTGGGTTGACACCGCGCGAATGTAATCGCGGGTCTCCCTGCCAAGAAAAATGTCCTTGAACTGGACCATGCCGGCATTCGTGAATAACAAAGTGGGGTCATTTACCGGAACCAACGAGCTGGAAGCAACGCACTCGTGCCCGCGCTGGCTGAAAAAATCCAGAAAGGCAGTGCGCAGTTCGGCACTGGACATTCTTTTCATAGATACCGCATTTTAATACTACCCAAACTCATTGTATTCCGCCTGCGCCACCGCAAGCGGGATAGTTTTTGTCGATCACGCATCAACCACGCCGGAATTTCAGCGCGGGCCATGAAACCGAGCAGGTTCATGCTGTCAATAAAGCTGCGGACCCCGGGCGCATCTTAAGGCCTGTGCCGGAAGGGTGCATACCGGGGTAAACCCGACCTGGATTCCCTATCCGAAGCACGCCTACGACTCAGTCTGTATTCTCTTCCATGACCTGAGCGGACAAATTCTTCGCGAATGCCTGATCCCGGACCTGCCGTTCCAGTTTCTCCGCGATTTCCCTGTTCGCGCGTAAAAACTCCCTGGCATTATCCTTACCCTGGCCGACGCGTTCATTGTCGTAGCTGTACCAGGAACCCGATTTTTGCACCAAGCCGTATTTTACCCCTAGGTCGATCAGTTCACCTTCCCACGATATTCCCTCACCGTACAGAATTTCAAACTCGGCTTGACGAAACGGCGGCGCGACTTTGTTTTTGACCACTTTAACCCGGGTATCGTTGCCGATCACTTCTTCGCCCTTTTTGATCGAACCGATTCGGCGGATATCGAGACGAACCGAGGAATAGAATTTCAGCGCGTTGCCGCCAGTGGTGGTTTCCGGATTGCCGAACATCACGCCGATTTTCATGCGTATCTGATTGATAAAAATAACGATCGCATTCGAACGCTTAATGTTCGCGGTTAGTTTCCGCAAGGCCTGAGACATCAGTCTCGCCTGCAAGCCGACATGGGCGTCGCCCATCTCTCCCTCGATTTCGGCTTTTGGCGTGAGCGCCGCAACCGAGTCCACCACGATCATATCCACCGCGCCGGAACGGACCAGCATATCGGTAATCTCCAGCGCTTGTTCTCCGGTATCGGGCTGCGAAACCAGCAGCTCATCGACATTCACGCCGATCTTGCGCGCATAGGAGGGATCGAGCGCGTGTTCCGCATCAATGAACGCCGCAGTGCCTCCGGCAATCTGAACCTCCGCAATCGTTGCAAGGGTCAGGGTTGTTTTACCGGAGGACTCAGGCCCATAGATTTCAATCACGCGGCCTTTCGGCAGACCCCCGCAGCCCAAAGCGATATCCAGGCTCAATGAACCGGTCGACACGACTTCGAGATCTCGAGTCGAGGCAATATCCCCCATCCGCATTACGGAACCTTTGCCAAACTGTTTCTCAATCTGAAGCAATGCCGCGCCAAGCGCTTTCTTTCTATTTTCGTCCATTCGGTTTCTCGTGAGGAGTAGCTGTCGCAAGAACAATTAGGAATTATGGCATAGCGGCCAGCGAGCACCTAGTTTCTTTTTGGGAATGATAAAGTAAAGCGCACCTTTCTCAATACAATTTCATTTCGATTCCCTGATTTTACTTTTCGAGCCGCGCATTGACGCGAAGATATGCCGCCTTAGACCCCAGGTATCGCCGTGACGGACCTGATTGACCCATGTTTTGACCACTGCATCGAACTCGGCGAACGATAACTGCCCTTCGGCATAATCACGCCAAACCGCATGAAGGCGCTTGCGACCTTTGCGAGCCATGCGTGCTTTCAAAGTTCGGTGTGCCGGGTACACCACAAAGCCCAACCAAGGAATTCCAGAACCGACGGGGGTGACTTGAGCCAACGATTCGTGAATTTTCAGTCTAAGCTGGCGCAATCGTTCGATCAATTTTTCCTTGAAGCCCCAAAGGTCATGCTTGGAGTCACTGAATAAGACCATATCATCGACATATCGAACGTAACCAGAACAACCGAGTTCGCGTTTGACCAATTGATCCAAAGGATTCAAATACACGTTCGACCAAAACCGGTGGTTGTCAAGGAAGATGTCGCATTTATTAGGCTATTTTCTGTTTGAGATCACCCTCCTTTTTCATCGGTTTGGCCGGATTTAAGTACACCATTTTTTCGGGTTCCCAATTACGCGACGGACCCGACCAACGCT
>JBGTCG010000115.1:0-27976 GCA_041748915.1 Methylococcales bacterium
TGTTATCCCTCAAATTATTTCACCGCCAATTATTCAAATTATCTCGGGATGGGAGGCGCCTGATTTGTCACTTTATTAGGTCAATTGGATTAATCTTGGAAAGTGAAAGAATTCGAGAAATGGGATGATTCAGGCGGCAAAATTTGCCTGGGCGTTGCGGGAAGATGGAACGATGTCCGAGTTGTAGTTAGAAAGGGATGTCGTCGTTGAAATCGAACAGATCGAGTTGGTTGGAGGGTTCTGGTTCGAGTTCGGGCTGAAGCAGTTGGATGAGTGGATGTTGGTACTGATCCCAGACGAGGCTTGCGAGCTCTTCGAGGAATTCGAAGACGGCAAGGGCCTGTTCCGGAGACCAGTGTTTTGGGATGTGAAAGGTTTTAAGGTCGATGGGGGGATATTCTGGCGTGGATTTATTCATGGGCGGATTTCCTGCAGAGCGGCCTGAACATGATCGAGGCAGAGACGGATTTGGCCTGGTGGAGTGCAGCGCTGGTGAGGGCGTAGTGGGCCAGTCGGTTGACTTTGCGGGGCATGCCCTGGGTGGCCTGGAACAGGGCCTCGATGGCGGGAGGTTCGAACAGTGGCAATTGGCAACCGGCCAGCGCCAATCGATGGCTGAGATAGTCGGGCAGTTCGGATCGGTCGAGTCCTGCCAGGTGATAGCGGACGACGATGCGCTGGGCAAGGGACTCGTGTACGGCCATACTGAGACGGCGGCGCAGTTCCGTGAGTCCGACCAACAAGAGGCAAAGACGGTTACAGGAATCCATTTCATAATTGGTTAAAAGCCGCAGGTCCTCCAATACATCGTTACGGAGATGATGGGCTTCGTCGACGATGAGGACGGGTCTTTGCTTGGCCTCCAGGGTGAGGCGCGTGATCTCGGCGCGGATAACGCGAAAGGCACTGGCGCGGTTGCGTTCGGTCGGCAAGCCGAGTTCCCAGCCGATGGACTTGTACATATCCATGACGTTGCCGGTTGGCAGGGGGACATAAAAGACGCGATAGAGTCCTGGATGCAGGGCGGAGGCGATTTTGCGACAGACGGTGGTTTTGCCGGAGCCGGCCTCGCCGGTGACCAGGCCGATGGCGCGCAGTTCCAGCAGATGATGGAGCCGGGCCTGGGCTTCGGCGAGGGTGGTGGAAGCGAACAGCGCATCGGGTTCGAGTTCGAGATCGAAGGGGAATTGGGTCAGCGCGAAGTGTTTGCGGTACATTACGGATCCTTCCGGGAGTTCTTCTGGTTGGTGAGGCTGCGAAGGGCGAAAGCCGAGGGACTGGGTTCCGGGGCCGAGGAATCGGGGCTGAGGGTGTGCGACGGTCGATCGCGCTTGACGAAGCAATTGGCGTACCGATCGACCGGCTTGGCGAGATGGATTTTTTGACCTGCGTGCCAGACCTGAGCCGGACGACCGGCCGGTGCGCTTGGATCGTAGCGCAGGGTGACGCGTTCGCCGACCAGCGCGGCATCGACCTCGTAGATGACGCCGTGGAGGCTGACGGTGCGGTCTTTCTGGACCTTGCGGGCGGCCTCGAACAGGAACAGATCCTCGAGGTCGAGATCGGGTTCCGGGAAGCGCACCGAGTCGGCGGCTTGGGCCCAGCGTTCCAAGGGAGTTTGTCGATCGAGACTGGCATGCGGCGTGTGATGGTACTCGCCCTCGATCCAGCCCCACAGTTTGCGGTTGAGCGCGTCGAGGCTGGCGGTATCCTGGGGGCTCAGGCGGGTCAGTAGTTGGGCTCTTACGGTTTTGAACCAGCGTTCGATTTTTCCCTTTCCCTGGGGCCGATACGGGCGGGCATGGATCAAAGCGATGCCGAGCTTGGCGCAGACCAGAGCCAGGTGTTGAGAGCGGTAATGCGCCCCGTTGTCGACGTAGAGTCGTTCACAGAAGCCGCGCCGCAAGATGGCCTGCTTGAGGATCGGCAGAAAGGCGCGGGTATTCTCGGCGAGTGCGAAGGCGGCATAGGGGATGACCCGGGTCGCATCGTCGATAAAAGCGATCAGATAGGTTTTGCGCCGGGTGCGATCGCCGATCAAGACACCGGGGCCGTGCAGGCAACATCACTCATCTGCCCAATTGCCCGGCGCTTTCGAAGGCGAAGCGGCGGCGATCCTGCTCGGCGGACTGACTCTCGGTTTTTTGCATCAGGCCGTGGCGAACCAACAAGCGGTGCACAGTCGATGGGGGCAGCGGGATTCCATCGGGAACCTGACCGGTGGCACGGGCCGTTTGGATGACCAGTCGCACCGATAATTTGAGGTTGCCTTCTTTGAGCGACAACAGCGAATCGACGACTTCTGGAGGCAGACCCCGGGAGCGGCCACGGTCGGCGCGGGGTTTGGGCAAAAGGGCGTCGAAGCCGCCCTGGCGATAACGCTTCAGCCAGTCGCGCAGCGTTTCCGCCGCCACCCGGGTGCGGGTGCTGCCGGGAATCCGGTAATCCCCGGCGGCTTTTTCTTCCAGCCGTCGGTATAAGCCCGGAGTACCGGGCGGCAGGTGCATTAGATCGGCGATCAGGCCGTAGCGGAACAGCGCGACTTCTTGGCGAAGGTCGCAATCGGTGTCCTTCATGGATGTCCTCCTCGAGAATCGGTGTGGAAACGATACGATTTTCGAGGTTACGCCAAAGCCTGCGGCGGGTCCGGCCCCGTTCGTTGTTGGTCGAGGCTTTTTGATTCACCGCTTAAAGGAGACGGGGGGCGGAATCCGAGTGGCGACGGCAGCACAGGCAGATGAATCGCGGCGATTTCCCGCAATGCAGGTAATACCCAGCGCAGTGCAAGTTCTTGACGAAACGAGAACAAGGTCGGTTCGCAGGCCAGGAACCACTCCGGCATCAGGCCCTTGAGGAGCGTGAAGATCAGATGAACCGATTGCACCCGAAAGCGCATCCAGCGCAACACCCCCGGCAGCTCGATTTCCGGTCGCAAGACATCGGCCGCCGCCTCGAGACTGCGTGCCCGCTCGACCTGCTCGACAACCGCTTCGGTTTCGCACAACGTGCCCGAAAGCCGCGCCGCAAAGCAGTCGGCCAAAAGACTGAAAGTGCAATGCCCTTCCGGACAATACCAACGGGGAATCCGGGTACCCGGCGGGCTGACCCGCTCATAAGTGCCGTGGCGGGCAAACGAGCAACCACCGTATGGATGCAACGGACACCGTTTCAGGCTTGCATTTCGCCAGGCTTGTTGGGTAACGTATTGGGTGCTGGTGTACGGCGTTTCAAAGCGAAGCTGCACTGGCCACAGGCCCGCACGGGGGCTACCGTGGCGGGCCTTCCTCGTTATCGAAATCCCGCTATTATCGCCGTTCCGTTCCGATTGTGCCGATCAGATGGTGAACTGCGTGAGAAAAATTGATCCTGTTTTGTTCCCCATTACACCACCGCCTTGGTATATTTCTAGGTGGAATATTTCGATTACAAACTGGCGGTGGTCAGCGAATTACCGTGACGAATAACACCTTCGAGCGCTATAAGACGGCCCTCAACAACGCGCAGACGATCATTCGTGACTATTCTTCCACCGCGCCGGCTATGAGGCTGATGCAGGGTGAATTGCTTGGAACTTACACAGTCAAGGAATTACAGGACAGTATCGTTCCGAAGATACAGAAAAACGCGGAAATGGAAGGCGATCCGCTGGCCCTGGCCCGCTTCCTACTGAACAAGATTAACGGTGATAAGGACCTTGCAGCATTGGAGGTTGCTCGCCACTATGCCAAAGCGGGTCGATATGACGAAGCCATGGAGCTCATTGGGACGATAAGTAACGCCTCAAGGAAGGAGGAAGCGTTATATCGATTAGTTGAAGCTCATGCGGAAGCCGGACATTTCGAGCAAGCCAAGCAGATTGCCGAATCGATTCAGGCACCAGACCTCAAGTGCAGTGCCGCTTGCGTACTTGCGGAAAGTTTGCGTCTACCCGATCAGGCCAAAGAGATCCTGGACCAGGTGAGGCAAGTCACTGATTCAATAGCCAACGCCTATGAGAAAAGCAACTTGCAAAGCCAGTTGGGGGATGGCTACTTCACGGTCGCTGCTACGTACATAGAATTAGGGAAATACCAACAGGCTGAAGATATTGCCACCACAATAAGTTGGTCCAAAAGGGCCCCATACATCCTCGCGCTAATCGCCGACAAGTACGCTGAATCGCAGCAGTTCGACAAGGCCAGGGCATTCGCGGAAGGGATACAAGACTCTGCCGGTAAGGCCAGTGCACTCGCTAGCATTGGTAAACGATATGCCGAAGCGGGGCGTTTCGACGACGCTATGCGGATTGTGGAACGACTTCAGGAGTTTTGGAACAAGGATGAGGTCTTGACTGCCATAGCCGCCAAGCACGCACAATCCGGACACTTCGACCAGGCTGTGCAAGTCGCGAATAGCATACACATACAATCCCTGGAGAAAAAGCGCGAGGCCTTCATTAAAATAATAACCGAGTCCACGAAAGCCGCACAACTCGCTAAAGCTATGCAGATCGCCCAAGATATACAAGATCCCTATTCAAAAAGCGAGGCGCTGGCCATAATAGCCGAAAGCTACGCTAAAGCGGGACAACTCGACCCGGCGCTCCTTCACATTGCGAGCACGATAGAAGATGCCTCTCGGAAGTCCTTCGCACTGGGTAGCATTGCCGACAAATTCGCCGAAGCACGGCACTTCGATCTAGCCTTGCAGTTCGCCAGAACTATAGAGGATTCCTCTATGAAGGCCACTGTATTAGCTCAAATTTCTGGCAAGTACTTCGAGGCAGGACAATTCGAGGAGGCTGCCCAGATCCTCGATGAAGTCAAGCAGATCGAAACAACTATCGAAAACCCATACTTTAAGAGTGCCAGGCTGGAAGCTATAGCGGACCGCTATGAAAAAGCAGGTCAAACGGACAAAGCGATCGAGGTACTTTCTCAGGCTATCCAGACCATCAAGACAGTCAAGGCTGGGAGAGACTATTCGGCTCCTCGCGACTCGGCGGAAAACAGGTTATTGCTGACAGCCAGCGGGTATGGTAGTACGGGCCAATTTACACTCGCTCTCCATGTCATCAAATCATTGGAAAACGTGTCGGATCAGGCCACCACTCTAGCCGAGATTGGCATTAAGTATCCCCAATTAGGGCAAAAGCCTAATGATGCAGCTAGAAAGATACTGTACGACATTATTGCGGCGAATCAGTGACAAAACCTTTTCTACCGGCGAGGAGGGTTAACATGTTCTGCGAACAATGTGGGGCGAAGTTAGAAGCGGACGCGCGTTTCTGCGTCATGTGTGGCAGACAGGTGGAGAAGGACGGCGCTGCCTCTGCTGCAGGTGGCCTGTCCAAAAGCATTTCTGACTTGCGTATCGGTGTCTTTAAAAAGGGGGTAGTTCCTGCCCTACTAATGGTATTGGTCTTGGGTGTTGCGCTCCTTTTGATGTTTCGTCCAGACGAGATCGATCTGTCGGATATAGTCAATGGAAAATCCCAACTCAGCAGAGGAACAGCCAAAGACTTAATCGCAATGGTCGCTTGCGAATATCGTTCTCGATATTAGGGGGTGGATGCTGGAGCATGCCGATCGTTGTCGTGTTTGGGATCTCTTGTCTTATTGCCTGGTCCGCCAATTCGGCAGGGCGGGACGACTATCAAGCGGTTAAACAAAGCGCATGGACAACGTATGAATCCAACAAGAAACAGACGTGGGTCACCTACGAAGCAGAGCGAAGCCACCTTTGGGCGAATCACAATACGGAGCGGGGAGGAATTTGGAGAATTTATCGCTCCGAACGAGATCTGATATGGAGGGTTTACCATGAAGAACACGCTCGAGCCTGGGAAGCTTACCGCGCAGATCGGACGCGACAGACTTATGATGCCGCTGCCAAGCAAGCGCAGGAAGCCTATAACAAGGCAGTACGCCAAAGCCAAGATGTTTACCAAAAGGCGGTAATCGAAAGCCGGCGAGCCTATGGTAAGGCAGTAAAGCAAGGTGAGGATGCCTACGGATGTTATGCGGCAAGAGCGGCAAGGGCATACGCCGCGTACGTAGCTGCGATAAGCCGGGGCCAAGAGGGCCGTCTCGCGACGACGGAGGCGGAGGTGGCAGCTACGTGTCGGGGCTCAGCCGGACCACCTGGTCCATCGTGCACCGCGCCCGAGCAGGGCCACCTGGATATCGCCGGTGGAGCCCCTACCTGTGAACAGAAGTGGGGTTATCACATCGCGAAGGTTCTAGTGGTAAAACATTTTGTCGAGATGTCGCGTCTGCTTGATACACGAGAACAGCGTGCTCTGGCAGAGGACGACGTATGCGATCGCGTACTAAGCTTTAGCGGAGCGTTCCTCAGCATTTACGCGGGGCCCGATACCGCGCTGCGTATTATCAAGAGCTACTTTGATATACCGAAGTTGCTACCAGCGCTGCTGGGCTCACGAGACAAGGAAATTGGAACAATACTAGCGGAGGCAACTATTGAAGCGGCCAAACAGGCCACACTTGAAACGCTCACCGGTGCCGTGGATGCCAAATTTACTATTCCATTAAGGGTTCTCAAATTGATAAACGATTCTTCTACGGCATGGGCTGTCTACAACGTCACCAGAGAACGAAACAGGCTCCTAGTAGCACAAGAGTACCTACTGGATCATTACAAATACGGCGGCAACCGTAGTCGGGTCGCTGAGAAGTATGGACTTGCGCAAGGGGTCTCGCGGGCGAAAGTCATTGAAGCGATTGCTAAAGCGCAGGTGGGCTCTAGCTGGATATCGAGAAAGATATGGGTCCATTCGGACACGGCGAGCACCGCGGAACACTACGAGGGTTTAATAAGCAATATGGTTACGGGTTGCATGGGAGGCCAGTGTCGGTCCGCGGTAACGGTAGAAGAACGTAAGAAGCCACGGGTCGCGTGCATTTTTAAATAGGCCGCGGCGTTATATTGCTGGCGTAGGCGCTCCATTTTTTGAGTCGATCTACCGCCACAAATCCAGGAGCTCAAGCTCGGTTTCGGCATGGAGCGGATGCCCTGTGGCCAGTTTGCCGCCCATGCTGTGTTCTTCCGGCTCGGCCTGTTGGCCTATAACCTGTGCCGGGGGTTCCAGCGCTGGGCATTACAAAAGGAATGGCGACGCCATCAGGTGCAAACCCTGCGTTGGCGCCTCTACCAGATCGCCGGGAAGGTCGTGCGACATACGGGCCGGGTTTATCTTAAGTCCGCGAGCCAGTTGTCGAACTGTTCGAATCGATTCGGGCGCAGTGTTGGCAATGGACTCTCGAAGGAGAAACTTAGCGCACCCGAGCCATCCGATCGCCATCAGGGTGGCATAGTCGCTTGGGCGGAGCCTGCTCGAAATCCCATCGATTGGGCGTTAGCCACTCGAAAAAAAAAGGCATCCACGCCACCCCGCCAACGCCAGTATGCCCAACGTGCGGCGCTGGCGTTAAAGAATCCCCGAAAATGGCAACTGGGCGCTTCACCCAAAATCCGGTCGCGGATTTTGGGGTTCAGGATTCAGGCGAATTCTATCGCGAGCTTTGTTATGCTAGCTTGTTGATCCATGATTCTTCGAAACCTTTCGCCGTAGACCAATGAACCATCAGTCAGAACTGAAAATCACTGAAGAAGTGATCTCTGAACGGATATCTGAAGTAACCAGTCAGACGATCGGTCGCCTGTTCAATCTGCTGATCGATGTGATTCGAGTCAGACAACCGGAGATCGAACCGGTGCTTCGCGGCGAAGCGACGGTCCCTATAGGCAGGCGCACTTTGCTGATGCGCTCGTTACAGGCCCAGGGGATCTGGGTTCAACTGTTGAATATCGCCGAGGAAAATTCGGGCATGCGGCGGCGCAGAGAGATCGAAACCGAGTTGGGTCCCGATCAGGTCGCAAACAGCTTTGCAAACGTAATCCGCAGATTGAAAGACGCCGGCGTGTCCGAACCGGAAATTCAATCCTTTTTCAATACCGCCGATGTCCGACCGGTCATTACCGCGCATCCGACGGAGGCGAAGCGGGTCACGGTATTGGAAATCCACCGGCGGATTTATCTATTGCTCATGGACCTCGAATCTCCGCGGTGGACGGAACGGGAGCGCGTCCACCTGATCAATAAGCTCCGCAATGAAATCGACCTTTTATGGCTGACCGGCGAACTTCGTCTCGAAAAACCCGCCGTGTCGCAGGAAGTGAGCTGGGGTCTGCATTTTTTCCGCGATGCCCTGTTCGAGCGGTCGCCCGAGTTAATTGAAAAACTGGAATGGGCCCTGGACACCTTCTATCCGGGCCAGACGTTCAAAATCCCTCCGTTTTTCCAGTTCGGTTCGTGGATCGGGGGGGACCGGGACGGGAATCCCTTTGTAACCAATCAGGTGACTCGAAATACGCTGCTCACTCTCCGGCGGGCTTGCGTTGATCGTTACCAATCGAAACTCGAAGATCTCCGCAATCATCTCAGCATCGGCCGGCACTCGTTCGAGATTCCGGAGGATTTTCGATCGCGCTTGTCGGCGATGATCCGCGAATCGGCGCTGCATGGCGCCGCGGAGGAAAGAAATCCGGGGGAAGCCTTCCGCCAGTACTGTAACTGTATGCTCGAGAAACTCAACACCGTGCTGAAAACGGCTAAGCAACCCGTGACGCGCGATACGGGCCGCCCGGCCTATCGCACGGCCGACGAGATGATCGACGACCTTTATTTTCTTGAACGGACGCTGATTCAGAGCCGTTGCCATTCGCTCGCATCGGCGCTTGTCCAACCGTTGCGCCGAGAAGTGGAAATTTTCCGTTTCCGGACTTGCAGTCTGGATTTACGACAGAATACGACGGTCACGACCGCAACCCTGCAAGCGATCTGGGCGCACCGCAATGGCGAGGACATTTCGGTTTGCCCGGGTAGATCCTCCGCAGAATGGACCAGCTGGATCGTTTCCGAATTGGAAGGCCCGGCCGAACAAGCTCTGTACCTGAGTGGTTTACCGGCGCCGGCCCAGGAGACTTTTGACCTGCTTCGCCTGGTTGCCGAATGCCGCTCGGCAATGGACGCCGAAGCATTCGGCAATTTCATTTTGAGCATGACGCAGACCGAAGCGGATATTCTCGGGATTTATCTGCTGGCCAAATACGCCGGCCTGTTCATCGGCGGCGATGAACCGGCGTGCACGCTGCCGGTGGTTCCCCTGTTTGAAACGATCGAAGATTTACGGACCGCGCCCGCAATCATGCAACGGTTTTTATCCAGGCCGCTGGTCCGGCGGAGCCTATTTAGCCGGAGAGGAGTCCAGGAAGTCATGATCGGCTATTCCGATTCAAACAAGGACGGCGGCTATCTGAGCTCTAATTGGGAGCTGTATCTGGCCCAGGTCCGTCTAACCGAAACCGGACGCGCAAGTGGCATTCCAATTTCGTTCTTTCACGGCCGCGGCGGTTCGATCAGCCGCGGCGGAGCGCCCACGGATCAGGCCATCGCCGCTCAGCCGCCCGGATCGATTCATGGCCAGATGCGTATTACCGAGCAGGGTGAAGTGGTCTCGTCAAAGTACGCCAACCGGGGTACTGCGCTGTATCACATGGAATTGCTCGCATCGAGCGTAATTGGTCATTCCTTGCTATCGGCCCGGCACAACCAGCAGGACGACTCAGAGTTATTCAGCCAAGCCTTTCAGAGGCTTGCAGAAATGTCATTCGCAGCGTACCGGAAACTCGTCGAGCAACCCGGGCTTTTGGAATACTATGAATCCGCGAGTCCGGTCGAAGAACTATCGCTTTTGAATATCGGTTCGCGGCCGGCGAGACGTTTCGGGGCGAAATCGCTCGGCGACCTCAGGGCAATTCCATGGGTTTTCGCCTGGACGCAAAACCGTCATCTGGTGCCGAGTTGGTATGGTCTCGGCAGCGCGCTGCAATCATTCCATGAACAGCCGAAAAACGCCGAAACCATTTTGTCGGATCTGTTCGATCGATCCCCCTTGTTCCGTCTCGTGATCGACGAAGCCGAAAAAACCCTGTCCCAGGTAGACCTGTCCATCGCCAAGGAATATTCTGAACTGGTCACCAATCTGGAAATCCGTCAACGGATTTTCGGCATGATCGAAAACGAGTACCATTTGACGGTCGAACAGGTCTTGCAGATTTCGAAGAGCAATCTTCTCGCCGAACGGTTTCCGCGGTTCCGCCGCAAGTTGACGCGCCGGTTGCCGACCATCAACCTGATCGGCCGCGAACAAGTCCGGCTGATCAAACACTTCAGGTCGCTCCCGGAAGACGACCCGAACCGCAGGAAAGCCCTGGTCCCGCTGTTGATGTCGATCAACTGCATCGCGACCGGTCTGGGGTGGACCGGATAGTCCGGAGCACTGAGGGATGGATCCTCCGATTCCGAGGTTAGCGTCCGATTAACACGACTCGCTGGTGCAACCGTTCAGGCGTTCCGTTTAAAATCGCATGGAAGAACTCTCCGAACGGAATGCGGCGCCGCCAGCGCTTCCAGTCGAGTAGAACTTTTGTCTGTGCGCGAGTCAGAACGTCAATCGCCTGATAATCTTCCACGCTGATGATCACCAACCCGCCACGGACGAGCCGTGCATCGAGTCCGTCGGCCTCGGTCACCTCATGGACTTCCTCGCCCAGAGCGCTGGAAAATTTCAACGGTGAAATCCGATAGCTGTAGATCGGTTTGCCGGCCGCGATTTGCAGTGTTCTCTCGACCGGGATGATTTCGAAATTGATCGATGGGAAGAGATGGGTATACAGCGGTACGAGCGATAATCCGGCCAGGATCATCGCGCGCGTTCGCTGTCCGCGGAAACTAAAAACCGCGGCGCTCAGCGCCAGCACGCATGCGATCAGCGAGAACACCATCGCGGAGCCGAGAAGGCCGATTGACGCGGCGAACACCACGCCCGCGACGACCAGGATCGTGGCAGTCAGGAGGTCCGGAAATCTACTGGATCCGAAATGGCTGCTCAGGACGCCGCCGGTCATCAATGCGCAATAGGGCAGCAACGGAACCGAGTAATAGAGGCCTTTCTGATCGGGAATCATGAATACCAGCAGGAACAGGCCCACCACGATGAGCAGTAATTTGTAGCGCCAGTCGCGGTAAAGACCGCGGTAGAAAATGACAAACGCCGAATAGATGAGGTAGACGGTCCAGGGTAGCATATAAAGCAACAGCCCGAACCAGACACGGAGGATGAAATGCGGAATATCGCCAAATTTGTTCGTATGTTCATTCAGGTAAAAATCGGTGAACAGCGCGCCGTGCAGCGCGATCATTGCAGCATACCAGGGCATTGAGACGGCCAGCGCCATACCCGCCGCCGCCAACAAATGAGGGCGGAACAGGCGATCGAGTTGTCCCTCGGCCAACAAAAACAGCGCCATTGCGGCCGCGCCGATCCCGGAATAGATCGGGCTTTTCAGCAGTGCCGCGGTGCCGAGAAAAGCGAACGACGCAATCAGAAAATAGCTCTTTTCTTCTTTATAGAATCGGGCGAAGTAATAAAAGGCCAGTAAAAAGGTCAGAATCAGCGGGCTTTCCATCAATACGATCTTGGAAAACTTGACCATTCCGAAACAGGTTGCGGCGATCAGCGCCGAAATCCAGGCCGACTCCCGGTCGAACAGGAGCAAACCCATCCGAAATACGAACAGGATCGTGATTGCCGCGCAAATCACGGCCGGCAACCTCGAGGAGAAGAAGGAAACATCCAGAATCCGATAGGAACCGGCCACCGCCCAGTAAAGCAGCGGTGGTTTGGTAAAGCGCAACTCACCGCGCAAGGTCGGGCTCAAATAATCCCCGCTTTCCAGCATCTCCTGGGACGTGCGGATGTAGTCCGATTCATCGCCCTGGGTCAGAATACTGGGGCTCGAAATTCCGGGGACATACAGGCAAAAAGAAAACACGAGCAGAATGAGTTCCAGTGCCCGGTTGGAATACGCAGCCATTGGTCTTTATCAGTCGCTAAAAATTATTCCCTGCACCGCAACGGCTACCGCCCGGTACTCCAATCCCTGCCGCAGCTCACAACACGTCCGCCGCGTAATCCGAGAGGCGTGAACGTTCTCCGCGTTTCAGCGTGATGTGCGCGCTGTGCGGCCATCGCTTGAAACGGTCGACTGCATACGTGAGCCCGGAGGTGGTTGCGGTCAGATAGGGGGTATCGATCTGGGCGACGTTGCCGATGCAAACAATCTTGGCGCCTGGTCCGGCGCGGGTGATCAACGTTTTGATCTGTTTCGGAGTCAGGTTCTGGGCCTCGTCGAGAATGATATAGCGATTCAGAAAGGTACGCCCGCGCATAAAGTTCAACGATCTGATCTTGATCCGGTTGCGTAACAGATTGCTGGTCGCTCCCCGTTCCCAGTCATTGGCATCCTGGCTGTCGCCGAGCAATTCCAGATTATCCAGTAATGCGCCCATCCACGGAGTCATTTTCTCTTCCTCGGTTCCGGGAAGGAATCCGATATCTTCGCCGACCGGAATCGTTTCACGAGTCATGATAATCTCGCGATACAGCTTGTTTTCCATGGTCTGGGTAAGCCCCGCGGCCAACGAGAGCAGCGTTTTTCCGGTGCCTGCGGTGCCGAGGAGCGTGACAAAATCAATATCGGGATCGAGCAGTACATTGAACGCAAAATTTTGCTCCCGGTTGCGGGCCTGGATGCCCCAAACGGAATTCTGCCGCGAACGATAATCTCGGCTCAGTTCAATCGTTGCGGCAGATCCTTCGATCGAGCGGATAACGCCCTCGAATTGGGATTCGTCCGGGATATAGATCAATTCGTTCGGATACCAGCTTTCAACAACCGCGCCCTCGATTTTATAGAAGGTACGTCCGTGCTGTTGCCAGGATTCCATTTTCCCTGCATGGCGTACCCAAAAATCTTCGGCAACGGTAATCATTCCAGAATACAAAAGATCGATATCGTCCAGAACCTGGTCGTTGTAATAGTCTTCGGCCTGAATGCCGAGAATGGTTGCCTTGATTCGGAGGTTGATGTCCTTGGAAACCAGCATGACCTGGGAATCCGGCTGCTCCTTGATCAAGGTAAGCACCGTCGCCAGTATCGAATTATCGGGCATGTCGCCGGGCAATGATTCAGGCAGCAGGGAGGTCATTCTTCGAGTCTGGAAAAACAGGCGCCCGCTCTTTGAGGCTTTCTTCTGTGACGATTGATTGCTCAGATTGGTGATCGACACTCCCGCTTCGATCTGTTGCGGCGCTCCGCTACTCAATCCGACCAGTTCATCGAAGAATCGGCTCGCCTGGCGCGCATTGCGGGCAACTTCGGAAACCCCTTTTTTGCATCGGTCCAATTCCTCGAGCACGATCATCGGGATGAAGATATCATGCTCCTGAAAGCGAAACAGGGACGCCGGATCATGCATCAGTACGTTCGTGTCCAGTACGAACAGTTTTCTCTTTTCTAAAATTTCTGCATTCATCTCACTGATTGGTCCCGGAAGTGTCCCGGCAGGTATTTATGCGGGCAGGATACCTTATCCAATACTTAAGCCGGAGCCGCCGCCAGCCACGGTCGGCAAGGGAAGCTCCTCCAGAGGCAGTCTTTAGATCGGGAAGGAAAAAGAAATCTCAGGCCGCCTGAAGTTTACGAACTTTCTCAAGCACTTCGCCGGCATGCTCCTTGACGTTGACTTTGCGCCATTCCCCTGCCAGCTTGCCCTCGCGGTCGATCAGAAAGGTACTGCGTTCAATTCCACGCACCTGTTTTCCGTACATATTTTTCATTTTAATCACGTCGAAGAGCTGGCAGAGCGTCGCGTCCGGATCGGATAGTAAATCAAAAGGAAGACACTGTTTTTGCCGAAAATCGTCGTGTGCTTTCAGGCTGTCGCGCGAGACGCCGAGAATCACGGTATTCAAGGCCTCAAATTCCCCCAGACGATCCCGGAAATCGCAACTCTCCTGGGTGCAGCCGGGGGTGTTATCCTTCGGATAAAAATAAAGCACCAGATTTTTTCCGCGCAGGTCAGAAAGTTTCACCGATTTCCCGCCGGTCGAGACCGCTTCGAAATCCGGCACCGGACAGCCTACACTGAGTGTTGTCATGAGAACTCCTGTTTCGGTTTATCTGTTACTGGTTAAAAATTTCGCACATCGCTCTATACTGAAACAAACCATTCACTTCAATCCTCGTGTCTCCGGCCTTCCCGGTGGATAGTAGCAGTACTCTGCCCGTTTCAACAAGCCATCCGGAGCGACGGTTGAACTGCACGACGTTTTGGAATGGGCGGAAATCGCGCCGGAATCTGTTGAATGTTTTAGAAATACGGGCGGCTTTGAGTTGGGTCTAAGCTAATTTAATATGGGTTAGTGACATTTTATGGTTTCACAACGGAGAATCCTGTCTTGCGCGTCAGCCTGAAAAAACGGAACGGATCCGGAAAAACCATTCAACTATTGCCGCTGGCCTTGTTGGTCGGCATAGTGTGTTTTCCTCTGAAAGTCTTACCGTATCCCGGTATTGTCGTCGAATCCAATAGCGGGAAGGTTCTGCGGCACGAGGATGCGAATCAAAGCTGGCATCCTGCTTCCCTGACCAAGCTGATGACCTTGTATTTGACGTTCGAAGCCTTGCACTCAGGCCGGCTGACGCTGAATGAAAAACTTACGGTGTCCGCCCATGCCGCTGCGCAGCCGGCCACGCATCTGGGCCTTAGAAAGGGGGAAAAATTATCCGTGAGCGATGCCATCAAAGCGGTTGCCACGATTTCGGCGAACGACGCGGCCGTCGTGCTCGCCGAACGCTTGCAAGGCAGTGAATTTTCCTTTGCCGACGAGATGACCCGTCGAGCCCGGGAGCTCGGCATGAATCGGACTTTATTCGTCAACGCTTCGGGGCTTCCGGACCCATCGCAGAAAACGACCGCATCGGACATGGCGGTGTTGGCCATGAAGTTGATCAAAACGTTCCCGGAACATTTCCATTATTTTTCCAACCGGTCGATCCAATTCAGGGGACGGCAACGCTACACGACCAATGGCTTTATTGGCAGCTACCGCGGCGCCGATGGCCTGAAAACCGGATATACCTGCGGGTCGGGTTACAATCTGATCGCAACGGCTTTGCGCGACAATGTGCGGTTGATCGGAGTTGTGTTGGGAGCGGAATCCGGCGCCGAGCGTACCGCCAGAATGCGGAAACTGCTCGACCACGGGTTTGCGAACGCACGGGATCTGGGCAGCGTTCCGACCGTCGATGGGTTGGTATTCCCGCAAACGGCCGGACTTTCTTTTCCTCCGTTCCGGCTGCACACCGAGCGCTGTGGATCTTTTCCGATACAATCCGTGAAACGTGAAGGCTCCTCGGTGAAGGAAGGCTCCATACCCGGCTGGGGAGTCCTGCTCGGTATTCAAAAAGGAAAGAAAAATGCTTTATTGATTGTGGAAAAAATCCGCTCGGATCTGGAACAGGTAAAAATCTCGTCCACACCGGCGCTTCTGCCGCGGAAATTTCAAAAAGACGATTACTGGAAAATACTCTTGGTCGGATTGGAACAAAAAATGGCCGGCCAGGCCTGTATTTATCTGCTGTCGAAATCCGTTAATTGTGTGATTCAATCGCCGGGGCGAATGAACAGCCCAGGCTATTCGCGCCGTTGATATTCCATATCCGGCGCGAGCCAATCCGGACTAATCGTGGTTTCATGGCGTAAAAATTGCGCCGACAGGATGGATGTCAGGCAATAAGCGGCAAAGTAAAAGAATCCAGGGCCAAACTCGGCATGCATGTGGACCGCTCCGTTTGGATTCTCGTCGGCATTGGCGGCCATAAAGCCGACGATAATCGCCATTACGAAGACATCGCTCATCGACCACTTGCTGATCATTCCGGCCACGTTCCGAAATGAGTCGCGCACGGATCGGTCGCGAATCAGCGCGGCAACGGCGGTCAGCAGCAATTTGAGCAGCGGGACGACTACTGCAAACAAGCCGATCAAAAAGGCCACAAAATAATTGCCGCTGGAAAACAAATCGTCCATCGTACCCAGAACGCTGCGCGTTTTGCTGTAAATTTCCACGGACCCTTCCGTGTGCAGGCTTTGAATCATCGCGTGCGCGAACTCTACGACCATTGAGTTATCGGAACCTTTCGGAAACAACGAGTCAGCCGCTAGATTCAGCATCTCCTTTTTGGTGACCGTGGCCTGTAGCGTCAGCATCGGTTGAACCAGACCCGGTATCAGCAGGATCAGGGCGGATACGAACAACAGCAGGGAAATTTTCTGGCGCATCGGATTGGAAAGGCGGACAATCACGGAGCAATGATGATACCTTCAAAGTTGCTCGGATGATAATTTCCGTTCGGAAACGAACGAAAATTATTTCGGCTCAGGACCAGCCGGCATTTTCAATGGATGAAAGCCATTGAAAATGTAAGGAACGGGGAAATCACATTTTCCAGTTCCGTCAAAGAAACGCCCCCGGGAGGGGTGTTTCCGGATCAACACCAGATTGACAAACCATTGTATATTGCCAGCTCGTTCATCGCGATCGGAACGCCGATTCGCCAAATTTAGAATGCAGCATTTGTCCACAAATCCCGGTGAAGAAAGCCCTTTATTCATATTACAGAACGTATTCGGTTTCCAGGACTTTCGCGGTCGCCAGGCAGAAGTCATCGATGCATTGATCGCGGGCCGTGATGCATTGGTCCTGATGCCCACCGGCGGGGGTAAATCACTTTGCTATCAAATTCCTGCCCTGTTGCGGCCAGGAGTTGCCGTAGTCGTTTCGCCTCTCATAGCATTGATGGAAGATCAGGTTCGCGCCTTGCTGCAATACGGGGTCCGCGCGGCGTATTTGAATTCCAGTTTGTCTTACCAGGAAGTTGCGGCCGTGGAACAGCAATTAATCAGGAACGAACTGGACATGGTCTATATCGCGCCGGAGCGTTTGCTGACCGAATATTCGCTGAACTTCTTTGCGCGCGCTCGGATTGGGTTGTTTGCGATCGACGAAGCCCATTGCGTATCCCAGTGGGGGCATGATTTCCGGCAGGACTATCTGCACCTTTCCATCCTGCATGAACGTTTTCCGGCGATACCGAGGATCGCTCTGACGGCAACCGCTGACGAATTAACCCGCAACGAAATCATCGCGCGTTTGGCGCTTGAGAAGGCGGATCTCTTCATCGGCGGATTTGACCGCCCCAACATCCGCTACCGGATTTCACTAAAAGACCATGCCAAACAACGAGTATCGAAATTTCTGCAACAGGATCATCCGGGCGAAGCCGGCATCATTTACTGTCTGTCGAGAAAACGTGTCGATGCAGTCGCCAAGTGGTTGCAGGATGAGGGTCTCGACGCTTTGCCCTATCATGCCGGAATGGAAAAGCATTCCCGCACCCTGAATCAGCAACGGTTTATCATGGAAGAAGGGGTGATTATGGTCGCAACGATTGCATTCGGGATGGGTATCGACAAACCGAATGTGCGTTTCGTGATTCATATGGATTTGCCCAAGAGCATTGAAGCCTATTATCAGGAAACCGGCCGCGCCGGACGTGACGGTTTACCCGCGGACACCTGGCTGTTTTACGGGCTTCAGGATGTCGTAACGCTCAGGCAAATGCTGAATAGCTCGGAAGCCGGTGAAGCCCGCAAACGGGTTGAACGCCAGAAGTTGGATCAGATGCTGGGTTTTTGCGAGCTGACTGCCTGCCGGCGAGTTGCGCTGTTGAATTACTTTGGCGAGGAACGCAAAGACGCCTGCGGCAATTGCGATAATTGCCTCGCGCCCGTCGAAACCTGGGACGGGACCGAGGCGGCCAGGATGGCGTTGTCTTGTATTTACCGCACCGGACAGCGTTTCGGGGTGAATTACCTGGTCGATGTCCTGCTCGGCAAGACCGACTCTCGAATCCGGCGATTTGGTCATGACCGACAATCGACTTACGGTATCGGCAAAGATCTCAGCATCGATGAATGGCGCTCACTGTTTCGGCAACTGCTGATTCGCGGTCTGATCGAACCCGACTTTGAACATTTCGGCGCGCTGCGCCTCACGGGTGAAAGCCGGCCATTATTGCGTGGAGAGTACCGTCTGCTGCTAACAAGAAGCGAAAAAAACGAAGAAAGACGAACCCCGCGTGCGGAGCACAGTTTTGTCGATCCGGAAAACGAACGATTATGGCAGAGGCTTCGCGAGGAACGTCTCAACATCGCGCGCGAGCAGGCGTTGCCGCCCTATGTTATTTTCCATGACACGACGTTGCGGGAAATGGTGGAGAAAAAGCCGGTGACACTGGCGCAAATGATTATTTTGTCCGGCGTCGGCGAGCAGAAACTTGCCAAATATGGGGAGCGATTCATCCGGGTAATCGGATCCTGGCTGAATGCAGATGCGGCTCCGCACGGCGCGCAGGCGGGTGGCCGGTCTGGAGCGTCGACTGGTGCAATAAGAAAAGATCAATCCCCGGAGTTTCCTGACTGGAATCCGGACGACTAGAAAATGAGTGCTTCGATCATGCCGCTTCGGTCAAACCGGTAACCCTGTTCGATACAGTGGTCCAGCCATCGTTCGAGGAAATAATTGATGGTCCATTTATAGTCCAGCACGATTTCGGGCGCAGGATTTTTTTGCAGCACATGAGAAATCAGAGGGCGCGAACTATCGCGCAAAACTTCGGCGGACTTCGCATCCAGATAAACCCGGATCCTCACCCCAGGTTCTCCTCGCCCGTCGGTCTCCGATGCGAAACGGTGAGTCAATTCGATAGTCAGTGTGTACGGATTGCGTTCCAGAATCCTTATATAAAGCGTCGGGCGGCCGCTGGTCTTGGCCGTGGCACAACATTGGATCCGCAGCAGATCGGGCGCTAGCCGAAACAATTTGTGAAAATTGGACTCACAAAGAATCTGCAGAATGCAGGACTTGTTGATTGGATTCAGACTGGACCCGGATGCGATCAGGGCGGTCCTGAGGATTTTCTGATCAAGTAGACTCATTAACCGGATGGATGATCAAAACCGATTTGATGTCTGCAGTCCGGAAGCGGGAACCACCTGAAAATCTGATTGCCTTGGTTCTGGCGCAGAAAAATCGTGCGCAGGAAACAACATTCCGGCAGAATGCTTCACCCGCGTTTCGATCGGATCTAATTTCCAAAATAACTTGCATTTGCACTTGCGGTTTCCCACAGCGTTACATTCTGTACGGCGAACCCCTGCTTTGCCATATTCTCGTAGATAATCCGCGCCAGTACTTCGGCAGTTGGATGTTCATTCAGAGGCAGAAATCGTTCACCGGCTTGGCTCAGAACCGGGCAAAGTGGATCATCCCGATGCAATAGGAAATTATGATCCAGTGTCTCCTCGATAAATAGCGCCGCCGCCTGTTGGATATCGGAAAAATCGCAAACCATGCCCTGATCGTTAAGTTGTGATGCTCCGATCGTGATGGCAGCCTTTACGCTGTGGCCATGGATGTTCCGGCATTTGCCGGAATGATTCATCAAGCGATGGCCATAACAGAAATAAACGTCTTTGGTGATGGAAAACATTAGAAATCTGCCGGCCAGATATCCATTATCATTGGTGATAGATATTCGAGTTAAATTCGTTTCAGTTCGCCTTGATGCATTTGATGGAGGCTGCAATTTGGTATTGGTGATCGTCGACCGGATAGCTGCGGATTATTTCGATAAATGCAGTGATCGAAGGGCACGCGTAATTTGCCGGTGTAATCCGAATTTCAACGGCCTGGCCGGGTTCAATGTCATCTTTGGCGGTAAACAGTATGCCGGTTCCGCTCAGATTAATGCAGGTAGCGGCATATTCGCACTCCGACTCGGGAAGCTTATAGATTAGATTACAGTTCGCTTCGTATCGGACTAGAGCCCGTTTCTCAGCGTATTCCAGCATCGTGAAGCCCTATTTCTAGTGATTGCTACTAGTTTGCATTATAGATTCAAACTGGACAATCGAATAACTTTTCTTCATCGCACCGGCAATTTTGCTACCGGTATGACTCCAATCGCCGGGCAGTGACCGCGAAATCGGCGTCCGGACCGTCGCCTAGCAGCCCGTGGGCCGATGTTAATCCCGCGTTTCACCTGCGACCGGATTGCAAAATGTCGCGGTTTGTCTATAACTAATTTAGTTTAGCGGGCAATTTACAATTGCCGATCCCAATCGGGAAGGTATGCCTTGGGGAACCCTGACATTATCCGCTGATAGGATTATTTCGCCCGTGTCCCCGTCACCTGCTGATTCCATGTGAACGGCCTGCGCCGAACCGACCGACAGACCTTGCCGGATTCGAACCATCTTTTGAGAAGTCAAAGGCATTGTTTAAAAAAGTCATTTCTAGTTATGGGAGATTCAAACCATGATTGAATCCCGCCGGATCCTGATCGTGGATGATGATTTTGAACATCCATCCACGTGTCACCGTCTATTAATTCGGAATAGCGAAACCGATTATGTCATCCGCGAAGTTAATACCGCTGACGAAGCTCTCGACAGTATCCGCAAAGATTGTCCGGATTGCATTTTGCTTGGTTATAATTTGCCCGATTTCGATCGTCTGGATCTATTGACCCAGCTATCGAAACAGTTCGCTGATAAAATTCCGTCCGTTGTAATGCTGACGGGCGACGCCAGCGAGCCGATGGCCGCATCGGCCATTAACGACGAAGCCTTGGACTACCTCCCTAAATCGGAACTTTCGGCTGAAGCGTTGCGGCAGGCTATTGATATGGCCATCAAAAAAGCAGGACAGCGGCACTTGCTTAAACTTCGCGAAAGAGCATTGAAACATCTGGCGGTTACCGATGAGCTCACCGGTCTTTACGATCGTCGTTATGCGTTGGATCATCTCAAGGATGAAATCTATCGCACGGAAAGATATAGTGCCCCGTTAAGTCTGGCGTTGATCGGCCTTGATCATTTTAGGCAGATCAACGATCTTGCCGGCGATGCCGTTGGGGATGATATTCTTAGGGAAATCGGACTTGTGTTGAAAAAAAGCACACGGGCTTCGGATATTACAAGCCGGTATGGAGGTGACCAGTTCCTGATTATTATACCAAATACCGCGATTAAACAGGCCCGTATATTAATCGGACGGACCCATTCCACGATCAAATCCCTGCAATTTGGCGGGACCAAGGAAAAAATGTATTCTGTAACCTGCAGTGTCGGCCTCACCGAATATGATGCCGGTGTAAGAAGCAATGAAGCTATGATTCAACGCGTCAGGAAAGCCTTGTCCCAAGCCAAGAGTCAAGGCCGTGATCAAGTATGCATCTGGCCTGAGCCTCCGTCACTGAGGTTGCCAACTGCCGTAAGGTCTTAGGATTATCGCACCCGATCTTGTCCTGGAATCGTGCACGCACTAACCAACCGTGGACACATTCGCTGTTTTCGTCCTTCTGGCGAACAAGGCCTTGATTTTTCAGGCGTCCCCCGCGGCGCAGGAATGCGCGGCCAAAATTGAACGCTGTAGGCGATTGGTTTAGTATGGCAAAAGCAAAACGCGTTTGGTGTTACCGCCAACTGAAGGATTTATTCAGCATTCTTAGAGCCCAACCGTTTTAACACTACCAAACCGCCGGCTAACTGGTCGGCCCGGTACGACTTTGATCTTTTGGCCGGGAACGAGGCGATTTCCAAACTTTGGCTTATTCCATTTTCGTAGGTCGGCAATCGAAACATTGAATCGGCGCGCGATCACGGAAAGGGAATCCCCTTTCTGGATGGTATAGCTTCTAACGCCTTGCAAAGCCGTGGCGCCTGGCCGGTTATTCCGGGCCAATATCGCGAGTCTCTTTCCGGGACGGATTAGCGACCGAGTACTGAGCCGATTCCAACTAAGCAGTTCTTTCAGGCTTATTGAATAGTGTCTTGCTATCCTGGCCAGGGTTTCTCCGCGGCGAACCACATGAAGGATCTTTTTTTGAAGATTTCGGATGAGCGGCGCGGGAAACGTGAATTTCGGCGTGTTCGGATTAGCAAAATAATTGTAGTGCGCCGGTTCATCATCACAAAGCGGAACGATCACATAGTCACCGGGTTGCAGATTGGTGGTCCCAAGATTATTCGCCTTTTGAATATGGGCGACCGACGTTCCGTAGGTTGCGGCGATACTCTGCAAGGAATCCCCGCGATTGATGCGATGGCGGCGCCATTGGACTTTGGTTGCTTCGGATAACTTATCGACTATTCCGGTAAGAATCTGCGCATTTTCCATTGGAATCAGCAATCGGTGGGGACCGTATGGCGCTGATGCCCATTGGTTATAACCCGGATTTAACATGTAAAGCTTGTGCATTGAAATGCCGGCGAGCTCCGCTGCCACTTTTAAATCGATCTGTCTGGCGACGGTAATATTTTTGAGGTAAGGACGGTCCTTAATCGGTCGCAGCCGGACGCCGTATCGTTCCGCTTTTACAAACAGTCCGCTTACCGCGAGCAGCCGCGGAACATAAGCGCGAGTTTCCCGCGGCAAATCGAGAGACCAGAAGTCGATTGGACGACCGCGGCGCAAATTCCGGTTGATCGCGTTTTGCACCGCGCCTTCTCCACAGTTGTAAGCAGCGAGCGCGAGCAGCCAGTCCCCGTTAAAATCACGATTGAGCTTCTGCAGATACCGGATGGCCGCCTGGGTGGCGGCATAAATATCACGCCTGCCGTCATACCACCAGTTCTGTTCGAGCCCATAAATGCGCGCGGTCGAGGGAATGAATTGCCAAATTCCGGATGCATGCGCGTGCGAATACGCATAGGGCTGGAACGCACTTTCGACGATCGGAAGAAGAGCAAATTCCCCCGGAATTCCCTGTTTTTCGATCTGGTCGACTATTTCGAAAAGATACGGTTCCGCCCTGAGCTGGACCCGGTCCAGATAATCCGTGCTCCTGAGAAATGAGCGCAACTCCTGATCGATACGAAAATCCTGCACCGGCGGCAGCGCATACAGCGAGAAGATCCGCTGCCAAATTGTTTCAAATTTGGATTGATAGGGGCCGTCTTTCCTGTCGGCGACGGAACGAGGTTCGGATTTTGTTACCGTGATCCCGGCAACATTTCGCTTGTCGGATAAACCAGACCATCCAGTTTCAATTTCAGATACCGATTCCAATCCTGCTTTTTGCGAACACCCTGAAAGCACGGCAAAAACTAAAAGGGCCGAAAGGCCCATGCGAACAAAAAAACGGCAGCTATATTCCACGAGGTCTGTCTGCGTTAAAATCGTCGTTGATCTATTATAACGATAAATTCCCTGAGAAGCACAATGAAACAAAAACCGGAGATCAAAAATCCCGTACATTTGCGTAGGCTTTTAATCGAATGGTACTTGTCTCCGCAGGGTGCAAATCTGAGAATGATGGAATCCGGTTATTTATCACGAACCGTATGGTTCAGATACAACCAGAGTATATTACAAATCGGGTCTTTGGGCTGGGAAAACGAATACCTCGCACAGGATTGCCGGTATAGATTTATCGTTGTTGATTATGACTTGCTCGCCAATGCGAACACCTGCCGTGTTATCGCGCGCTGCGACCAGATACCGATCGAGTCCGAAAGCATTGATGTGGTGGTCATCCCGCATTGTCTTGAATTTGAGGTCAACCAACATGCTGTTCTTCGTGAGGCAGAGCGGGTCTTAAAACCGGAGGGACAGTTCATACTGCTGGGATTCAACCCCTGGAGTTTCCACTCCCTTTATCATTTTCGCCAAGGCCGCCGCGGCATCGTGCCGTGGTGCGGAACATTTTTGAGTTATCCAAGGATTCGGGACTGGTTGTCGTTGCTGAATTTTGAGCACTCGGTGAAATCCGGGATTTATTTCCGGCAATCATCCGCCGTTGCGTCGGCCGAAAGCGGAACGCTAGGGCTGTTCACGGCGGTAGGATATGGCATTAAAGCGATCAAACGGCGCTATACCTTGATTCCTCTCACAGCTGCCAGCGTGGTGCCGCGAAACCTCGTTCCGGCGGACATCGCCACGAACCGGCGAAGCCATGGCTGATATCGTCAATATTTATACCGACGGGGCCTGCCGCGGAAATCCGGGGCCTGGAGGTTGGGGGGTTCTACTTGACTATCGAGGGTTACAAAAAGAGTTGTTCGGAGGCGTGCCGGAGCCGACAACGAATAATCGTATGGAACTGTTGGCCGCGATCAAAGGCCTGGAAGCGCTGAAAAAGAGCAGTATAGTCTGCCTTCATACCGATTCGACCTACGTTCAGAAAGGCATTACCGAATGGCTGCCCGCCTGGAAAAGGCGAAATTGGGTGACCGCTTCGCGGTCACCGGTGAAAAACAAGGATCTCTGGATACGTTTGGATGCGGCCATGCGCAACCACAAAGTCCAATGGAAATGGGTTCGGGGGCATGCCGGACATGCCGGCAATGAACGGGCAGATCTCCTGGCTAACAAAGGAATCGATTCGCTCGCAGAGCACTGCTCAACGCCCGGGTAGCCGTTTTCGTTGAAACACGAACGCAAACTATTTTCGGCTCAGGGCGAGCACGCATTTCAATGGACGAAGATGATTGAAAGGACAGGAACCGGAATGTAGGCAGACGGAAACTGCCGTGATAACCGCTTTTTTGCAAGAATGGTTCGAGAACACCCTCGTGAGCAAAACGCTGAGACAAATCGTATTGGATACCGAAACCACCGGTCTTTCGCCGGAAGAAGGGCATCGGATCATCGAAATTGGATGTATCGAAATAACTAATCGAAAAATTACCCGGAACCGTTTCCATGTGTATTTGAATCCGGACCGGGAAATCGATAGCGGCGCGATCGAAGTACACGGAATCAGTAATGAATTTCTCGCGGGAAAGCCCAGATTTACAGACGTCGCGGATGATTTTTTTTCGTTTGTGACCGGCTCGGTATTGGTTATTCATAACGCTCCATTCGATATCGGGTTCATTAATCATGAAATCAGTTTGTCGAACCGGAACGCGAGTATAGCGAATTACTGCACCGTCATTGACACACTGACCCTTGCCAAAAAGAAACATCCGGGCCAACGAAACAGCCTGGATGCGCTATGCAAGCGCTACGGCATCAATAACAGCCACCGGCAATTGCACGGAGCCTTACTGGACGCCGAAATACTTGCCGAGGTCTATTTGACAATGACCGGAGGTCAAACTTCGATACTTGAAGAAGAGCATGGCTTTGTGCGGCGCAATGATCCGGAACAGATAAGGTTGGCTTTTGCCGACCGGCCGAAATTGAAAATAGTTCACCCGGACGAATCGGAAATGGAATCCCACCGGAAATATCTCGAACTGGTTAATCTCGAAAGCGGAGGAAACTGTTTGTGGGTAGATGAGGGTTAGAGGCTCCGGGGTCAACGCTCCGATATCCCCTATTTGCCGCTGAAGCAGATCAATTGCCCGAATCCAGCATTTACTGTATGCTTCCCGCCTCCGCCGGAGAGGTGGCTGAGCGGTCGAAAGCGGCGGTCTTGAAAACCGTTGAGGGTTTGTAGCCCTCCCAGGGTTCGAATCCCTGCCTCTCCGCCACCACTTCCTTATTAATTAAATACTTAAAGGCTGTTTTCGGAAATACACCGCCACTCCATACCACATAAATTCCGCGGTGGAGAGGCACAAAAAAACCGGCTCGAAAGCCGCCATCGTATCCAGGCCATGGACGACCTTGGCTATCCACTGATCCCGCCGAATTACGCCCACCTGTCGGAGAACATGTCGGCGGCGGAAATGCGCGAGCTGGTGTATTCACTGAACAAACACCGCCGCTCCTGCACGCTGACCAACGCCGAGAAAAGGCAGTTAGTCGAAAAGGAGATCGAAGCCCATGCGGACGATTCAGACCGCGAGATCGCGCGGCGGTGCGGGGTGAGTAACAAGTTCGTTTCTAATATGAGAAACGAACTGTGTACCGTACACACCGAGCCACTAAATCCCGGCGTAAACAACGAATATTGCAAAAATTCAGCGGAGCCTTCTATTGAATCTCTCACTGAACCTCCCCTTTCAAATTCAGCGCCGGTTGAAACCATCGACACCAAACCAAAAAAGAAGGGATAGGGTTGACATCTCGACCAAAACGTCGAGACGACTTCGGGCAGTTTCACTCAGGCCACCCCCTGGCTTCGGCATGATGGCTAAATGGAACAACTAACCGACGTCGGTTAGTTGCGGTGGAAGCTTAAACTCTTACTACGTAGTAAGAGTTTGTAAGCTTTTGATATAGATCCATATTTCATAGCGGTCAAATAATTCAACCAAACTTCGAGATTTGAAATCTCGAAGTCCTCTCTCCCGCGCGGGGAGATGTTGCGGGAGTCGGAAAGGAATACAGGCGCTAAAGGAATAGGGACTAGTGCGGTGCCCAATGGGAACCGCACTATACCGACTCTTTGCGCAATCGGAATTTCCCTCGAAGAAAACTGTCCAGCATTGTTGACAGTTATTTTAGGTATTCCCGCGCGCGCGGGGAGACAGGGGCCAAGGCCAGCGTGACCTTGCAGGATCCGGCGGTATTCCCGCGCGCGCGCGGATGCGGGGTGGGTGAGCTCACGCAGCAGCTTTTTACACTCGGTATTCCCGCGCGCGCGCGGATGCGGGGAACAACAACGCGCCGGCGCGTTGTTGTAAATCTTGGCGCCCCCGCGCGTGTTTGGGAGTGACGGCAATAGGTGTGTATAAGCGTTTTTATACGAGTCGGGGGAATGGGAAGGGCCGGCGTTTCTTAACTTGTGCCAATGCCGCTTTGGTATCCAATGTTTTCCAAACTTACCGCCGGCGGGAAGTTGTTCGGTGTTCTAAGCGCACGCGGGGAGTGACCATGGTGAAAGCTTAAACCTTGTATACGTATACAAGGTTTGTAAGCCGCTGAAATCACGGCAGATCTGCCGTTTTCGCTAAAACATCAGTTTCGTGATTGGCGGATAATTGCTGAGTTTTGCGTAATTCGGCAGATCTGCCGTTTTACGGGAAACTCGCAAGATTGCGAAAAAACCGCCAAACAAAAAAACCGGCTCGAAAGCCGGCCAGGGAGGAGTCAAAAGGAACTACGGCTTTCTGCCGTTGTTCTCGAATTTATTCGTGGGCTCGGACTTGCCCTTCACGATTCGATTACGAGTCGAAGGTGTCAGGCCAAATTCCGCCAGCAGGCTCTTCATCTGACCAAAATACGACGCCGGGATCTCACGGCCCTCGGTCTCGAAGCGCTTGCATTGCGACCAACAGGTCACTAGAGCCTCGAGTGCAATCAGGTCCAGATTGGATAATATTCTCGCTTCAACCAGCATGGCACTGAGCTTTTTCCACAGATCCTTCCCCTGTTTATCCAGGGTTCGCGGCGGTTTCGGCGGGATCGAAAGAACTGGAAAGGCGGATGCCGGTAATTCCCGATCGGGACGAAAATTACCGCTTAGAACCTTCAATGCGGGAGATTTTCTCGGTCTGCCGGCGGTCATACGTATGGATTTACAGGTAACTGATTTTAAATATTAAATTTTGCCGGTGCAAAAATTTGGCTGGGGCGTACGTTGTGGAGAGCACTTCGAAAACTTAACCAGCTCCCCCCCGGCGCATTTTTTCGATTGCCGCGGCCACCTGCCGCTCCGCGTCGTGTTCACGCTCGGTGTCCAGAATCCTTTGCAGGCTCGTGACCACGAGACCCATGCATTGACGAAACTCTTCTTCGCTCAACTCGTCCGCTGCGCGCTTCAGCACAACGCCTAATCGATCAAGTTCGTTCATTGGAACAGCCTCATCCCCTTCGCCGCTGGCTGGATCGCATCATCGAACAAAGTTTCGAGCGCTCGAAGTCGTTGTTTGATTTCCGCCAGCTCGGCATCCCTTAGCTTCAGTTTGGCTTCGACTGCAACCTGACGTTCGTGGAGATGCTTGGTGACGCCGCTCAGGATGATTTCGAGATGACCAAAGTTGACGGGCGCATTCTTGTTCATGATGCGGAGTAGTTTATGTCAGTCAAAACGCTGATCGAGTTCT